>JBGPFE010000008.1:0-127115 GCA_041483135.1 Gammaproteobacteria bacterium | reverse complement strand
CCAAGCGGGTAAACATCACTATGTGGCCATCACCGCTTGTATGCGAAAAATGCTGGTCATCCTCAACGCCATGATCAGGTCTAATCAGCCTTGGAAACAATCACAGAATGCTTGACAGTCAACGCAGTTGCTCTGTGGCTAACGCTCTTGACCTGAATTTATGAATCCACGCTGGAAAAACAAACCCGCAGGCTCGAACTGGGGCGAGTTCGGCCCCGACGATCAATGCGGGCGCCTCAACTATCTAACGCCGGAGAAAGTAAAGCAGGGCATCGCGGAAGTGCGCGAGGGCATCGCGTTCAATCTCTCGCTGCCGCTCGATTACCCGGGCGGCAACAAATTGCAGCCGCACCGCTTTCCGCCGCGCCTGCAGCCGACACAGAAAGATGGCGTCGATTATTACGTGCACCATTACGCGCACGATTTTCCCGGCTGTTCGGACGTAGTGTGCGACGACGCGGTGCTCTTGCACCTGCAGTACTCGACGCAATGGGACGCGCTCGCGCACATCGGCTCGATGTTCGACGCTGACGGCAACGGCAAGGCGGAGCCAGTGTTCTACAACGGGTGGCGCGGCAACGTCGACATCGTCAAGCCCGATCCCGGCAAGCCGGGGCTGCACGGCGCGATGAAGCTCGGGATCGAGAACATGGCCGAGCGCTGCATACAGGGCCGCGGCGTGATGATCGATTTGCACCACCGCTTCGGCTATAAGCGCAAACAGGTCGGCTACGACGAGCTGATGCGAGTGCTCGACGCGGACGGCGTCACGGTGGAAAAAGGCGACATGGTATGCGTGCATACCGGTTTTGCGCGGATGCTGCTCGACATGAAAGGCGATCCGGACGCGCAAAAGCTGCACTCCACGTGCCCGGTGCTGAAGGGGCTCGACGAGCGCCTGCTGAAGTGGATAACCGACAGCGGGCTGTCGGTGCTGATCGCCGACAACTACGCGGTGGAGGATCGGTTGAAATCGATGCCCGCCGATTACAAGGGGCCGTACGTGCCGCTGCACGAGCATTGTCTCTTCAAGCTCGGCATTCACCTCGGAGAAATGTTCTACCTCACCGCGCTCGCGAAATGGCTGCGCGAACATAAGCGCTACCGCTTCCTCCTCACCGCCCCGCCGCTGCGCCTCCCCGGCGCGGTCGGCTCGCCTCCGTGCCCGGTGGCGACGGTTTAGCGCGAAGCAAAACTGATACGTCAAGCCTAGCCTCTGTCGTTGCTAAATAGCCGCTGGATTCTGCTTACCATACAACTACTCAGACTGCTCTGCGCGGCAAGGTCACCATATAAAGCCAGTGATTACAATGGCTGTTGCGGTTCTTTGAGAAAAAAGCCAAACTCGCGCATGGCATCTCAGCAATGTTTTTGCGCGTAGTCCCTAAGCACACTTAAGGCGCAAGATACAAGGATTTTATGTTCCGTGACGTGAGAATAAAAAGTCGGTTTGATTCAAAAAACGAGGTTGTCGTTTATCCCGGTGACTGTCTTGAGCAGCTACGGCAGATTCCCGATGGCAAATTACAACTTGTGGTCACGTCACCGCCATATAACATCGGAAAAGAATACGAGCGACGCCTACATCTAGATCATTATTTGGAGCAACAGGCGATCGTTATTGCAGAGTGCGTTCGCGCGTTATCCACTCGCGGGAGTATCTGCTGGCAGGTAGGGAATTACGTCGATAACGGCGCCATTATTCCGCTCGACACCGTGCTATACCCGGTCTTCCGGGATTTGGGACTCAAGATGCGCAATCGCATCGTTTGGCATTTCGAACACGGGCTTCATTGCAGCAAGCGATTCTCAGGGCGCTATGAGAACATCATCTGGTTTACAAAGTCGGACGACTACACTTTTAATCTTGACGCGATCAGGGTCCCGCAAAAGTACCCGGGTAAGAAGCATTTCAAGGGACCCAAAACAGGGCAGTATTCAGGCAATCCGCTCGGCAAAAATCCCGGAGACGTGTGGGTGATTCCAAACGTAAAAAGTAACCACATTGAGAAGACTATTCACCCTTGCCAATTTCCAGTTGAATTAGTTGAGCGCTTGGTCCTTAGCATGACCAAAACCGGCGATTGGGTCTATGATCCATTTCTTGGTGTTGGCACAACAATCATTGCCGCGATTCGACATGAGCGACGCGGCGCTGGAGCGGAGATTCATCCAAAATATCTTGATGTCGCGCACACGAGGATACGTCAAGAACTCAATGGTACGCTGCGTACTCGGCCAATGAACCGACCCGTCTATGATCCAAAAGCTGCGGGAAACAAACTTACCATCGCTCCATGGCATGAACCCTCTGAATCAAAGCAATTGCGTCTAATAGAACAAGAGCGGAAGCGGTATCGTACTAAATGAAAATTGCCCAAGTTTATTCTCATCTCAATGGAGTAGAGTTCCTTCTGGTCCATAAACCCAAACTTTGGGCAGAGGTGAGGCAGGTGGTGCAGCTCGTAGACGCGCACGCTTGCAAGACAAAGATTTCAAAAGAAAAGGGTATGGTTGGAAAGTTGTTATATAGCCCTATCGCTATGAATGCGAAATTCAAAGGGCTGTTGAGAAAGAAAAAATGGCAAGAAAGTCGAGTGAGTTACTGGGTGACACAAAGCGAGAAGCTGATCAGAAAAACCCTGACGATGCCGCCCAAGGAACAGAAGAAAGAAATTGCGGCTGCCGGTGAAACACCGATATTCAGCTATAACCAAACCGACTTTGTTAAGGAAAGAGTCGCGATAGAAGTACAGTTTGGCAAGTACTCGTTCGTCGCATACGACCTATTTGTGAAACATCTTGCGTTTTATGTCGGCGATCAGATCGACGTTGGAATCGAAATTCTTCCGATGAAGTCGCTTCAATCCCAAATGAGTTCTGGTGTAGCGTATTACGAGGGGGAATTTTATAACGTGATTCGACAAGGACGAGGTGTCCCGGCCGTACCGTTGGTTCTGGTTGGAATTGAACCTTAGTTCGCCTCTAATATTCAGGGTGGGTGCCCTTGTTTGGGTTTGCGCTACTACGCCTTGATCCCTCTATCTCCAACTTCCTCACTTCGAGACTCGCAGATACATCGCCCATCCCCACTTCAAACCGTCGCAACCGACGTTACCGGCGAGCCCGCTGCGCCGGGCATGCGCAGCGGCGGCGCGGGTTAGAATAACCGTTCATGGGTATCAAACAGCTGAACGGCACTTACGTAGCGGCGGAAGACCGCATCCTGTTGCGTCTGAGTACGGACGCGCGGGAAGAATTCCGGTTCTGGCTGACGCGGCCGGTCACCGGCCAGTTGCTCGCCGCGATCCACGCCGCCGCGGCGCGCGCGATCGCCGAGAAATTTCCTCCGCAGATCGCGCAAACCGTCGCCGAGTTCGAGCAAGAGGCGGTCAAGGCGCAAACGAAGCTGGACGATCAATTCCAGCCCGGCGCCACTTTCCCGTTGGGTCAAACGCCTGCGCTGGTGGTCAAGCTGACTGCAGCGGAGAAAGCCGACGATCTATCGCTGGACATGATTCTGCCGAACGGAAAAGACGTCAACCTGTGCCTGCCGCGCAAACTCGCGCAGCAGATCGGCGTGCTGCTCGATAAATTGCAGAAGAACGCGGACTGGGGGCTCGATCAGTCAGCCGCGCCTGCGCCGGCAGCCAGTGACGCTGGCGATACCGCAGCAACCACTGCGTCGCGCGAGAAGAAAATCGTGCATTGATCCGCGCAATCATTGCGGCCGGCCCGCCGATGTGACCGGTGGCGACGGGTTAGCGGAAAGCAAAAACTGATATTTCAAGACTTGGCCCCGTTTCGCCGCGCCGGGCTGTCGCCGCTTGCGTTTGCGGCCCTGACAAACGCTGTGCTACGGTTAGGCGACTTGCAACCCGCCGTGAGGCACGCTGTGGAAATCGCGCTCATTCGGATGTTGTTGCTGCCGGCGCTGCTCGCCGCTGCGTGCGCGCAGGCGCAGGCGCTGTACCCGACTAAGCCGCTGCGCCTGATCGTGCCCTATCCGCCGGGCGGAACCACGGATTTCGTCGCGCGCGAGGTCGCAGCCAGGCTCGGCGAGCTGCTGGGAAGCCAGATCGTGGTCGACAACCGGCCGGGCGCGGGCACGCTGATCGGCGTCGCGCTCGGCGCAAGATCGGCGCCGGACGGCTACACGCTCACGTTCGGAACCTCGGCGGGGCTCGCGGTGAATCCCGCGCTCGGTGTGAAGATGCCGTTCGAGCCGCTCAAGGACTTCGCGCCGGTCGGCCTCATCGTGTACGTGCCGTTCCTGCTGGTCGTCAACCCGGCGCTGCCGGTCTCCAGCGTGAAAGACCTCATCGAGCTCGCGAAAGCCCAGCCCGGCAAGCTCAATTTCGCATCGCCCGGGGTCGGCACCCCGAACCACCTCGGCATCGAGCTGCTGAACAGCCTGGCCGGCGTCAAGTTCGTGCACGTGCCCTACAAGGGCGGCGCGCCCGCGGTGACGGACCTCGTCGCCGGACAGGTGCAAGTGATGTTCTCGGGCACGCCGCAGGTCGCGGCGTTCATCAAGGCCGGGCGCCTGCGGGTGATCGCCGTCGCCACGCCGAAGCCCACGCGGGTCGCGCCGGGATTCCCGCCGGTCGCGGAGACGTTTCCCGGATTCGACTGCAATACCTGGTACGGGCTGCTCGCGCCCGCGGCGACGCCGGCGGCCATCGTCGCGCGGCTTAACGCCGAGCTGAACCGCGCGCTGGCGGATCCCGGCGTGGTGCAGCGCCTGCTCGATCAGGGCGTCGAAGCGATGCCCGGCACCTCCGCATCTTTCCGCGAGCTGATCGCGGCGGAGACCGCGCGCTGGCGCGCGGTGATCAAGAGCGCGGGGATCGCGGCTGACGCCGCGCAATGAGCGGCGGGCGGCCGGCGCATGAGTTAAAGTTGCGCCTTCGCCATCGAGAGGAAGCCGATCATGACCGTCACTGTAGCCGCCGCGCGCGCCGACCTCGCTCCATCCGGCAAGTTGCGCGTGGGCATCAACTTCAGCAACAACCTGCTCACCGCGCGGGACAAGGTCACGCGCGCGCCGAGCGGCATCGCGCTCGATCTCGCGGCGGAGCTCGGCCGGCGACTCGGCGTGCCCGTCGAGATCGTTACCTACGAGTCCGCCGGCGAACTCGCCGATTCGGCGGGCGCGGGCGCGTGGGAGGTGGCGTTCCTCGGCGCCGAGCCGCAGCGCGCGAAGCAGATCAGCTTCACCGCGCCTTATCTCGAGATCGAATCGACCTACCTGGTGCCGCCGGGATCGAAGCTCAAGGCGATCGCCGACGTTGACCGCGAAGGCGCGCGCATCGCCGTGACGGCCAAGGCCGCATACGACTTGTTCTTGCAACGCAATCTGCAGCACGCGCGCCTCGTGCACGCGGCAACCGCGGACGCTGCGTTCAAGGTTTTCGTCGCCGACAAGCTGGAAGCGCTCGCGGGCCTCAAGTCGCGGCTCGAGAAGGACCGCGGCAACCTGCCGGGATCGCGCATACTTCCGGGCCGCTTCACCGCGGTCCAGCAGGCGGTCGGCACGCCGAAAGGCCACGACGTTGGCGCGCAGTACCTGTGCGCGTTCGTCGACGACGCCAAAGCCTCGGGCCTCGTCGCCCGCACGATCGAGAAGAACGGAATCCGCGGCGTGACGGTCGCGAAGTAGGCGGCAATCGCGCCGGCGCGCTACTCGTCCTTGCCGTAGTGAATGCGGCGGTAGGGGAGCGTCACCACGCTGCGCGAGATGCGCACGTCGATCATCATCGGCCCGGGCTTCTTCACCCACTCGGCGACCGCGGCGCGCACGTCCCCGACGCTGCGCGCCAGCTTCCCACGCCCGCCCATCGCGACGGCGACCGCGCCCAGGTCGGGCGTCGAAATCGTCGCGAGCTCGGCCTTCATCTTGTGCACGTCGAGCTTGTAATATTCCGCGCCCAGCATCTGGTTGTTCATGACGACGATCAAAAGCGGCATGTCGTAGCGCACCATCGTCTCGAACTCGGCGAGGTGCATCATGATGCTCGCGTCGCCATCGACAAGCAGCCCCGGCTTGTTGCCGGCGGCCGCGACCGCGCCCATCGCGGCCGGCATCATCTGGCCGATGCAGCCGAAGAAATGGCTCGCGAGCACCACGGGACGCCGGCGGCTGAACAGGATGTTCGAGAAGCCCGCGCTCGCGCCGCTGCCGGTGTAAAGGGCATATTCCGCCGGCACCATCTCGTCGAGCGCGAGGCAGACCGGGCGCGGATCGGCGGTGCCCGGCTCGAGCGGGAATTGCGTACGGTCGTCGAGCGCGTTGGCGAGCCGCTCCTTGACTTCGCCGGTGCGGAAACCGGTCTGCTTGAACGACCGCTTCGCGAGCAGGCTGTCCAGCGCTTCGACGCCGGCCTTCGCATCCGTCTGCAGATAGCAATCGGCGGAGCGGCCGCCGCTCATCATCACGTGCGGCTTGGAGTCCATGTGCACGTAGCGCGCGTTGGGGTAGAGATAGCCGTGCTCGGTCGTGTAGCGGTTCAGACTCGCGCCGATGCCGATCACGCAGTCGGCTTCCTCGAAGAGCTGTATCGCGGTGCGCGTCGCGTAGGTGCCGGAAACGCCGACGTGATATTCGTCTTCGGAGAGCCACGTCTTCGCCATCAGCGAAGTGGCGACCAGCGCGCCGATGCGTCCGGCGAGCTTCAGCACGGCATCGCCCGCGCCCGACCACTTCGCGCCGCGCCCGACGACGATCACCGGCTTCTTGCTGCCGGCGACGATGGCGGCCGCCTTCTCGAGCATGGCGGGGTCCGGCATCCCGGCGCGCAGCGGCAGCAGCGTGGAGGACGGCTTGTACGGCTCATCGTCGTCGAACTCCTTCTGCTGCACGTCCATCGGCGCGCTCAGCATGATCGGGCGCGATTCGAGCCGCGCGAGATAAAACGCTTTGCGCACGGCGTCGTCCGCGGCGTCGGGCGTCGCCATGCGCACGAAACCCGCTTCGCAGCCGGCGGCGAAGCGCGACTGGTCGAGCCGCTGGTTGTACTCGTCGTCGCTCGTCGGATGCTCGCCGCAAAAGGCGACGAGCGGCGATTGCGCGCGGGCCGCCGTGACGAACGCGGTCGCGAGCTGCGTCACGCCGGGGCCGCAGGTTGCGGTGGCGACCCCGGGCGTGTGCGTCGCGCGCGCCCAGCCGTCGGCCATGCCGAGGCCGGCGCCCTCGTGGCGCACTTCGAGCAGCTTGACGCCGAGCTTGTCGAGCTCGTGCATCCAGTACATGTTGCC
Source organism: Gammaproteobacteria bacterium (assembly GCA_041483135.1). Lineage (GTDB taxonomy): Bacteria > Pseudomonadota > Gammaproteobacteria > Burkholderiales > SG8-41 > PALSA-1004. The sequence goes on along the minus strand of JBGPFE010000008.1, from coordinate 119,858 downwards.
GTCGCCCATGAGACCGAAGACGTGCGATACGCCTTCCGCCTTGAATGCGGCGGCGAGCCTTTGATAAACCTTCATGTTTCTCCCTTTATTGAAATGTCACGTTCGTATGCACTGCAACTGCGATGCTGCGAGCCTAAGCCGCGCTCGCTTCGGCGCAACGCGCGGCGAGCCGCTCCGAAAAGTCCGCCGTCATGCGCTTGACGACCAGTCCAGCTCCTCCTTCGACCACTGTTGCGAGCCGGCCGGAAATTTCGACCCGCGCCTCGATCGCGATCGTCGATCCCGGCGCTTCCGCCTGCGGCAGGACCTTGAAGGTCATCGCGGCTTTAAAGCGCGTCCCGCCCTGGTTGTCCTTGCCTTTCGAGCTGACGCGTCCGGTCATCGCCGCGGCATCAAGCTCCAGCCCGACCCGCGCGCGAAAAGTCACCTTGGCAGGGCCGAACTTGACCGTCAGGTGCGCATCGAATGATCCGTCGTCGTGCTGATCGCCCAGCGCCGCTCCGGACACGCAATCGACCACCGCGCGCGGGTCCGCCAGCAGGTCCCACACGATCCGCGGCGCCGATGGCACGTCGATACGCTCGTTAACCTCGATCATAAACTCCTGCGGGCCGCGCTCGCGTGTCTTGAAGGATCAGTTCTTGAACTATTACTTTACGGATACATCGCCCAACCCACGCGATTCGTTTCGGCCCTGAAGAAATGGCCCTGCGTGGTGGTGACGAAGAGCGTAGTCATGTCCGGGCCGCCGAAACAGCAGTTGGTCGGGCGGAGCGCCGGCACCGGATGCGTCTCGAGCACGCGCCCGCCCGAGCAGCAGCCGAAGAGCCGCCCCTGCGCGTCGAACGCGAGGCCGTTAGTGCGGTTGGTGCCGGTGCGCCATTCCGTGATCGCGCCGCCCTTCGGGTCGTAGCGCATGATGCGGCTCGCGCGGATGTGCGTGAAGTAAATGTGCTCGCCGTCCCACACCGGGCCTTCGGTGAGCGGGATCGCGGGCGGCTTCATCAGTAATTCGAATTTCCACTGCATGATCGCTGCAACTCCTTTCGTTATTCCGCTTTGATTCCCGCTTCGCGCACGAGCTTGCCCCGTCTCTTCACGGTTCGTTTGATTGACACCCGTTTTTGCGTCGGTCAGTATACGCCGGCACCCCCAACTCAACGAACGCGGGCGCCCCGCAACGCCGCCCCACCCCACGGAGGAACAACATGACCGCAGCCAAACGCCGCTGTCTTGCCGCAGCATCCGGTTTCATCGCGTGCCTGATCGCCCCGCACGCCTCGAGCAGCGAATATCCGGCCAAACCGATCCGCATCATCGCGCAGTTCACGCCCGGCACTTCGACCGATATTCTCGCCCGCATCATCGGGCAGAAATTGGGCGATGATTGGGGCCAGCAGGTGATCGTCGATAATCGTCCCGGCGCGGGCGGCATCGTCGGCACCGAGATGGGCGCGAAGGCGCCGCCCGATGGCTACACGCTGACGATGGCGGTCTCCAGCGCGTTCGGCATCAACCCGACGCTGTACTCGAAGCTGCCGTACGACGCAATCAAGGATTTCGCGCCGATCGCGAACCTGGGCCTCACGCCGCAGACGCTCGTCGCGAACCCGTCCGCGCCATTCAAAACGGTCAAGGAATTCGTGGCGGCGGCGAGAGACAAACCCGCGCAGATCAATTACGCATCGCTCGGCGCCGGCTCGACGAGCCACCTGACGATGGAAATGTTCCGCGCCGCCGCCGGCATCACGATCAACCACGTGCCGTTCAAAGGCAGCGCCGAAGCGGATGGGCAGGTGATCGGCGGTCAGATCCCGGTGATGTTCGATGCAATCCCCGCCGTGCGTCCGCACATACTCTCGGGCAGGCTGCGCGGCCTTGGCATCGGTACGCTCGCGCGCTCGCCGTTTCTGCCGGACGTGCCGACGATAGCCGAATCCGGCTATCCGAAATTCGAGGCGGTGGGCTGGATCGGGATCGCCGCGCCCGCCAAAACGCCGGCCGCGATCCTCGACAAGCTGAACAAGGAGATGGTGCACATCCTGAATCAGCCGGATGTGAAAGAGCGCCTCGCGACGCTCGCTTTCACGCCGGTCGGCGACACGCGCGCGCAGTTCGCCGCCTACATCAAGGCCGAGATCGCGAAGTGGGGCAAGGCGGTGAAAGAATCAGGCGCCAAGGCCGACTGATTTCTCCCATCGTGGCGCACGCGGCGTCAGGGAACGCGCAAACGTTGCTAAAATCACGCCTCGCTCAGGAAAACTCACATCTCACCGGGAGACATGCGGCGTGACCCAGGACCTCGAAAAGCTCAAAGAGTGGATCGGCCAGAAGGAATCCGACGTTGACTACGTGACGGTTCCGGCGGTCCATCGCCTCGCCGCGATGCTCGACCGCGACGACCCGCTGCCGAAGATGGGGGACCCGCTCCCGCCCGGCTGGCATTGCCTGCTGTTCCCGCGCGTGGTGCGCCAGTCGCAGATCGGGCCCGACGGCCACCCGCAGCGCGGCGATTTTCTGCCGCCCGTCCCGCTGCCGCGCCGCATGAATGCGGGCCGGCGCACGTGGATGCACGACCCGCTGCGCATCGGCGACGAAGTGCGCAAGGAAGCATCCATCAAGGAAGTCACCGTCAAGCAGGGACGCAGCGGCCAGATGGTATTCGTCATTGTGAAAACCGACATATTGAGCCCGCGCGGGCTCGCGATCACGGAAGAAATGGACGTCGTCTACCGCGAAGAACCGGATCCCAAGGCGCCTCCCCCGCCCCCGCAACCCGCGCCGGGCACCGCGGTATGGAAGAAAGTATTCACACCCGACCCGGTGGTGTTGTTCCGCTATTCGGCGCTCACGTTCAACGGCCACCGCATTCATTACGACCATCCGTACGTGACACAGACCGAAGGCTATCCGGGCCTCGTGCAGAACGGCGGCCTGACCAACCTGCTGTTGTTCGAGCTGGCGCGCATGCACGCGGCGGCCCCGGTCAAGTACGTGTCGGCGCGCAATGTGCGCGCGATGTTCGCCAATCACCCGTTTACGTTGTGCGGGGAACCGGCCGCCGACGGCAAGAGCGCCAAGCTGTGGGTGATGGACCACACCGGCGCGCTCGCGACCAACGCAACCGCGGAGTTTCGCTGATGGCCGGGGGTCCGCTCGAAGGCATACGCATCGTCGATCTGACTTCGGTCGTGGTCGGGCCGCTCGCGACCCAGATCATGGCCGATTACGGCGCCGATGTGATCAAGGTCGAAGCGCCGGGCGGCGACATCGTGCGCACGCTCGGCGGCCACGGCGTCACGCCGGGCATGTCGGGCAAATTCCTGCACCTCAACCGCAACAAGCGCAGCCTCGTCCTCGATCTCAAAAAACCCGGCGCGAAGGAAGCGCTGCTGAAGCTGCTCGAGCGCACCGACGTGCTGATCTGGAACATGCGGCCGGCGGCGATGGCGCGCCTCAAGCTCGGTTACGCCGACGTGCGCAAGATCAACCCGAAAATCATCTACTGCGGCATGTTCGGGTTCGGGCAGAACGGCCGCTACCGCGACAAGCCCGCCTACGATTCGATCATCCAGGGCTCGGCCGGAATCGCGGCGCTCTATCACCGCGCCGCCGGCGAGCCGCGCTACCTGCCGATGGTGATCGCCGACCGCACGGTGGGATTGATCGCGGTGCAGATGATCCTGATGTCCCTGTTTCACCGCGAGCGCACGGGCGAAGGCCAGTCGATCGAGATCCCGATGTTCGAGAACACCGCCAAGTCCGTGCTGGAAGAGCACATGTACCTGAAGACGTTCGAGCCGCCGCTCGGGACCACCGGCGACCCGCGGCTGCTCGACCCGGCGGCGCGGCCGCTGCCGACCAGGGACGGCTGGATCTGTATTTCCGCCAACACCAACGACCAGGCATTCGCGATTTTCGATGCGATCGGCAGGCCCGAGCTGAAAACCGATCCGCGCTTCAGCACCGTCGCGGCGCGCTTCAAGAACACGCCCGAATATTTCCGCATTCGCGCCGAGGTGCTGAAACAGAAAACCACCGCTGAATGGATCGCGATACTCGACCAGTCGGATGTGCCCGCGATGCCGTACCAGACGCTCGACGAGCTGATGGTGGATCCGCACCTCAAGGATGTCGGGCTGCTCAAGCTCGTCGACCACCCGACCGAAGGCAAAATATGGAGCATGGCGCCGCCCAACAAGCTGTCGGGCGGCGCGCGCAAGGATTATTTGCCGGCGCCCAAAATCGGCCAGCAAAGCGTCGAAATCCTGCGCGAAGCGGGCTACAGCGACGCCGCCATCGAGCAGATGATCGCGAGCGGCGCCACGCTCGACGGCCGGCCGCAAAAAACGTGAGAGGCGAGGCATGATAAGCGCGGCGGGAAAAACACCGGTTATTGCCGGATTGTTTGCGGTTGCGCTGGCGGTATTTTTTTCGGGCTGCGCCGACGCGCAGGCTTACCCGTCGAAGCCGATACGCTTCATCGCGCCGTTTCCGCCGGGCGGCAGCACCGATTTTCTCGCGCGCATCGTCGCGCTGAAAATGACCGAGTCGCTGGGGCAGCAGGTCATCGTTGAAAACCGCGGCGGCGCGGCGGGAACGATCGGCGTCGAGCTCGCCGCGCGCGCGGCGCCCGACGGCTACACCATCGTGATGGGCCACATCGGCACGTTCGGCGTCAACCCGACGCTGTATCCCAAACTGCCGTACGACCCGATCAAGGGCTTTGCGCCGATCACGCTGCTCGCGATGGTGCCGAACGCCATGGTCGTGCACCCGTCGCTGCCGGCGCGCTCGGTCAGGGAATTCCTCGCGCTCGCGCGCGCCAAGCCGAAGCAGTTGCTCTACGGCTCCGGCGGCAACGGCAGCGCCGCGCACCTCGCGGCCGCGTACTTCGAGCTGCTCGCCAAGGTCGAGCTCACGCACGTTCCCTACAAAGGCACCGGGCCGGCGTTGATCGATCTGATCGCGGGACAGACTTCGATGATGATCACGGGCATGCCGGCAGTGATGCCGCACCTCCGGTCGGGGAAGCTGCGGCCACTTGCAGTCGGCACCGCCAAGCGTCTCGCGCTGATGCCCGAGTTGCCGACGATCGCCGAAGCCGGCGTGCCGGGTTACGAAGCGACGCAGTGGTACGGCGTGCTCGCGCCGGCCGCTACTCCCCGCGAGATCGTCATGAAGCTCAACGCGGAAATGATCAAGGCGCTGGCCCGGCCGGACGTCCGCGACAAACTCGCCGCCGACGGCGCCATCCCGGTCGGCGACACGCCCGAGGAGTTCGGCGCACATATCAAGGCGGAAATCGCGCGCTGGGCGCCGGTCGTCAGGGCCTCCGGCGCGCGGCCGGAATAGAATTACTCGATCAGGAAAAATAGATCGGCCATGACTGCAATTCGACATCTGCGCCTGCTGGTTGCCGCTGTTGCGCTGCTGCTGCCTGGCACCGGCGTGCCGGCGCAGGCGCAGCCCGCGCAAAAAACCTACGAGCCGCAACCTTACCAGGAAGGCAAGGACGTGATCTGGCTGCCGACGCCGCAGGAAGTCGTCAATAAGATGCTCGACCTCGCGCAGGTGACGGCAAAGGACTACGTGATCGATCTTGGCTCTGGCGACGGCCGCACCGTCATCACCGCCGCGAAGCGCGGCGCACGGGCGATAGGCATCGAGTACAACCCGGACATGGTCGAATACAGCAACCGCGCGGCGCAGAAAGCAGGCGTTGCCGGCAAGGTCAAGTTCATGAAGGCCGACCTGTTCGAGACCGATTTCAGCGAAGCCACCGTCATCACGATGTATCTGCTGCCCGATCTCAATCTCAAGCTGCGCCCGAAAATCCTCGATCTCAGGCCCGGCACGCGCGTGGTGTCGCACGCGTTCGACATGGGCGATTGGAAACCCGACCGGACCGACACCGTCGACGGCAAAACCGCCTACCTGTGGATCGTGCCGGCCAAAGTCGCGGGCGTGTGGCAGCTGCCGCAGGGCGAGATTACGCTCAAGCAAAGCTTTCAGATGCTTGCCGGCACGCTCAGATCAGGCGCCGGCACGCTGACGACGATCAATGGTGGCAGGCTGCGCGGCGACCAATTGAGCTTCAAAGCCGGCGGCGCCGACTACAGCGGCCGCGTGAGCGGCGACCGGATCGAAGGCAGCGTCAAGGCGGGCGGGAATACCACGGGCTGGAACGCCACCCTGCGCGCCAACAATCCGGTATCATCGCCCAAAGATTAACGCCCCAGGAAGTTCACGGTCGTATTTTCGCTGTAATTCAATCCTCGGAGAACGAACATGTTGGTTACGCATTTTCTGCGCCGGTCGTTTCTGACGCTGTTGCTGTTCATGCTCGCCGCCGCCGTTTGCGCGCAGCCGGCGCAAAAGGGATTCGTACCCCAGGTCGGCCAGGAAGGCAAGGACGTGATCTGGGTGCCGACACCGCAGGGGCTCGTCGACAAAATGCTCAACATGGCGAAAGTCACGCCGGATGATTACGTGATCGACCTTGGCTCGGGCGACGGCCGCACCGTTATCACCGCTGCCAAGCGCGGCGCGCGCGCGCTCGGTATCGAATACAACCCCGACATGGTCGAGCTCTCCAGGCGCAACGCCGAAAAGGAAGGCGTCGCCGGCAAAGCCAATTTCGTCAAGGCCGATATATTCGAAAGCGATTTCTCGCAGGCCACCGTGATCACGATGTACCTGCTGCCGCAGCTCAACCTCAAGCTACGCCCGAAAATTCTCGATCTCAAGCCCGGCACGCGTATCGTGTCGCACGCGTTCTCGATGGAAGAATGGGCGCCCGACCAGACCGAGTCGTTCGACGGCCGCACCGCGTATCTATGGATCGTGCCAGCCAAAGCCGAAGGCACCTGGCAACTCGCGCAGGGTGAGCTCACGCTCGCACAGAATTTCCAAATGGTCATCGGCACGCTCAAGTCAGGCGGCAACACGATGATGATCGCAAACGGCAGGCTGCGCGGCGATCAACTGAGCTTCCGCGCCGGCGATGCCGAATACGCGGGCCGTGTGAACGGCAACACCATCGAAGGCACGGTCAAAGGCAGCAGCTCGGGCAGCTGGAACGCGACGCGCACGAGCAAGCCGGCGGCGTCACCCGGGAAATAATGGCGCCGGAAAAATCGGCCCTCGTCGTCACAACCCATAATCGGAGAATTAAAAATGTTCGCATTGCATCTTATGCGTCAGTCATGGTCGGCACTACTGTTGGCCGTATTTGCGGCGGGAGCATTCGCGCAGGCGCAACCGGCGCAGAAGGAATTCGAGCCGCATTCCGGCCAGCCGGGCAAGGACGTGGTCTGGGTGCCGACGCCGCAGGCACTGGTCGACAAAATGCTCGACATCGCTAAAGTCACGCCCAACGATTACGTGATCGACCTCGGCTCGGGCGACGGCCGCACCGTGATCACCGCCGCCCAGCGCGGCGCGCGCGCGACGGGCATCGAATACAACCCAGACATGGTCGAGCTCTCCAAGCGCAACGCCGAGAAGGCGGGTGTTGCCGGCAAAGCGAGCTTCATGAAAGCCGATCTGTTCGAAAGCGATTTCTCGCAGGCGACCGTGATCACCATGTTTTTGCTGCCGGACATCAACCTCAAGCTGCGCCAGAAAATCCTCGCTCTCAAGCCCGGCACGCGCATCGTGTCGAACACGTTCACAATGGGGGAGTGGAAAGACGACAAGACGACCACGGTGGAAGAAAGCGCGGGCTGCAGCTACTACTGCACCGCCCATTTGTGGATCGTGCCGGCGAAAGTCGAAGGCACCTGGCAGTCCGCGCAAGGCGAGCTCGAACTCAAGCAAAGCTTCCAGATGATTGCCGGCACGCTAAAATCCGGCGGCAGTACCGTGCCGATCACGAACGGACATCTGCGCGGCGATCAATTGAGTTTCAGCGCCGGCGCCGCCGAGTACAGCGGCCGCGTCAGCGGCAACACCATCGAGGGCTCGGTCAAAGGCAGCGGCCGCTGGAGCGCGACCAAGCGCCGCTAGTACCGTTCCAACTATTTGCGGCAAACCTAACAGTCCTCTGCAGCCAGATCACCGCCGGCAAGCGATGCGCCTGCGTTGAGAGAAACAAGTTGGAACGGCACTAGCCGGTTTCGAACTAGCGCGGGTCGAAGTCCGGCAGGCTGCAGGAACCGCTACACCAGCGCGGCTTCAATGTGAGGAGTCACAGGCATGGCCCAAAAACAATCAGGCGTAGTCATTATCGGCGGCGGCATCATGGGCGGCGACATCGCGACCATTTTCGCCGCCGGCAACTGGCATGTGCACGTGATGAGCCCATCGGCGAAAACGCGCGACGCGCTGCCGGCGCGCCTCGGCAGCGGTCTCAAAAAGCTCGGCGCAGCCGCCGGCAGCGCGGCACTCGTCAAGACCTACGCGAGTCTCGAGGCGATTCCATGGCAGCAGGTCGACCTCGTGGTCGAGGCCGCGACCGAAGATCTCGAGCTTAAGAAAAAACTGTTCACGCAACTCGAAGCGCTCGCGCGGCCCGCCATTCCTCTCGCGAGCAACACCTCGACTTTCCCGATCGGCGCAATCGGCAAGCACCTGAAGACCCGCTCGCGCGTGGTCGGCCTGCATTATTTCATGCCGGCGCACCTGGTGCCGCTGGTCGAGATCATCCAGGCCGATTTCACGGACAAGAAGATCGCCGACTGGCTCGAGCAAAATCAGAAAGAACTCGGCAAGGCGCCGGTGCGCGTCAACAAGGACATTCCAGGCTTCATCGGCAACCGGCTGCAGCACGCGATGATGCGCGAAGCGCTGTATCTGATCGCCGAGGGCGCGGTGTCGCCCGAAGGCGTCGATACCGCGGTGCGCTACGGCTTCGGCTTCCGCTTCCTTGCCTGCGGGCCGATGTTGCAGAAGGAAATGTCGGGCTGGGACACCAACCTCTACGCCGGCAAGTCGCTGTATCCAAGCCTGCACAACGACCAGGCGCCCCCGCAGTTTCTCAAGGACATGGTCGCCAAAGGCAATATCGGCATGAAAGCCGGGCGCGGGCTGTGGGAATGGACCGACGAGAGTGTCGCCAGGGAAAAAGCGCGCATCGAAAAATTGCTGCAGGCGGCGTTCGAGATTTTGAAAGCCGATTCAAAATAGCGGCGAAGGATTTTCGGTGAAGCGTGATGAATATTGAATCAAGACTCCGTGCGGCCGCGGTCATCGCAATACTGGCATGCTGCACCGCACCCGCCACCGCCCAAACCTTTCCAAACAAGCCGCTCCGCATGGTGGTGCCGTTTCCTGCGGGCGGCGGCATCGACACCGTCGCGCGCATCCTCTCGCCCAAGCTCTCGGAGAACCTCGGGCAAACTGTCGTCATCGACAACCGCTCGGGTGCCGGCGGCACCGTCGGCACCGAGGCCGTCGCCAAAGCCGCGCCCGACGGCTATACGCTGCTCGCGACGTTCGCAAGCCATGCGCAGAATGCATCGCTCTACTCGAAGCTCGGCTACGACACCGTCAGGGATTTTGCGCCGATCACGCTGATTGCGACGGTCCCCAATATTCTCGTCGTGAACCCCGCGCTGCCGGTCAAAACAGTGAAAGATCTGATCGCCCTCGCGAAGCGGCGTCCGGGCGAAATTCTCTACGCCTCGGTCGGCAACGGCACGCCGGCGCATCTGTCGGCGGAACTATTCAACAGCATGGCCGGCGTCAAGATGACGCACGTCGCCTACAAGGGCGCCGCGCCTTCGATCATTGCGCTGATCAGCGGGGAAACCCAGCTTACCTTCACTACCGTGCTGGTCGCGCTGCCGCACGTCAAGTCGGGCCGGCTGCGTGCGCTTGGAGTGGCTTCGCTCAGGCGTTCGGCGGTAATGCCCGGGGTGCCGACGATCGACGAATCGGGCCTGCGTGGTTACGAATCGAACGCTTGGTACGGGCTGCTGGCGCCGGCGAAGACACCACAACCGGTGATCGATCAACTGCACCGCGAGACGGTGAAAGTGCTGCAGCTGCCGGAAATTCGCGACAGCTTCAGGAACCAGGGCGCCGAGCCGGTCGGCAACACGCCCGATCAGTTCGCGGCGATCATCAGGGCCGAGATCGATAAATGGCGCACGGTGGTGGAAGCCACCGGCGCCAAAGCGGACTAGGGAATCCCTGAACAAGGGGCACGGCCCCCTTGCATTTCCCCCGCTTCAGAGGAAGCTCTGAATAAAGAAGACTCTTAATCAGAGCTTCCCTAAGTATCGATCTCCATTTCGAGCAGCGCGCAGGAGAGACTCTTGCCGTGCGCGTCCATCGCGAGCGGGGTCTTGACGCCGCCGCAACCTAGTTTCGCGATTAAACGGTTTAAGGGATAAATCCGATGAAACGTATTCTGATCACCGGCTCCGGCGGCTTAATCGGCCGTACGCTGCGCGCCGGCCTTTATGGCCATTATCCGGCGCTGCGCCTGCTCGATATCAAGCCGCAGGACGCGGCGCGTGCCGGCGAAGAACTGTTCGCCGCCGATATCACCGACCCCGAGGCCATGCGCACAGCGCTCAAGGACGTCGATTGCGTCGTGCATCTCGCCGGCGTGCCGCGCGAGAACACTTGGGATACGATTTTGCCCACCAACATCGTCGGCACCTACAACGTATTCGAGGCGGCGCGTTTGAACCGCGTCAAGCGCATGATTTACGCGAGTTCGAACCACGCAGTCGGCTATTACCGCGTATCGCAGAAAATCGGCACCGATATACTGCCGCGTCCCGATGGCTGCTATGGCGTGAGCAAGGTGTTCGGCGAAGCGCTCGGACGCATGTACTCGGACAAATACGGATTGAGCGTTGCCTGCCTGCGCATCGGCTCATACCGCGAGCGGCCGCAGGACGCGCGCCAGTTGAGCACCTGGATCAGCCCGCGCGACACGGTGCAATTGGTGCGCCGCTGCATCGACGCTCCGGATTATCACTATCTGATCGTGTATGGCGCGTCGGCCAATACGCGCAGCCGCTGGGTGAATCCGGCGGCGGACTTCCTCAACTATAAGCCGCAGGACAACGCCGAGGATTTTGCCCGGGAGCTATCCGGTAAAACACCGCCGGCCGGTGATCCCGCAACCGAGTTTCATGGCGGCTCTTTCTGCGCGTTCGAGTTCACCGGCGATATTTCCAGAATCGATTAGCCTGCCGGCAACGCAAGCACGTGCGCGTCAAATGCAGTCCATCCGGTCCTGAATCCCCGGGTCATCGGGGGAATAGGCCTTTTGGCCTACTGACCCTTTGGCCGTCCACGCATTTGCATCCGGCACGTTTCTGTCTGTAATTACAGTTAACCGCCGGCTGATGCCGGCATTAACTGCGCGGGCTCAAAGCGGACATTGCGCGCCGTTTAATCCGCGCCGGCCCTGGCCGGTAATCAATGGAACGATTACGGAAAACAACCTCAGGAGAACATCATGGAAAAAGAAGCAGCACTGAAAATCCTGCAGCAACTGGCGAATGGCGTCGACCCGCATACCGGAGAAGTCTTTCGCGCCGACAGTCCCTATCAGCATCCCGATACCGTGCGGGCGCTCTTCTTCGCGTTGCGCGCGCTGGAAACAGGCCCCGTGCCCAAGCAGCGCGCCGACGGCAGCGCAAACGCGCCGCAGAATGCCGGCAAGCCGTGGTCGGCCGATGAAGACAATGCGCTTGCCGCCGCATTCGACGCCGGCAGGCAAATCCCCGAGCTTGCCGCCCAGCACCAGCGCTCTCATTTTGCAATCGAGACGCGGCTCGCCAAGCTCGGCAAGATTGCGCCGCCCGAAGGCATGCGAGGAACCAAGGCTGCCTCCGGCAAGGCTGGGTACACGGCACGGCACTGACGGTGCCGATGAATGAGTAGACTGCGCGTCAGCAGGAAATCCTGCGCATTATCCAAGTGTTCGCGGCGTGCCCGGGAGTTCCTGCCAACGCGCGCCGAAGCTGCAAGCAGCCAAATTGCGACCAGCGCGAGCGTGCGCGCCGTGCGAAACTAGAAGCGGTATTGGCCGCTCAGTGACCACACGTTGATAGGCGTCTGCCCTGTGTTGGAGCCGTCGCCTACGTTGTTGAATCGCTCAAATTCGCCGCGCACCGCGAATGCCTTCGTAAAGTCGTATTTCAACCCCACGCCCAGCAGCGGCTGAACCCGGGTGGCGCTCAGACTTACGGGCGATGGCGGCGCGACGCTGGCAGTCACCTTGGTCACGGCAACTCCGAGTTTTCCCAGGACGGCGAACCGGTCCCAGACAGGGAAAGTGCCGACCACAGCAACATTCAGCGGGCTGCTTGCATTCCATTTGGCAGCGGCTACTCCTGGCGCCGGTGCACTAATGTAAGTGGTTCCGTTGAATCTGCCGAAATCGGTGTAGCCAGCCTCGATTGCGAAATTCTGGTTGAACTGGTAGCCACCGAATATTTTCCACGCAGTCTCATGACTGCTGATCAAAGTGTTGCTGGTAAAACCGTTTGTCAAAAGTATGGCATCCACCGTGGTTGCCCAGCTGGTCGTGCGTTTTGCGTCGCTCCTGCCAAAGCCGCCGCCGACGTACCAACTGAGTTCGTCTGCCGCCAGAACCCCCAGCGCATAGCTCAGGCTGGCGACGGCCAGGATGCTGCTCCACATCAGCGATTTCCAGTTCTTCATGCGCCCCCCAACAAGATAAAAGCGCCGACTTGTTCTTGCCTATAACCGCATCATACCGGCTGGCGGTTCCGCAGCTTAAGCATGTTTCCCGGGAATGTCGCAACAAGTATAGCGCACGTGCCCGTGATAAATCACGAACTGGGGCAATCGCATGAAAGAGTGGTGGCCAGGGACGGAATTGCCACCTTGGCGATTTTGCCTCGCTGCGCGAGGCGAAATCTTCGCGAATCGCCCCCGTGGCGATTTTGCCTCGCTGCGCGAGGCGAAATCTTCGCGAATCGCCCCCGTGGCGATTTTGCCTCGCTGCGCGAGGCGAAATCTTGGTGGCCAGGGACGGAATTGAACCGCCGACACAAGGATTTTCAGTCCTCTGCTCTACCAACTGAGCTACCTGGCCGTATCGGAACTGTCCGCGAACGCGGGCAGGGCGACAAAAGGGCGCTATTTAAACCCGTATCCCAAAATGCGTCAAGCCGGAATGCCGTTCCCGTCTTCGACTTTACTCCAGGCGCCGCGCCACAAAAAGAAAACCCCGCTGGTGCGGGGTTCTCTTTGAACTTGAAGCAACTCGCGCTTACGCGCTCGTTACATGTCCATACCGCCCATGCCGCCCATGCCACCCATGCCACCATGGCCGCCGTGTCCCGCTTCTTCCTTCGGCGATTCCGCCACCATTGCGTCGGTGGTCAGGATCAGGCCGGCAACCGACGCCGCGTTCTGCAGCGCGCAGCGCGCAACCTTGGTCGGATCGACCACGCCCATGTCCATCAGATCGCCGTACTGGGCGGTCTGAGCGTTATAGCCGAAGTTGCCTTTGCCCTCGACCACTTTGTTGAGCACCACTGACGGCTCATCGCCGGCATTGGCGACAATCCAGCGCAGCGGTTCTTCGAGCGCGCGCAGCACGATCTTGATGCCGGCTTCCTGATCGTGGTTGTCGCCCTTGAGCTTGGCAAGGCCGGCACGCGCACGAATCAGCGCCACACCGCCGCCCGCGACAATGCCTTCTTCAACTGCAGCACGCGTAGCATGCAATGCGTCTTCGACGCGCGCTTTCTTTTCCTTCATTTCGACTTCGGTCGCAGCGCCGACTTTGATCAACGCCACACCGCCGGCGAGTTTCGCCACGCGTTCCTGGAGTTTTTCCTTGTCGTAATCGCTGGTTGCTTCGTCGATTTGCTTGCGTATGCTCTTGACGCGACCTTCGATTGCCTTGGTGTCGCCGGCACCGTCGATGAGCGTGGTCTCTTCCTTACCGATCTCGATGCGCTTGGCCCGACCGAAGTCCTTCAGCGTCGCTTTTTCGAGCGACAAGCCGACCTCCTCGGCGATCACAGTGCCGCCGGTCAGTATCGCGATGTCTTCGAGCATCGCCTTGCGACGATCACCAAAGCCCGGCGCTTTCACCGCGCAGGTCTTGAGGATGCCGCGGAGGTTGTTGACCACCAGCGTCGCCAGCGCTTCGCCATCGACATCTTCAGAGACGATCAGCAGCGGCTTGCCGGCTTTCGCCACTTGCTCGAGTACCGGCAGCAGCTCCCGAATGTTGGAGATCTTCTTGTCGTGCAGCAGAATGTAGGCATCTTCGAGGACCGAAATCTGCTTTTCGGCGTTGTTGATGAAATACGGCGACAGGTAGCCGCGATCGAACTGCATGCCCTCGACCACTTCGAGTTCCATTTCAAGCGACTTGCCGTCCTCGACCGTGATCACGCCTTCCTTGCCGACCTTGTCCATCGCTTCGGCAATTTTGTCCCCAATGGTTGGGTCGCAGTTGGCCGAGATTGAGCCGACTTGCGCGATTTCTTTGGTGGTGGTGCAAGGCTTCGAGAGTTTCTTCAGTTCGTCGACCACCGATTCCACCGCCTTGTCGATGCCGCGCTTGAGATCCATCGGGTTCATGCCGGCGGCAACATACTTCATGCCTTCCTGCACGATCGATTGCGCGAGCACGGTCGCGGTGGTGGTGCCGTCGCCGGCGGTGTCGGAAGTCTTGCTCGCGACTTCCTTCAACATTTGCGCGCCCATGTTTTCGAATCTGTCCTTGAGCTCGATTTCCTTCGCCACCGACACGCCGTCCTTGGTGATGGTCGGCGCGCCGAACGAGCGCTCGAGCACGACGTTGCGGCCTTTCGGGCCGAGGGTCACCTTGACCGCGTCGGCCAGGACGTTGACACCCGCGACGATCTTGGCGCGGGCTGAATCATGAAATTTGACGTCTTTTGCTGCCATGTGATTTCTCCTGGTTTGCTACGCGGGTTATTCGATCACGCCCATGATGTCTTCTTCGCGCATCACGAGCAGTTCTTCGCCTTCGACTTTGACGGTCTGGCCGGAATATTTACCGAACAGCACCCGGTCGCCGACTTGAAGGTCGAGTTTACGAATCTTGCCATCTTCGAGAACTTTGCCTTTGCCTATCGCTTTGACTTCTCCTTGATCGGGTTTTTCCGCCGCAGTGTCGGGTATGACTATGCCCGAGGCGGTCTTGCGCTCTTCTTCCAACCGCTTGACGATCAGGCGGTCGTGTAAAGGACGAATCTTCATAAATGCATCTCCTCTTTGCTGAATCGTGAAAGAACTACCGGGAAAGACGGTTAGCACTCAGTTCGTGCGAGTGCTAATAATAGTGGTTTATGACTGGAATTTCAAGAGCCTGCGGTAGGCAAATGACGGGAAGCAGCTATTTTTGAAACTCGAAGCAGCTATTTTTGAAACTCGAAGCAGCTATTTTTGAAAGTCGAAAAATAGAAACCGCGAAATAACAATGACTTACGGAAATGCGGGGTCCGCAATCAGCAGGGCTTTTAAGGTGGTGTAAAGGTGCCTTATTTATTTTTTTTGGGTGCCGCGTCGTCGATCACGCCGCGCTGCAACATCATCGCGCGTGTTTCTTCCGTCCCGCCGGCGGGTAACGTCACGGCCGGTGGTACCGGTGCCTGCGGACCTGACGCTCGGGATGTAGATTTTTTTCCCGTCGCCACACCTTGCACACTCAGTCCACGATGCTGAGCGCGAGCCTTCCCGCGCGGTCTGATTAACGCCCTCGTCAGTAACGCGCGCGCGGCGCATTTTTGGCGGCGAGCTGGCGCAGCCGCCGCTCGCTGATGCCATGCTCGAGGCAAAGCTCGCGCGTGTTCGTGCCGTTCCAGCGCAGCGCGATATCGCGGCGCACGCGCTCGACGTCGACCGATATGCCGCGCGGAATGTACGTGCCCCCAAGTATCAGCCGCACGCGCTCCGTGATGGCGCGCGAGAGCGATTGCGCGGAATCAACCGCGACTCCCTCATCAATGAGCGTCGCCGCGACGAGCGCGGCAAACTCGGCGAGGGCTTCGGGGTACTGGGGCACGGCGTCGCCGAATATCAGGCTACCTCTCTCAGGCGGCGGAGCTCATCCTGGACTGCCTGCAGTTCGTCGGTCACGGCTTTGAACCCGCGCCTGAGTTCCCCGATTTGATCCTGTGCCGCCTGCTGAATGGTGACATCGATGCCGGAGAGGATATCGGTCTGCAGCTCTTGCTGATGGCCGAGCACGTCGGAGAGATCTCGGTTCACCTCGCGCATGAGATCGGCGAACTCGGGGCCGGAGGCGAAGGTGTCGCGCCCGATGCCGAGCAATTGCTGCGCCACGCCGGGGAAGGCCTGCACCGCCGAGAGATCGCCGGCGCCGGCGCGGCCGAGCAGATCGGCGTACTGGGAGCGTGCCGCACCCAAGCGATCCGTCGGCGCGAGATAATCAGAGACTGCGAGCGTGTTTTGATATTGTTGCAGCGCGGTGATCCCGAGCGCCGCCGGCATGCCACTAACGAGGCCGCGCAACTGCCCCTCGGACTGCTCCTGTTGTCCCCGCAGCTGCTCGGTCGCGGCGGCGAGCCGCGTGAACGTCTGCGTGAGCGATTCGTTCGCCTGAGCGAAATCCTTCAGGTGCGGCAGCAACTTGAGCGCAAGCGAGTCAGTGACCGCGCCGATGGCGGCGGCGATGATTTTGTCATCGCCCACCATGCCGGTCTTGAACTTGAACTTGAGCGGCTCCGACAGCGCCGAGGTATCGAGGCCCATCATGCCCGCGAGGCGCTCCATATCGTCGACTGCGCCGCCAATCGCCGGGGTGAGTTTGGTTTTCCATTTGTCGGAGCGCAGGACGTCCGGGCCGACGTTGGTCAGTCCGAGCACCGACAAATCGGTCACGCCACCACCGCGCGAATAGCCGCCGCTGAACTTATAACCCGTGCCAACCGCCGGCGTGCCGCCGCCCCCGAAAAGGCCGAATGCGCTGGCAAGCGCGAGCGCGGCGCCGACATAAGGGATCGCGGTGCCGATGCCGGACTCGGAGAGAAAAGTTCCGATGTCCGCAATGCCCTGGCTGCCGAACGAGACGCCGAGGCTCTGCACCATCGAGCCTACGCCGCCGCCGGAGAACAGATTGCCGAGCGAACTCAAACCGCCCAGGCCGCCGCCGCCACCGGTGCCGGCGGCATTCGCCGCGGTCGACAACCCCATCGATCCGGCAACCGAAGTGCCAATGTTGATGATCCATTTGCGCGCCGTGAGCTGGTAGAGCAGGTCGATCACCGATGTCTTGATCGCCTGTCCGATGGATTGAAAAGCGCTGGTGCCGTCGCTCATCAGATGCACGAAAGCGTCCTTGCCGGTGCGCTCGACGGTGCTCCAGAGATCCTTCCACTCATCAAGGGATTTTTTCTTCATGTCCTCCTGAAGCTGCGCGGCGTTCTTGTCGGAGATGGCATCCTTGAGTTTCTCCGCAAAGTTCTTGTACGCCTCCGACTCCTTATCGAGGCCGCTGGTTTCGAGGGCGTGCAGCGCGATGGACGTCTCGCGCTTTTCGTTCGACAATCCGATCAGACTGGTCTCGAACTCGATCTGCTTGATGGTTTGGTTCGCGGACTGGAAGCGCTTGGTGATGGCGTCGGCCTCGGCCTGGATCGCGGCTTCGTTTTTACGGCTGGCGGCCGCGAGCAACTCGGCGCTGGCGAGCTCGGACTTCTGGATTTCAAGGTCAAGCCGCCGGGCATCGAGCTGTTTGGCATACTCGATCGCCTGCTCCTTGAGCGCGGGCGTGGCGTGCTTCCAGCGTTTCTCCTCCAGCTCGAACAACACCTTTTCCTCGAGGGTGTTCTGCTTGGTGATCTCGAGCTGCTCCTTGAGGCTCCGCACGTAATCCCTCATGTCGGCGCCGCCAACGGCCTTGCCGGTGGGGCGCGGACCCGGCGCGGGTGGACCGGCCAGTCCGCTGCCCGTGAACGCTTCGATCAGATCGCGCTGCTGACTGCGCGCTGCGTCCGCGTCCCGCTGCGCGAAGAATTTGTCGGCCTCTGCCGTCATCGAGGTCGGGTTGCGATTAGCGGCCAGGCGTTGATCAAGCCCCTTGTAGTACGCCTGGCTCTCGGCCGTTAATTGATTAAGCGCAGCACCTTTTTCGGCGAGCGAGCCAGGTCCGGCAACGATGGACCCCGCCGCACCGAGAGTGTAAATGTTGCGCGCCAATCGTTCGATTGGAGTGGCAAGCTCCACCGCGACGATCTTGAATGCCTGAAACTGGTCGCCCAGGAAAGCGAATATGCGGATGAGATCGCGCCCCCACTCCTTGAGCTTGCCCTGCTCGCCCAAACGTCGCGTCTCCTCATTCGCGTCTTTGAGCGCGTCGGTATAGGTGTTGACCGCGATGATAAGCGCCTCATTGAAGACCTGGCCGCGCAGGTTCTTGAGATCTTCCTCGTAGCGCGCGAGCGACCGGATCTGCTTGCTGGCGGTGCCCATCGCCTCTTTGTAGAGGTCGGCGTAACGCGTGCCGGCCTCGAGCACGGCATTGGCGCGCGCCTGCGTCATCTCCTGTTCGGTGAGTTGCCCGGTAGTGACCTTGAGCTGCGCGGAGAGTTTCTTGTAGCTATCCTCGAAATTGACGTTAATGCCAAGTGTCTTCAGCATTTCGTGCTGGCCGGACTGGATCGCGTAGACCAAGCGCCCGAACGCCTCGGATGAGTTCACCGCGCCAATGATCGCTACGTCCTGCGCGACACGCGCGAGTTTCGAGGCGTCGGCAAGATTGATTTGCGCAAGCACCAGGCGCGAAACAGATTCGCGTGATTCGTTCATGGTGATGCCGAGCTTCTGCACCCCTGCGGCGGCGGCCTCCATCTCGCCGCGCCCATAGCCGGCATTGCGGCCGACCGCGGCCATCGTCACGCCGAGCTCCTGGTAGCGGGCGTTCAACAGCGCCGCGTCCTTGATGTAATCTTTCACCACGCTGAATGCCTGGTATGCGAGGGCGACCGCCCCGATCGCCTTGGCGCTCTCCCAAAACGTGGAGGAGAGGTTCTTCTGTTCGTTGTTGAACTTCTGCGCCTCGGAGGCATTTTTGCCGACCTCCTCCCGCAGCTTTTTCAGCTCCTCGGCGGACACGCGGACCTCGCCGACGAGCTGCTTGCCGTCGGCGGTGAGCTGGATGCCTAAGACGACTTCGCTCACGTCAATCCTTGGCGTTGAGCGCCGAGAGTGCCACTACGCAACCGGCTTATAGACGGCCTGCACGGCCTGCGTCATGGTAATCGATATGCCGCGCGCAGCGCATTCGGATTGAACGGCGCGCGCGAGGAGCGCAATATTCGCCGGATTATGGGGGACTGATGCAAACTCCGAAAACTCAACACAACCCGGTCCGCCGAACCGCATCTCCGGAAAAATTTTTCTTCCTGGGCCGGAGAGCGACTCCGCGAATTCCGCATCGCTGGTGAGGTAGCCCCGCACTATCGGCGGAACTACGCCCTTGACGCCAATATGCTTCAGGAGCCAGCTTCCCGGTGCCGGGTTATCGGGATTGTCGGGGGCGAAGAACTGCGCTCCGTAGCGTTGAAAATTCCCCGCGCGCATTTGTTGACGATAGGATTCGCTCAGATCGTCGGACACCCCGAGCAGCTCGTTGTCTTCCATCTTCAGGAAGTAAACGGTGCCATAGGCCGGCGCGTCATTCTCAGGATGGCCGATGACAACCGGCGCAGGCCGCCGGGGATTCAGACCATTGAATGCGCTCGCCATCCGGCCGAGGTCCTCGCTATTGAAGTTTATCTGCCGATCCTTTGAGAGCGGGTATACCCCCGGCGAAAGAACCTGAAACCACTGAAGATCTAGGTAGCCCATGATTGCCGTTGCTGATTGGCGCAATTATTCGTCGGCGTTGGCTTCCGCGCTCGGTGCGCGGGCGCGCGGGTATTCCTCCAGCTTGACGCCGAGAGCGCCAATGCGCGCTGCTTCCTGCTGCTCGACGATTTCGAACTCGTGCGGATAGCCGGTGCCCTCGATCCAGATGCCTGGCCGATTCTTGTAGCCGAGCCCCTCGCACTGAGGAAGATTGAAAAGGGGTAGCGCGAATTGATGAGCGTAATTCGAGAGCAGGCCGCCGCCGCCCGACCTGACCGGCGCATGCCGGGCCAAGAGGGCGTTCAGCACGTGGAGTTGCATGTTCGCTTCCCGCACCTTGGCGCCCGCCTCGACGTAAATAGCGCATGCTTGCTCTGCCTCAGCGCGAAGGAACGCCGCCACAACTTCTGGATTGCGCGCCAACAGCTCATCCAGTTTGGATCGCGCTTCGTCGAGCTGACGCTGCAGGCCTTTGCGCGCGCGCTCGATGCGTTCGATCGCTTTGCCGACTTCACCGGCTTGCTGCCTGACCGGGTCGCGCTTGCCTGCAATCTCTTGTTCGCGCTTACGCGCTTCGGCCTCGGCGATCTGCCCCGTCGCAGCCGCCGCAGCGAGATCTTCCAATTGCTTTTCGAAGGCGGCGTCCGACGGGCATCCTTCGCGCGCCGCCTGGAGCTTCTGATCACACTCCGCAACCGCTTTCTCAAGCCCGCGCTCTCCATCAGACGCCGCGTCGATTGCCTGCTGGTGTTGAAGAACTGCCCTCAGTTGAGGAGTGTCGCTAGTTTTTTTCATCCGTGACTCCTGTTCAGGTTTTGTGCGTGGCGCTATCTGCCGGCAAGAATGCCCGTGACCTGGCGCATGCTCAGGTCGAAGTTGAGAGCAATCTCTCGAATCGTCTGGCCGGCGTGGTGCGCGCGCTGAATCTTCTCATTGCGAATCCGCCGCCGAAGTTCCGAGCCGCGCGGTATATGCAGGTCTTCGCGACCGTAGACTTTCCCGAGCTTGCAAGCCGCCTCGAATCCGATCGCTCGCGCGATGGCGCCGTGTCGCGTGGGTTTCTCGGCGATATAGATTCGAGTTCCACCGAAGCTCCGGCACAATTTCAGCGTCGCGTCGACGGAAATCACTTCCGCGATACCGGCGAGCGCCGGCGAGAGTTTTGATCGGATGACTTTTTCAGGGAGCACACTTGCTGCCGTATCCGAGAGCGATAGTGCATACGGGCTCGCCATGCCATTTACATGCAATGCTGCTGGGGTAGCGGAGCCGTCTTGAGGAGGCTGATGGTCGGCGGATATTATCGGCTCGTGCCCGCGCGGCCGTTTTTGGGTGGTTGTCTTCACAAAAAAACCGGTGTGGGGGGGGTACCGTCGTGTTTTAACAGGGGCTTAACAGGTAGTACGGCCCGAGTGCGTAGGGTAAGACGCCCGAAATCGTTTTAAAGGCGCCTGACGCGCCGGGCCGGGGTTTCGGAATGGGCCGATTTCGGGACGTCCCGACCACGACTTGCCTTCGTTTCGCAAATGTCTCAAGCCGCTATGCCCAAGATCAGCCGGCGAATGGTGTCTGCCGTCTCTGCCGATATCCCGCGCTTCCGCTCGATCAATTTGACTTGCTCCGCCGCCGCCCCGGCCTTCTCCCGCACGCCTTGCCGCCATTTCTTTTGAGTGATCGAGGCGCGCGCGAGATCGGCTGCCACTCTGCCGGCAAGGGAAAGCAGTTTCAGGCGCTCCGCGGGTTCCGCCGCGCCGAAATCCTGCAGCGCGACCAGCACATTGAAAATCTCGCTTTGCGCGATGGTAATGGTGGCGGCACTGCGTGCATCCTCATCGTCCGGAAACAAATCAGCGATCACCCGCGAAGCCTCGGTCGACGCGCGGATTGCGTCCAGCTTGCGCTTCAAGTTCGAGCCGTAATCTTGCAGCGCGCTACGTTTCGGGAGCAGCGCCTCGTTAAGCCCCATTGACCGCGCTCGCTCGGCGAGCCACGCGGCAGCTGCCTCATAGCCACCAAAACCATGCTCGACGATCCATTGATCCATCTCTTCGCGGAGATCCTCGGGCAGCCGCGCCATTTTCGACGGAACCGGCATCGATCACCCGCCCTTGATATCGCCACGAACGCGTGACGCGCGAAACGTCGACCAATACCGATGCACCGCTGACTTGCCCGGCGCGCGCGCTGCCCCAAAGCGTTGCTTGCACGCCTCCGCGATTTGCACCATCGTCGTGGTATCGAGCAAGCCATCCACAAAGGCTCGGATCTCCGGATCACCTGAAATCTTCCCCGGTGTGCCCGGCAGGTGAAGCCGCCGCCAATCAGCAGCGGTGATGCATCGATCGCGAGTTGCGGACGGCGTTTTCTTACGCGGGTTTCGCTTCATTGCGTTTCCTTCTGGTGCGTCCCTTTGCATGTGGGTTTTCCCGCATCTTAAGCAGCACGGCAATGCACTTGCCTGCCCGATAGCCCTCCAGGAAGCGCACGTGTGACACGTGAAAATGTTTCTCCAGCCAGTGACCAAGCGCCGACTCGTCATCGTGCCCGATATATTCCCGCCACAGCGAGTGAATCTTGCCGATCTGTGCGGGCGTGGCCATACATTCGCGGCGCTCTTTCTGTGCACGGCCGCGGGTCGAGCGAAAACCCAGCTGCTCGAATTCGGCCATCACCGCGGTAAAGCCCGCCTCGTCGAGATCGACCGAGGAGCTGACGCCGGCCGCGCGTTGCAGGAGCGCGCGATAGTCCGCGTCGGCCATCTGCAACTGAGACCTGGCTACGTGGATCACCGCCTTGCGCGCGTTAGGAATGCTCACGGCTTATCCTTCGGATCCGCCGGGCTTGCCCTCAAATTCTCTATTCCGTCCATCAAACGATCCACGATGGCACGAGAACGGGCAATCATGGGTGAGATATCGCGGTCTCGTCTGGCACCAGGTAGGGCCTCTTCTATTTCTTGGAGCGATGTTAGGGCTGTATCGAGTTCCTCCCGCCATTCCTTCAAGCCCTGCTCGTCCGCGAACTGCACGGCGAGCCTTAGTTTCTCGCGCATAAAGGAGATCAAGGAGACCGGATCTTTGAGGTCACCGGCTGCTTTTGCCTTCTTCTTCTGCAGCTGATACGCGGCAAGATGGACCACTGATTTGTTTTCGTTCGAGATGGGCATGAGGTTTTCAATCAATGCCTACGAAAGACGCCGCAGCTTGCAGCACCTGCGCGTCGACCGGGCGCTTCATCTCGCGCGCCAGAATCCGCGCCTCCCTCACGACGTGGCCTAGAATCCTGAGTCCGCCCGGCCCTACTGCAATCTGGTGCAGAAGCCGCCGCTCCGCCACTCCGCTCACCCCCCACGATTCCAAAATCTGATCGAGTGCCGCTTCGTCAAGTGCGTTGAGATGGAGACGGGCTACAATCCGTGATGTGATTTGAGAAAATTCCGCTCTGCGCCCCGCGCCGCGAAGACGAGAGGCCAGGACCTCATTACCCAGATAGCAAACTCCGCAGTGAGCTTCATCATGTAGCGCGCGGATCGCATCGAGCGCCGATGTTTCGCAGTGTTGCGCCTCATCGCACAGAATTAAGTCCCCGCGGCCAAGTTGCTCCGATATCGTCCGGAAAAGTTGATAGCCGCGATAGGCGCCTGACGCAAGCGCGCTGTTTCCGGTCTTCCACCCGACCGCCTCAGCGATCCTGGAGAGCGTCGCGACAGGCGTCCTGATGAAGTGGTTCGCCGCGAAATAGAAGATACGCCCCTCACCCTCTCCCCGCCTGGCGTTCTCGCAACGCAGCGCGGTTGAGGTTTTGCTCGAGCCGGGCGGGCCGCAGATCACGCCGATGCCCGGCTCGCTAGGGTCACGGCATTTTTCGAACACGCCCTCCATCTCGCGGGTCGACGCCGTTTCGACGAAAGGTAGCTCATCGAGATCCACGGCGCGTTGATCGAGGTCCTCCAACCAAACCCGGAGCCGGATATCGGCCTCCAAACCCGCGCCTTCATCGAGCCATGCCTTGATCTCGGCAGGTTTTACGCCTGACTCGATTGCGATCTTCGAAAGAATGACGCCCGCGTTGAGCATCGTCTTGATACGCTCGCGCGGCGTCGCGGGCGCCCTTTTTCGATGCAGCGGGAGCGGTTCGGGTATGCTCATGGGCGTTTCCTTGGTCACGATTTACCGGAAATCTTGTAGCGTCGAGCGAGCGCCTCAAAAACATCAGCCTTCGAGATGCCGTGGGATTTCTTCTCCGTGCGGCGTAGTTCCAAAAGTGGCCGCAGGGGTTCCACGATTTTGGGTGCTGGAAGTTTCGCCGCGGCCACTTGGGTGGCATTCGGGCCGGGATCGCCGCTGCCGGCGGGCGCGGTGAGCCAGGACTCCGCCTTACGCATGTCTACCATCGCCCGCGCCTGCTCTTTGCGCGACTTCTCCCATTGGCGCCTGGCGCGCAACCTAGTCTTGCCCGATTCCTGATCCCTGAATCCCGTTCGAGCAACGATCGGGGCCTCACAAAAAAACGCTTCGTCCCGGTACACGCGCACGGGCTTGCTCAGGTCGGTGGGGTCGAACCGCGCGGTAACGAAGGTGCTCTCGGGCAGGTCCGCCATCACCGGGGCCCAGTATCTGTTTTGCCACACACTCACCGAGTTATCTTTCGGGTCGAGCTTCACGCGTTCGGCGCTCAGCATGCAAAGCGCGATGTGCTCGGCGGTGGCCTTGCGAACCGGGCACTTATTGATCAGCTCGTCATAAACCGCGCGAGGGCTTCTGCCGTCGAGCCCTTGGCCGCGATGCGGCCGCAGGTGATAGGCGGCGATTTCCTCATCGAAAAGTTTCTTGTACCGCTCCTTTGAAATGGCGGCGCGCGGGTCATGATCCGGGGGCTTGTTGGAAGGCCGATTTCCGAGGTACGCCTTGCCACACTTGCGGTCCATTTCCGAGTGCATCCTGTGAAGCGATTCCAGTGGTTTACTCTGGCCCCACCGAGGCAAGGCAAAAATGATGGAGATGCCGAGAACGACGCAAAAACCTAAAGGTTCGTCCGGCAGAATCTTGAAGCGGAAGCGGCTCTTTGACCCCCCTGATAGCATCTTCGATGCAGCCGCCATGTGGTTGTCAAGGTAGAGTTCGCGCGGCAGTACGCCGGTCTTCTCGATCGCGTCGAGAAACGCAGCGCGGTAAAGATCCGCTGATTCAGTCTTGCCGATCGCGGACCCCACAATGACCCTGGTTCGCGCATCCATTATCGTGACGGTCACGGGACGATACGGCCGGCCGTCTTCATCACGGAGCATCACATCGCCGATTTTTCCGTCTGCTACCCAAACGTCATGTGGGTTAAGTGCATCGTACAGCCGGGCGTGCGCGGGATACAGATGCGAGAATCGCGTCTCGCCGTCGCGCAGCAAGACCTGCAGCCATCGCGGCAACGCGTAGAGCCTTCGCCTAAACGTCGCGTAGGATGGAATGATCCAGCCGCGCTCTCCTTTGAGACGTTCAAGGTCCCGGTAGACCGATCGCACGTTGCGCTTGTTAGTCGTCAGCCACGCGGCTTTACCGTGCTCCCATGCCTCCTCGGTGAAATCCGCTTTCGGTCTGTCGCCTCCATGTCGCGGGGCGAGAAGCGGCAGCCAATCCGAGGGATCGGCGTCAGCGACTCGCCTACGCAAGCCGTAGAGCGTGCCAAGTGAAATATCGAATTTCTGGAGAACGGTCCCGGCCCGCAGCCGCTCGGTGGCAGCAACGCCGGCGAGTGACTGGTCGAACGTCAGGATCGCGAGATTGCTCTCCGCTTTGGATTTTGCGGGGCCTTTAAGTCGATCGTAATGCGCCCATAGGGCTTGCCGCATTTCCTCGGTGATAGGGCGAACGTCGAACCAATCAGCGGGTGAAGTTTTTCCGCCGGGCGGTTCTTCTTCGAGCCCCTCAGCGTGCGCAGCGACAATGCCCCCCTTGTCCGCGCCCGGCTGTTGCCTATATAAGGTTGCTTGATGCTCGATCGAGAGGGAAGACAACAATGCTTCGTAGCGCTTTCCGGATGTGCCGCCGCGGCTCCGCGTCTCTCGGACTTCGACCCGATCGCCGAGGATGCTGGCCTTACCCGATGCCGAGCGCGCCAGTGCGCGCTGAATAGCGCGGGGCGGTTTTCCCAACTTCTCGGATAGCTCCTGCGTCGATTTCCACATCTTCGCTGGCTTCCTTATTGTTATGTGGACGCCTTGGGCAGAAGCTCTTACGCCGCCAGACGTCCCCCGCTGCCTTCGACGCCTCGTTTGATTCGGAGACGCACTGCTATGTCATGAGCTTGGCCACGCAACGCCTTGGACTTGCCCCGCAACACCTGGTAGACGAGGTTCGGGTTGAATCCGTTGGTGATAGCCCATTGCGCGATTGAAGCGCCGGATCGCTCAAAGTCGTGCTTCACTTGGTTTGCGCTCTTTATCATCTTTCGTTCCTTCGCTAAACTGACACGATGGAGCCCGAGTATACGCAAGAATGAGTAACTTTGCAAGCACGAACGGGAACCACGCCATTGGCGGCCGGCTCGCGACCCTGCGGGAAAAGTTTGGGCTTTCTCAGAGGGATTTTGCCGCTAAGCTCGGAGTATCGCTGAGGGCGTACCAGAATTACGAGCGCGGAGAGCGGGAGATCCCGGCGGGACTCATTCGTGCGCTCTACGAAGTATTCCGGGTCCAGCCGATCTGGCTGTTGCTTGGGGGTGATGATCCACTACGGGACAGAGGCGAGATCGACCCGATTCTCGCGGAGGCAATAGCGTGGGAATTCGGCGCTGCCGTTGAGGAGGCCAGGAGTAGAGATCTTGTGCTCTTCCCGTCCTGGCCACTACTCGGGTACCGCCTCGCTCTGATCTATAACCGAGTCATCAAACGTCTTAAGCCAGGGGAACCATTCGGTGATGCGATCGCTGAAGAGGTCCGCTTCCTTCGCGATCTGGCAATTCATGAAAGTGTCGAAGGAAATCCCCCAAAGATTCATCCGGAGGAACTTAGGCACCTGGCTGGACTTGGGGTATCGGTGCAAGAGGTCTTCGGAAAGCATCCGGGTGGCAAGAAATCTGGAGCGCGACGGGCCGGAAAGAGGTGATCGGCCGCCCCCCGGCTGATTTGACCTGCCCTCCATTGCGCGTTATGCTGAAGTCCTCTCGAAATCTTACGCGGCCAGTCGCCCCGTCAGTCTTGCGGCTTTTTTTATTGGTGTTCGTTGTTCTGGCCGGGGTTGAGATAGGGTATACAAGACGCGCAAGCGGAAGCCCTGACGCGGTTTCGTAAGAGCCGAGAGTGCGCCCGGCCACCTCGCACTGCATGGCGGCCTCTCTCAAAATCTTACGGGGACATCATGGCCAGCATCAGCAACGCAAACGGCGGGCAAACCGCCAAATCACTTCATAGAAAACGCACGGCAGCAGCGAATCGCACCATTCAAGCTGCCCTTCGCATTTTGAAGGAAGAACTTACACCCTACGGCCCGGCTCTAAATTCCCCTCAGGCTGTCCGCGAGTATCTTCAGCTGAAAATCGGACCGCTCGAGCACGAGGTTTTCATGGCGTTCTGGCTGGACGCCATGAACCACGTAATCGAGATCGAGCAAATGTTCCGCGGCACGATCACCATGACGAGCGTTTATCCGCGCGAGATCGTAAAGAGCGCGCTGCGCCACAACGCCGCGGGAGTCATATTTTCCCACAATCATCCTTCTGGCTCGCTCGAACCGTCAGGCGCGGACCAGGCTCTCACGCGCACGCTGAAGCAGGCGCTTTCGTTGGTCGATGTGAATGTGCTCGATCATTTCATCATTGGGGCTGGCCTGACAGCGTCGTTTGCTGAACTAGGGCTGCTATGAACCGCGATCTGGTCATTCAAAACCTCGTCGCGGTCGACGCGCAGCTGCGTCGCTTGGAGCGCTTATCCAATAGCATCAGCGACGCGGTCGAGCACAAGGCCCGGATCCCGCCGCTCATCGCAGAATCGCGGCGTCAGCTGCAGTCGCTCTGCGGTCGCCTGGAACAAAGCGAAAGCGGGAATCGGAAAGCGTAAACGCGCCAGGGGAGCGGCCGCTCGCGCTGTTGCTCCCCTCGTCGCGCGGTAAATGCTGCGTTGCAGCAAGCCCATCAACTGCCTCTTTTTTGACCATTGGCGACACCTCTAAGCGGGGCGTCGCCAATGTGTCGCCAATCGGTCGGGTATTGGCGACACTCCCGGTAGCCTATCTTGACCTGCAGCTCGTCGTTTTTCGTCCCGTTATTAGGCACTTAAACATCGATTAAGAGGCCCCTGGCGCTCGGCGCGTTTTCAATTTCAACTGATCCGAGGCCCGATTCTGGCGTAATTTTCAAATATCGAACCCGGCCGCGCCGAGCTCGAGGAGCTTGCCGGATTCCCCTTAACTCTCAAACCCTTCCCGAATACCCCCGCTTAAACCGCCAACAACCGCCGTCCTTTCCTCAATTTCAATTCTTCCTGCTCCCCTTCAGCAAACCATGCCGACAGCCGTCTGCGCGATGCCGGCAACGGAGAAAAACAACAATGAGTCAGATGGTTACAGCTACCTGGCCGACCGCCAGGTCCGGCGTAAATTAGTGCGGGCCGGCGAACGGGTTCGACGCCGGGACCCCGAACCGATACACCGTTTTGCGGTTGCCATCACAAGTCGGCGGGATCGGCAGCAGCGGACACGGCGGGTTGCGGCGGCCATCCTCGATGAGCGTCGCGTCGTCGGCGTACTCACCCCAGATGCCGCCGCGCACCGGCCGGAACAGCCACATCAGATAACCGCGCCGTGCTGCAACTTCGACCAGATCGTCGGCATCGGGCGCATCTGCGACCACCACGTTGCTTCCGTTGATACCGAACGGAAACGAGCCGAACGCCTGCAGGCATTCGAGCGCCTCGCGCGATTCGGCGCCGGGGCGCATGCAGCCGGGCCGCTCGGCGCGCTGCACATCCCACGCACCGAGTTCCCACGCTGCGTCCATCGCCGCGCGATCGACCGCGACCAGATTTTTCCAGCGCTCGTTCAATTGCAGCGCGGAACTGGGAATCGGCGTGTAGGAAATGGCCTCGGCGGTTTCGACTTCCGCCAGCTTTTCCTTGATGAAGCCGTGCCAGTGCAGCGTGAGGATGACGGGAGTGTCGGGACAGGGCACCGCGGCAACTGTGATTGCAAACAGCGGCAGGCCGGTTGATGCGACCTGATCTTCGATGCGATCGAGTAATTCCATGGCGAGCTTGCCTCCACAGGAATGCTACACTCACACCCGAGCAAGATTGATGCCACTCATTCAATCATGACAACGCTGTACAACGCATCAGCGTTGACGCGTGCCGGGTGTGAGATCGATATTAATTACGGCATCAGTAAATTAGTCTTGCGTTCTGGTGTCGCAGTCTTATCGCAACGAAGATGTTTCTCCTTTCGCGTTGTACATACAAGCGCTTGATATTGTGCATGAGTTGTACCGCTTGTAAACACCCATTGCCCCGCTCCTGGCGCGGCTATCCGGCGCATGGCCGTTAGCACTCGCAACTCCTCACTGCTAACACGCAGCGCCGCCGCGGTGTGGCACCCGTGCACGCAAATGAAGCAGCACGAAACGCTGCCGCTGGTGCCGATCGCACGCGGCAGCGGCATCTGGCTGTATGACTTTGACGGCCGGCGTTACCTCGACGCAATCAGTTCGTGGTGGGTGAATCTGTTCGGCCATGCAAATCCACGCATCAATGCCGCGCTGATCGCCCAACTCGGTGAACTGGAGCACGTGCTCCTGGCCGGTTTTACGCATGAACCGGTAGTGGAATTGTCAGAGCGCTTGAGTGCGCTGGCCGGCGGCAGACTGGGTCACTGCTTTTATGGCAGCGATGGTGCGTCGGCGATCGAGATTGCGCTGAAAATGAGCTTTCATTTCTGGCGCAACAGCGGACGGCCGCAGAAAACCGGCTTCGTCAGTCTCGCCAACAGCTACCACGGCGAGACGCTCGGTGCATTGTCAGTGACCGACGTCGCGTTATTCAAAGATACTTACGCGCCGCTGCTGCGGCACAGCGCGCAGGTGCCGAGCCCGGACTGGCGGCTTGCCGAAAAAGGCGAATCACCGCGTGCCTACGCCGAGCGCTGCGCCCAAGCACTGGAACGTCATCTCGAACAACATCACGCCGAGACTGCTGCGCTGATCGTCGAGCCGCTGGTACAGGGCGCGACCGGCATGGCGATGTACGACGCCGAATACCTGCGCCATGCGCGCGCGCTGTGCGACCGCTTTGCGGTCCACCTGATCGCCGACGAAATCATGATCGGCTGCGGCCGCAGCGGCACATTTTTTGCACACGAACAAGCCGCTATCACCCCAGACTTTTTATGCCTGTCGAAGGGCATCACCGGCGGCTATCTGCCGCTGTCGGTGGTGCTCACGACTGATGCGGTATATGCCGCGTTCTATGCTGACAGCATCGCGCGCGGCTTCCTGCATTCGCACTCCTACACCGGCAACGCGCTCGCCTGCCGCGCCGCGCTCGCTACGCTTGATATCTTCAAGCGGGACAACGTAATCCAGATCAACCGGACCAAAGCCACCAAATTGAGCCGGGCTGCTCAGCCGATCGCGCAGCATCCGCGCGTAAAGGATTTTCGCAACACCGGCATGATCTGGGCATTTGACGTCGACAGCGAAGACCCTGCGTTTGCGCGCAAGTTCTACCAGGCGGCGCTCGCTCACGAACTGCTGCTGCGCCCGATCGGCAATACGGTTTACTTCATGCCGCCCTACGTGATCACCGATGCCGAGATCGATTTCCTCGTTGCGCAAACGCTCACAGCCCTTGGGCGATGCTTAACCTAGCCCGGCGGCCCGCATGAAGCTCAGCTTTCTGGGCGGGGCGGCTGAGGTGACCGGATCGTGTTATCTGGTCGAAACCGAAGCGGTGCGTTTTGTCGTCGATTGCGGCATGTTTCAGGGTGGCCGCGAGACATATACAAAAAATCATGCGCCATTCGCATTCGATCCAGGTGCGCTCGACTTCGTGTTGCTGACGCACGCGCACATCGACCATTCGGGACTGCTGCCGCGGCTGGTAGCAGCAGGCTTCAAGGGCGATATATTTGCGACCCGCGCAACGACCGATTTGCTGCGTGTAATGCTGCTCGACGCCGCGCATATCCAGGAAAAAGAAGCCGAATGGCGCGAACGCCACCCGCGCCACGGCCAGCGCAACCAGGTGACGAACTTGCCGCCGCTCTACACCGCGCGCGAGGTTGAGCACTGCTTCACACATCTGCGCGAGGTCGATTACGAAGAGATGGTTACACCGCGCCCTGCCGTGCGCTGCTGCTGGCATGACGCCGGCCACATTCTCGGTGCGGCGATCATCGAAGCGTGGGTTGAAGATCGCGGCAGCAAGCGCAAGCTCGTGTTCTCGGGCGATATCGGGCAGCCCGGACACCCCATGGTGAGAGACCCGGCGCCGATTGCGGACGCCGATTACGTGCTGATCGAATCGACCTACGGCAACCGGCTGCACAAGTCGCTGCCCGATACCATCAAAGAACTGACGCATGCCATCAAGGACACGCTGATTCGCAAGCACGGCAATGTAATCGTGCCGGCATTCGCGGTTGGCCGCACCCAGGACCTGCTATTTTTGCTGGGCGATCTTTATCGCAGAGGCGAATTGCCGGACATGCACATCTATGTCGATTCGCCGCTTGCAACCAAGGCAACCGAAATCACGCTCAAACATCGCGTGCTCCTCGACCCTGAATCACGAGGCATATTCGCGGCCATGCTGGCGCATAACGGCCGTCCGCATGTGGTATTCGTCGAGGACGCCGCAGCATCGATGGCGCTCAATCGCATCCGCAGCGGCGCATTGATCATTGCGGCGAGCGGCATGTGCGACGCCGGCCGCATCAGGCATCATCTGGCGCATAATCTCGACCGCAGAGAAAGCACGATCGTGTTTACCGGATTCCAGGCTCAAGGCACGCTTGGCCGCCGCATCGTCGACGGCGCAAAGACCGCGCGGATTTTTGGCAAGGAAGTGCCGGTGCGCGCCGAGGTCTATACCATCGGCGGGCTATCGGCACATGCCGATCAAGCCGGGCTGATGGAGTGGTTGCGCAACTTTCAGCGCGTGCCTCGTCAGGCGTTTGTGGTGCACGGCGAAGCCGCCACCGCGCAGATTTTCTGCGACGCCGTACGCACTCAACTCGGCTGGAACGCGACGGTGCCCGCGGCCCGTTCGACGATAACGCTCTGACATGCGCACAATCAAATTATTGACGGTAATCTGGCTATGGTGCGCGCTTGCCGCGTCAGCCCAGCACGGCACGTCGCGGCTGCCGCAACCGGTGGCGCAAGCGCTTGCCCAGGCCGGCATACCCGAAGCCGGCGTCGGAATTTACGTGCAGGACGTCAACGCCGAGCGACCGCTCATCGCCGTGGGCGGCGAACGCGCGCTGAATCCGGCATCGACCATCAAGCTGCTCACCACCTTTGCCGCGCTCGACCAGCTCGGCCCCGCGTATCAATGGACTACCGAGATATATACCAACGGCGCACTGCAAGACGACGTGCTCGTCGGCGATCTCATCATCAAGGGCTATGGCGATCCGCGGCTTACGCTTGAAAATTTCTGGCTCATGCTGCGGAACTTGCGCGCGCGCGGCGTGCGTGAGATCCGCGGCGACCTGGTGCTCGATCGCAGTTACTTCACCATTGCGGATATCGATCCAGCGGGTTTCGACAACGAGCCGACGCGCCCCTACAACACGCCGCCGGACGCGCTGCTGGTGAATTTCAAGGCGGTGCGCCTGCAGTTCGTGCCGGACCCCGATCGGCGGCGGCTATCCATCATCGCCGAGCCTGCGCTGCCGCAGGTACAGGTGTTGAACAATGTCATGCTCGACAACGAGCCGTGCGGTGACTGGGTGGAGCGCATCAAGCTGACCGCGCTCGGCGATTCCGCCACCGCTCGGCTGTTATTCAGCGGCAATTATTCAGTGGCGTGCGGTGAGAAAACGCGCAACTACAGCGTGCTCGGCCATCCGCAATACGTGCACGGCCTGTTCACCCTGCTGTGGCGCGAGCTCGGGGGCGCTTTCGCGGGCGGCGTGCGCAACGCCGAAACGCCGGCCGGCGCGCGGCTTTTGCTCGCGCACCAGACTCAGCCGCTCGCCGAGATCGTGCGCGACATCAATAAATTCAGCAACAACGTGATGGCGCGGCAACTCTACCTTGCGCTCGGCGCCATCGCCTTCGGTGCGCCGGCCAGCAACGAGAAGTCAGCGCGCGCAATCAAACAATGGCTCGCTTCGCGCCGGTTATCGTTTCCCGAGCTGGTGCTCGAAAATGGTTCCGGCCTGTCGCGCATCGAGCGCTTGAGCGCGAAAAATCTCGCCCAGTTATTGCTCGCCGCACACCGCAGCGCGGTGATGCCGGAGGTTGTCTCATCGCTACCGCTGGTGGCGGTCGACGGAACGATGAAAAAACGCCTGGCGGGGGCCGAGGTCGCCGGGCAGGCGCACATCAAGACCGGCACTTTGTCCGGTGTGCGTGCGATTGCCGGTTACGTGCTCGACACCAAAGGACGCACGATGGTGGTGGTGTGTATCGTCAATCACGCGCGCGCGCCGGGCGCACAAGCGACTCAGGACGCCCTTTTAAGGTGGGTTTACAGCCGTTAGGCCACTTATCGGCCGGTTACGGCGGATCTCTTGACATATAATTATTATATTAAATCAATATGTTATATAGTATTGTTGTTAAAATACAACAAGTAAATGGCTTTTCTTCAAAAAATAAAGGGCTTTATATCGACAAGTTAAAGTCTTTTCTTTAAGCTGGCCTCAACGCTCTAACACATAGGGGTTTTTGCGGTGGCGAACTCACCGCATCAACTTGAGCGACACAAGGAGAAAAAATCATGATCAAGAGACCAGTATTCGCGGTGCTTGCCTTGGCAGCGGCAAGCGTGACCGCACCGGCATTAGCCGCTGATTCCAATTTCTACGGGGTTTTCAGCATCGGTCGCGCGAAACTCGATTCAAATACCGCTACGGTCGACAACTTTAACATGAGCCATGGTTTCGCTACTTCCTCGACGGTCACCAGCACCGGCGCCACCGGAGGCAAGGCCCAGCTCGGATACAACATAAACAAAAACTTTGCGCTCGAGGGCGGCTTTACCTATCTCGGCAAAGCCGATTTCACATCAGTCACCAACCTTGGCACAATTGGCGGCAGCAAAGAAGCTTACCTGTTCAATTTCGATCTGGTCGGCAAAGCCCCCATCGACGATAAGCTCGCCCTAATTGGGCGTTTTGGCGGCTACTACTGGAAAACCAAGAACGAGATGCCCAACTCCGTCACGCTCGGGACTTCAGATGTCAATGATAACGGCTTCGACTTCAAATTCGGCGCCGGCATACAATACGATTTCACTCCCAGTTTCGGGCTGCGTGGCGAGTTTGAACGGTTCAACGGTATCGGCAAAGATACCTCAACCGGGGATTCCAAAGTCAACCAAATCACAATTGGCGCAGTACTAAAGTTTAACTAAAAAGCTGCGCCATCATCCACATAGCCGGGTCGCCCCCGGCTATTTTTTTGCCAGATCAAGCTCGTTCCACAGCACATCGATTCTGCGCCTAGTTGTTTCATCCATCGCGATCGGCGTACCCCATAGACGCGCCGTTTCCGTAGGCCATTTGTTGGTGGCGTCTATGCCCATCTTGGAGCCAAGACCCGAAACAGGGCTCGCGAAATCCAGGGAGTCGATCGGCGTGTTGTCGGCAATGAGCGTATCGCGCTGCGGGTCGACGCGCGTGGTCAGCGCCCAGATCACGTCTTTCCAGTCGCGAATGTTGACGTCGTCGTCGGTGACGATGATGAACTTGGTGTACATGAACTGGCGCAGGAACGACCAGATGCCGAACATCACGCGCTTCGCGTGACCCGGGTACTGCTTTTTCATGCTGACCACCGCGAGCCGGTACGAGCAGCCTTCGGGCGGCAGGTAGAAATCGGCGATTTCCGGAAACTGCTTCTGCAGCAGCGGCACGAACACTTCATTCAACGCGACGCCGAGCACCGCCGGCTCGTCGGGCGGCTTGCCGGTGTAGGTGCTGTGATAAATCGGGTCGCGCCGCGACGTGATGCGCTCGATGGTGAACACCGGAAACCGCTCCTGCTCGTTGTAATAGCCGGTGTGATCGCCGAACGGCCCTTCGAGCGCGGTCTCGCCCGGATGAATAACTCCCTCGAGCACGATCTCCGCGCTCGCCGGCACCTGCAGGTCGTGGCCCAGGCACTTCACGATTTCCGTCTTCGCGCCGCGCAGCAGCCCGGCAAACTGATATTCGGAGAGATTGTCCGGCACCGGCGTCACCGCGCCGAGTATCGTCGCAGGATCGGCGCCGAGCGCGACCGCGACCGGAAACGGCTCGCGCGGATGCGCCAGGCAATGATCGCGGTAATCGAGCGCGCCGCCGCGGGCGCTGAGCCAGCGCATGATGACTTTGTTCGGCGCTATGACCTGTTGCCGATAGATGCCGAGGTTCTGGCGCTTCTTCTGCGGGCCGCGCGTGACCGTGAGCCCCCACGTGATCAAGGGCGCCGCATCGCCCGGCCAGCAGGTCTGGATCGGCAACCGGCCGAGGTCGACGGCCGCGTCCTCCCATACCTGCTCCTGGCACGGCGCGCTCGCCACCACCTTCGGCGCCATGGCCAGCACCTGCTTCACGATGGGCGCGAAGCGGGTCAACGCATCCGCCACGCCCGTGGGCGGCTCGGGCTCTTTGAGAAAAGCGAGCAGCTTGCCGATCTCGCGCAGCGCCTCGATCTTGTCTTCGCCCATGCCGAGCGCCACGCGCAACGGCGTGCCAAACAGGTTGCCGAGAACCGGCATGGCGTAGCCTTTCGGCTTCTCGAACAAAATCGCCGGACCGCCGATCTTCAACACGCGGTCGCAGATCTCGGTCATCTCGAGCCGCGGATCGACCTCGACTGCGATGCGCTTCAATTCGCCGCGCCCCTCGAGTTGCGCGATGAAATCCCTGAGGTCGCGGTATTTCATGCCGGATCAATAAGCGAACGAAATGTCGAGGCTCAAAAAAGCTTGATGCGCAGCAGCGAATCAACGAGGATGCCGGCATAAATCACGGCGCCGAGCAGATTGTTGTTCATGAACGCCTTGAAGCAGCGCTCGCGCTGGCGCTCGCGGATCAGCAGGTACTGATAACCGGCGAGACAGGCGGCGACCACCAGCCCGATGAAGTAGAACACACCGAGCCGCGCCCAATAGCCGATATAGGCCATGATCAGCAGGAACAACGCCTGGCAGATCATCGCGCCGATCACGTCGAAGCGCCCGAATAATATCGCCGATGATTTGAGCCCGAGCTTGATGTCGTCGTCGCGATCGACCATCGCGTATTCCGTGTCATAGGCAATCGCCCAGAACATGTTGGCCCCCAGCATCACCCACGCGAGCGGCACGACCAGGTTGTGGTGCGCGGCGAACGCCATCGGGATGCCGAAGCCGAACGCGATACCGAGCCAGGCCTGCGGCAGCCAGAAGAAACGCTTCAAAAAGGGGTAGATCACCGCGAGCAGAAATGCGATCACCGATAATTTGATGGTCAGCGCGTTGAGCTGCAGCACCAGCAGGAACGCGAGCAGGACTAATACACCGGCAACCAGCAATGCTTCCTGCGGCGAAATCAGCCTGGCCGCGAGCGGACGGTCTTTGGTGCGCTCGACGCGGGGATCGAAATTGCGATCGGCGAAATCGTTGACGATGCAGCCGGCGGAGCGCATCAGCACCACCCCGAGGATAAAAATTACCGCGATCGCGGGATTGGGAAAGCCGTAGGACGACAGCCACAACCCCCACAGCGTCGGCCACAACAGCAGCAGGATGCCGATCGGCTTGTCGAGCCGCATCAGCTTTTCGTAAATATTCAGACGCTCGGTGATAGTCATGGCGTGAGTGCAAGGATAGCGGGAAGAAACACTTCCGTCACGAGCAGGCGCGATCCGCGCAGCACAAACAGCGAACGCCGCGCCCACAGACAGGCCGGTGGCCGGTCGAGCAACCCGCAGGCGCGGCGGTATAGTTCGTGCCGCCGGTTGAGCTGGCGGAAGCGCAGCGGAAAGCGCCTGACGCGCGGGTCGGCGAACAATGCCGCGCCGAGCGGCCGCGTGCCGAGCGTGGTCAGCATGCGCCACGCGCCATTGAGCGCGCTCGGCTCGACCACTGAGTGGGCAAATACCACCGCCCGTTGCCCGCAATAAAGACTCACTTCGCGCACCACGCAGTTCACGCCAGGTCGCACGCCAATGACAACGCATTCATCGTGGCCGGTGGCTGTCAGGCGCTGCGACAGCACGTCGACACGAAAACGCTCGCAGCGCAGCTGGATGCGGCGCGTGAGCGAACCGCGATCGAGCAGCCAGCGCCGCAGGCGCGCGTCGGCGCAAACGGGGAGCGATTGCCAAAGGGCATCGGGGGTTTTCATGCTGGAGAGCTATTTTTGCCGCTATTATCGCCTACCTGGAACCACTCATCGCAATCCCCGCTGCACGCAACGGCTAGCGCCGTTCCGACTTGTTTCTCCCAACGCAGGCGCATCGCTTGCCGGCGGTGATCCGGCCGCCAAGGACAGTCAGGTTTGCCGCAAATAGTTGGAACGGCACTAGACGCGCAAATAATGCTGCTTGCCGCCGAGCCAGCGCTGCAGGTGGCGTTCGGCGATACCGGGTTGATCGCGCAGTAGCTGCTGCGCCGCATTGCGCGCCACCTCGAGCAGGTCGAGATCGGCGTCGAGGTCGGCGAAGCGCAGCATCGGCACGCCGCTCTGGCGCGCGCCGAGCAGCTCGCCGGGGCCGCGCAAGCGCAGATCGTGGCGCGCGATCTCGAAGCCGTCGGTGTTCTCGTAGATGATCTTGAGCCGTTCGCGCGCAAGCTGCGACAGCGGGTTCTGATAGAGCAGGATGCAGGTGCTTTTGCCGGCGCCGCGGCCGACGCGCCCGCGCAACTGGTGCAGTTGCGCGAGCCCCATGCGCTCGGCGTTTTCGATCACCATCAGCGTCGCATTCGGCACGTCGACGCCGACTTCGATCACCGTCGTCGCGACCAGCAGCTGTATTGCGCCACCAGTGAACGACTGCATCACCGCCGCTTTCTCGGCGGCGGCGAGTCGCCCATGCACGAGTCCCACCCTCAGTTCGGGAAAGGTCGCCACCAAGCGCTCATACGTATCGAGCGCGGTTTGCAGTTGCAACGCCTCCAACCGCCCGCGTGACCGTGTCCGTGGAGTTCGCGTCCCCAAGCGGGCGGTCGCGCCGCCCTCACGGTCGCCCGTGCCGGGGCTCCGCGCTCCGGAGTCGTACTCTTCAATCAACGGGCACACCCAGTAGGCCTGACTGCCGGCGATGCAGGCGTCGCGCACGCGCTGGATCACTTCGCCGCGCCGCGCATCCGACACCAGCCGCGTTGCGACCGGCGAGCGGCCGGGCGGCATCTCATCGATAACGGACACGTCGAGATCGGCGTAATAGCTCATCGCCAGCGTGCGCGGGATCGGCGTTGCGCTCAGCATCAATTGATGCGGCTGCGCGGCGGCGCCCGGTTTGGTGCCTTTCAAACGCAGCGCGAGACGCTGGCGTACGCCGAAGCGGTGCTGCTCGTCGACGATCGCGAGTCCCAGGTTATGAAACTCGACTTCATCCTGGAATAACGCGTGCGTGCCGACCGTAATCTGCGCTTCTCCCGCCGCCACCCTCGCGAGCGTCTCGCGCTTCTGTTTACGCGCAAGATTGCCGGCCAGCCATACCACCGACACGCCGAGCGCGGCGAGCCAGCCCGAGAACTTGTTGTAATGCTGCTCGCCGAGAATTTCGGTCGGCGCCATGATCGCGACCTGGAAGCCGTTTTCGAGCGCCT
This sequence comes from Gammaproteobacteria bacterium, assembly GCA_041483135.1. Classification (GTDB taxonomy): domain Bacteria; phylum Pseudomonadota; class Gammaproteobacteria; order Burkholderiales; family SG8-41; genus PALSA-1004. The sequence continues at coordinate 81,118 of JBGPFE010000008.1, read as the reverse complement.
GCAGCGCGGCCAGCGCGGCAACGATGGTCTTGCCGCTGCCGACATCACCTTGCAGCAGGCGCTGCATCGGGTGAGGCCGGGCGAGATCGGTGCGGATTTCTGCTATTGCTTTGTGCTGAGCGTGCGTCAGCTCGAACGGCAGCCGCCCGATCAGCGCGCGCGCGAGTTGTCCCCGCGGCGGCAGTGGCGGCGCGCTCGCGCTCTGGCGGCGATCGTAGTGGATGCGCATCGATAGCTGCTGCGCGAGCAGCTCGTCGAATTTGATGCGACGCCACGCCCCGTGCGAGCGATTCTGCAGCTCGGCCTGCTCGGCGCTGGGCGGCGGATGATGCAGGAAGTCGATGCAGTCGCGAAATGCCGGCAGCTTGTGCTCGCCCAGCAACTGCGGCGGCAGGGTGTCGCTCAAATCGCTGGCGGCGAGCGCTGCGTGCACCATACGCTGCAGGTTGGCCTGGCTCAGGCCTGCGGTGGTCGGATAAACCGGCGTCAGCGTAGCCGACACCGGCATGTCGCCGCGCACGACGCGGTACTTCGGGTGCACCATCTCGGCACCGAAGAATCCCTGCCGGATTTCGCCAAACAGCCGCACGCGCGTGCCGGGTGCAAGCTGCTTGACCTGGCTCATGTAGAAATTGAGGAAACGCATGACCAGCACGCCCGATTCATCTTCGACCGCGCACACCAGCTGGCGCTTGGGCCGGTACTTGATCGCGTTATCGGTGACCGTGCCTTCGACCAGCACGGTGGCGCCGTGCGGTGCATCGCTGATGCGGTAGAGCTGCGTTTCGTCGTCGTATCGAAGCGGCAGATGCAAGACCAGATCACACTCGCGCTGGATGCCGAGCTTGGCGAGCTTTTCGAGCGTGGCCTTGCTCAGGCCGGCGAATGAAACTTGAGGCGTGAAGCGTGAGGCGGATCCACGCGCACCGCGCGCGGCCTTTTCCCCTTCACCCTTCACGCATTCACCCTTTACCCCAGATGCATGATCGCATCGACCTCGATCAGCGCGCTGCGCGGCAAGCTAGCGACACCGACCGCGGCGCGTGCGGGGTAGGGCTGCTTGAAGTACGTCGCCATGATTTCGTTGACGCGCGCGAAATGCGATAGATCGGTCAGATACACCGTGAGCTTCACTGTGTGATCAAGACCGCCGCCCGCTTCAGCCGCCACCGCCTTCAGGTTCTGGAACACGCGATGAACTTGCGCGTCAATGCCTTCGACTAGTTGCATGGTCGCCGGATCGAGTCCGATCTGCCCGGATAGATACACGGTGTCGCCGCAGCGTATCGCCTGCGAATAGGTGCCTATTGCCTGTGGTGCGGCGGCGGTATGGACCGGCTGTTTCATCACCCCTCCCATTTGGTTCCGACCGCGGAACTGCGCTATCATGCAGCCTGCCAGTCCGGATTTCAATCGCCGGCGCGCCGCCGTTTCCCCCACTCCGCGTGAACTCCGATGCCATCGCCAAATTCGAACGCCTGCTCGACGCGGGCCGCAACGGCGTTTTGCTGCGCTTCAGTCTCGGCAGTGAATATTTGAAGATCGGCGATTCACCCACCGCAGTGAAGCATCTCGAGCAGGCGGTCGCGCTCGATCCCAAATTTTCAGCCGCCTGGAAGCTGCTCGGGCGTGCGCTCACTGAATGCGGCCGCATGGAGCAGGCGCTCGCGGCTTACGAGCGCGGCATCAGCGTCGCCGATGCCAACGGCGATAAACAAGCCGCCAAGGAAATGGCGGTATTCGCCAAGCGCATCGTCAAGCAACGCGGGCAACAAGCCTAGCCCGCTGCGTACATGCCAGTACTAGCCACCGTCCGCCGACTGATCATCGGTGCGCCACGCGACCCGCTCAATCCCGAGACGCGCCGCCATATCGTACTGATCGCGTTCCTCGCGTGGATCGGGCTCGGCGCCGACGGCTTGTCATCTTCGTGTTACGGCCCCGAAGAGGCGTTCCTCGCGCTTGGCGAGCATACCGAGCTTGGCATTTATCTCGCCATCGTCACCGCGGTGACCGTGTTCATCATCTCCCTCGGCTACAACCAGGTGATCGAGCTGTTCCCGAACGGCGGCGGTGGCTACAAGGTCGCCACCCAATTGCTCGGGCCGCACGCGGGGCTGGTCTCGGGCGCGGCGCTGATTGTCGACTACGTGCTGACTATCGCAATTTCGGTCGCGAGCGGCGTCGACGCGCTGTTCAGCCTGCTGCCGGTGGCCGCCCAAGCCTACAAAGTAACGACTGAAGTCGCGCTGGTCCTGCTGCTGATAACGCTCAACCTGCGCGGCATGAAGGAATCGATCGCCGTGCTGCTGCCGATTTTTCTCGGTTTTTTCATCAGTCACATTTTTCTTATTTTCTACGGCGTCTATGCTCATGCCGACGGCTTGCCGCAGTTGATCCCGAATGCGGTGGCGGACTCGACTGCGCTCTCCCGCGAGATGGGCTGGATATTCGTCGCGGCGCTGTTCCTGCGCGCCTACTCGCTCGGTGGCGGCACCTATACCGGCATCGAGGCGGTTTCGAACAACATCAACATGCTGGCGGAACCGCGCGTGCACACCGGCAAGCTCACGATGTTTTACATGGCGCTGTCGCTCGCGTTCACCGCCGGCGGCATCATTCTGCTCTATCTGCTGTGGCAGGTGCAGCCGGTGCCCGGCCAAACGCTCAACGCGGTGACGTTCGAAGCGATCATCGGCGAGCTCGGCGTCGGCAGCGAATTTGCCAAACACTCGGCACTCGCCGCAGTGCTGGCACTTGAGGCGGGGCTGCTGCTGGTCGCCGCCAACACCGGCTTTCTCGGCGGGCCCGCGGTAATGGCCAACATGGCGGTCGATTCCTGGGTGCCGCGCCATTTTCGCGAGCTGTCGAGCCGGCTCGTCACGCAGAACGGCGTCACGCTCATGGGCGGCTCGGCGCTGCTGATCCTGATCTGGAGCCAGGGCAAGGTCGCGCTGTTGGTCGTGCTCTACAGCATCAACGTGTTCCTGACGTTCTCGATGTCGTTGCTCGGCTTGTCCGTGCATTGGTGGCGCAACCGGCGCTCGCACCGGAATTGGCGCGCGCGGCTCGCGCTGTCATTGCTCGGCCTGGCGGTCACGGTAAGCATCCTGGCGGTGTCGCTGGTCGAAAAATTCGCCGATGGCGGCTGGGAAACGGTGCTGATCACCAGCATCGTGATCGGCATCTGCCTCGCGATTCGCAGGCACTATGACGCGACGCGGGCCCAGTTGCGCAAGACCGATCAGCAGTTCGAGGCCAAATTAGAATGGGATGACAGCCAGCCCGCGCCCAAGATTGATCCCTCGCAGCCGACTGCCGTACTTTTCGTCGGCAAACACCGCGGCCTGGGCATTCATGCGCTGCTGTGGGTGCGGCGGCTGTTTCCGGAGCATTTCAAGAATTTCGTGTTCCTGAGCGTCGGTGAAGTGGATGCGCAAAGTTATGACGGGCAGGGGGCTTTGCGCACGCTGCAGTATACGATTGAAAATTCATTGCGCTATTACGCGCATTACTGCTGGAGCCACGGGCTCGCCGCGGAATACTACATGGCGTTCGGCACTGAGCCGGTGGAGGAGTTCGTCAAGCTCGCTGACCGGATATACGAGAAATACCCCGACAGCGTGTGCTTCGCTTCCAAGCTCATCTTTAAACGTGTCAACTTTCTCACCCGCTGGCTGCACAACAGTACGCCGCTCCACTTACAGGAGCGGCTGCACCTGAAGGGACGGCAAATGGTGCTGTTGCCGATGAAAGTGACGTAAAAACGGACGGTGGAGCTGGCGTTTTACGAGTGCGGGTTGGAACGGACCCAGCAAGCCATTTGCCGCTCAACGTGCGCGAAGTCGGAATGTCAGGCAGGAAGCTTAAGTACGTATTTGGCGAGGATGTCGCGCTGGATTTCGCTCGAGCCGCCGTAGATCGTTCCCGGCCGCGCGTAATAAAAAGGGCTCAGCACATCGACTTTCACGCCGTCGATGGCGAGCTCGCCCGGCACGCAGCCGTATTCCTGCGCGGTTTCGAGCAATAAATCGGTCAGCCGCTGCCAGGTTTCCATCGCCCAGATCTTGAGCATCGAGACTCCCTGGTCGAGATCCTCGCCGCGCTTCACGACCTCGACATAGCGCGTGTAAAGCGAAGCAAGGTCGGCGATATCGAGCCTGAGCGCGGTGAATTTGTCGACGAATCCAGGATCATCGAACAGGCCTTTCGCGCGCGCCAGTTGCTCCAGGCGCTGCAACGCGTATTGCGGGCGGCGCGGACTGCCGATATTGACGCGCTCGAACGAGAGCAGCGCCTTGGCGACCGTCCATCCCTGGTTGAGCCCGCCGACCAGATTAGCCTGCGGCACGCGCACGTTCTCGAAGAACACTTCGCAGAATTCATCGTGGCCGGCGAGGTTGCGTATCGGCCGGATCGTGATGCCCGGCGATTTGGCGTCGACCAGCAAAAAGCTGATGCCCTGCTGTTTTTTCGCCTGCTTGTCGGTGCGCACCAGCAAATAAATATGCGTCGCGTCATGCGCGAGCGTGGTCCAGGTTTTCTGGCCGTTGACGATGAAGTCGGCGCCGTCGGGGACCGCCTCGGTACGCAAGCTCGCTAGATCGGAGCCGGCATTGGGTTCGGAATACCCTTGCGCCCAGATGTGCTGGCCCGCAAGGATTTTCGGCAGGTAGTATTTTTTCTGCTCCGTGCTGCCGTACTTCATGATGATCGGCCCGACCTGCACGATGCCATGGTCGGGCACGCGCGCGACACCATAGCGCTCCTGCTCCTCGAGCATGATCATCATCTTGCCGGCGTCCAACCCCATTCCGCCGTGCTCGCGCGGCCAATTGGGCGCGAGCCAGCCATGCTTCGACAACGTCAGGTACCAATCTTTCATGTCGCTCCAGCGCGCTCGCTTCAGTATGTAGCGCAGGCGCTGCGGATAGTGCTTGGCGAAGAACGCGCGCACTTCGGTACGGAACTGTTCGTCGCTCATCGCGTTGAAATCAGGCAGCGCCATGATCGGCTCAGCTTTCATCGGAAGGTATCAGTTGCGCGTAGCGGCGGCGGTGCAGCGCGGCGTTGCCGAGCCACGCCGACAGCGTCATCGCGCGCTTCAGGTAAAGTCCGGCATCGTATTCGTCGGTGAAGCCGATCGCGCCGTGGATCTGGATTGCTTCGCGCGTTATGCGAAGCCCGGCGTCCGAGCAGCGCGCCTTGACACGACTCGCCATCGCGCCTCGCCGCACGGCATCGGCGTCCAGGTCGAACAGCGCGATCGCGTCGTCGAGCACGGCCGAGGACAATTCGCGGTGAATATGCAGATCGACCGCGCGATGCGCGAGCGCCTGGAAGCTGCCGATCGGCTTGCCGAATTGCACGCGGGTTTTCATGTATTCAACGCTCATGTCGAGCGCACGATTCATCACGCCGAACAATTCCGCGCCGGCGATCACCAGCGCGGTATCGAGCGCGGCCTGCAGCGCGGTGCGCGCAGCGGCCGGGGAGGCCAGCATGCGGTCTGGCGGAACCACGACATCCGATAACTGCAGCCGGCCCATGAAACGGCCATCGGCGAGCGGTTGCAACTCGAGCGTGACCCCACCCGCATCGGCAGTCACCCAATACAGCGCGAGCCCCTCGCGCGTCTGCGCCGACACGACAAACCCGTCGGCACCAGCGGCGCCGGCGATAAAATTTTTGCTGCCGTTCAATTTGACCGCGGCTTCGAACGGCTCGGCGCGCGTGGCCACCGCAGCCGGATCGATGGTGCCTGCGCGCTCCTGCCAGGCCAGCGCCGGAATCAGCCTGCCGGCCACCAGCCCTTCGAGCAGCTCGGTTTTGAGGTTTGCATTGTCGCCGCGCGCAATTGCCCCGGCGGCGAGTACTGCGGCGGCGCTCAGCGGCTCGGGCGTCAGCGCGCCCGCCGTGCCGGTGGCGACAATCGCCATCTCCGCGCAACCGAGCCCCAATCCGCCGTATTGCTCCGGCACCAGGATGCCGAGCCAGCCGAGTTCCGCCATCTGTTGCCACACCGCGCGTTCGAAACCGGGTTGCGTGCCGCGCAGCCGGCGCACGCGCTTGAGATCGGTGCCGCGCGTCGCGAAATCGGCGACGCTGTCGCGCAGCAGGCTCGCATGATGGCCGCCGGACGATGAACGGGAAGGTAGAGCGGACAAACCGGGGCTCCGGGGGAATGCAGTGTTATGAAATCCGGAGTCCGCCGGTCAGGCAGGGCTATGCCCGCTATTTCTTGCCCGCTGCCGTCGCGACTTCCTTGCGCAACGTGTCGGCTTGGGGATTCTTGACGTTCTGGGTTACCAGAATGTCCCGGGTGCTGACGGTTTGCTTGTAGTAGGTCTTGTTCCATTCTTCGCTGCGGCTGACGACCGTGCCGTCGAGATTGAGTCCGCCGTAGATGCCTTTGGAACGACTGAACGCGACCAGGTCGGATTGCACGCTTTGCTTGGCGCCCGCGCCGACCGGTCCGGCCGCAACACTGGCGTCACCGCCGAGTTTGAAGGAGCCGGCGAGCAGCGAATCCACGCCCTTGGCGGTCATCACCAGCGTCACCATCTCCGACACCTCGACCCCGGCCTGAAAGCCGACGCTGCCGGTCGCCAGCGAATAAAACGCCGGCCCGGTCCAGTTACCGGTCTTCACATCCCGCATCAGCAGCACGGCGCGTCCGCCCGAACCACCGAGGATAAAACCCACTTTGGCAATCGCTGGCGCGATCAGGACCGCTTTAGCGTTGGCGATGTTCTCGTGCAACCACTTCATATCGGGATCGCGCACGAAATTGTCGAACGTTTTTTCGGCGGCGGTGACGAGTTTTTCCTGGTCGGTCTGGGCCTCGGCTGCCATCGGCAAAATCGCCACGGTCAAGAACAGTGCCAGCGCTAACGATGCGTGATACTTAAGCGGGGTTTTCATTAAGTTCTCCTTTGGTAATGAAGTGATAATTACAAACAATCGGGCTGTGCTGGGCGCGAATGAGAGTAGGGGTTGGTGGAGACGAGGAGGATCGAACTCCCGACCTTCGCATTGCGAACGCGACGCTCTCCCAGCTGAGCTACGTCCCCACGGTAAGCCATTATTTTAGCAGGTAATCATGCTGACGCGAAACCCGAACTGGCGGGCGCCGCGGGCGCGACGCGCTATAATCTTTTTTTCCTTAAATGGATCGGGATACCGCCATGCAGACCGCGCCTCAAATCACGCCTCCCTACGGCTTTCAGGAAGTCGTCGCGCTGACCAAAACCCACCGAGTGCTGCTGCCGAAAGGACCGACGCTGCCGGTGGTGTTCCGCAACATGAACCCGCTGCCGGTGAGCTATACCGAATTCCCGATTGCCAGCCGCGACTACCCGCTGGTGTTCATCAGCGCCGATCAGGGCAAAACCTTCGTGCCGATGCTGGTGCTGGGGCTCACGGCGCAGCAGAACCTGTACGTGATGCCCGACAATGCGTGGGATCCCAATGTCTACCTTCCCGCCTACGTGCGGCGCTACCCCTTCTGCATGACGCGCGTCACAGTCGACGGCAAGGAAGCGCCGGAGCGCGTCGCGTGCGTCGAGAAACGCGCGATCAACGACAAAGGCGAGAAGTTGTTTGACGACAAGGGCAATCCGCAACCGGAGTGGGAGACCCGCCAGAAGCTCCTGTTCGAATATGAAGCGGACCTCGCGCGCACCGATGAAATGTGCAAACTGCTCGCCCAGCTCCAATTACTCGAGCCGTTCACCATGCAGGCGGTGCCGAACCAGGGTGAGCCGCTGCAACTGACCGGCATGTACCGCGTCGCCGAACTCAAACTGAGCGCGCTTGATGGCGCAACGTTAAAGGACCTGGTGCAGAAAGGCGTGCTCGGGCGCGTTTACGCGCACCTGCTGTCGCTCGAAAACTTTCAGCGCCTGCTGGGTCGTCGCGCCGAAGCAACGAAATCGGCGGCGGTTGAAAAACCGAGCGGGAAAAAACTTAACTAGTGCCGTTCCAACTTGTTTCTCCCAACGCGGGCGCGTCGCTTGCCGGCCGTGATCTGGCCGCCGAGGGCAGTTAGGTTTACCACAAATAGTTGGAACGGCACTAGCACGCGCCGGACCCGGACTGCCGCCGGCTGGCAGGTGCGCCGGCAGCCGGCACTCCGACAAATGGCGTTTGCTACTGACGATCAGGGGCTGCGCGCCCTCTGCGCTGCGCCCACACCAGCAGCAGCACGCCGGCAGCAATCATCGGAACCGACAGCCACTGCCCCATCGACAGCCCGAGCGCGAGCAAACCAAGAAAGCCATCCGGTTCGCGCGTGAACTCGACGGTGAAGCGGAACACGCCGTAGCCGATCAGGAACCACGCCGACACTACGCCGCGCGGCCGCGGCCGGGCTGAATACCACCACAACAGCGTAAACAACGCCACGCCTTCGAGCGCAAATTCGTAGAGCTGCGACGGATGGCGAGTCACGCGGTCGACGTTGGGAAATACCATCGCCCACGGCACGCTCGCCGCGCGCCCCCAGAGCTCGGCGTTGATGAAATTACCGAGCCGCCCGGCGCCGAGCCCTAGCGGAACCAGCGGCGCGATGAAATCGGTGATCGCCAGCCAGCTCTGGCGGCGGCTATGCGCATACCACCATAGCGCAACGATGACGCCGAGAAAGCCGCCGTGAAACGACATGCCGCCTTCCCACACGAAAAAGATTTTCCACGGCTCGGCGAGGTAATCGCCGAACTTGTAGAAAAGCACGTAACCCAAGCGGCCGCCGAGAATGACGCCCAGAAGACCATAGAACAATGCATCATCGAGATCCTGCGCGGTCCACGCCGCATGCGGTCGCGTCCTGATTGCATAACGGCCGACCGCCCAGACCAGCGCAAAGCCGACGAGATACATCAAGCCGTACCAACGCACGGCGAGCGGGCCCAGGTGAATGGCAACCGGATCAAACTGCGGGTGAACCAGCATTGAAGACCGCCCGGTGGTTTGGGTTAAAATTGCCGATTATAAGCACACCGGATTCAGTATAGTGCCGTAACGGAAGCGCAATGCCTTCTCTCGTAACCGCCGCCTGGGCCGCATGGCGCGCGGCCAATATTCCGCCCGCGACCTCGTTTGCCGGGCCCGATCTCGCCGCCGCCATCGTCAAGCTCGGCATTCGCGTGCCGCGCGAAGCGCGCACCGCGGAAACGCTGGGCGCCGAACGCGAAGGCACCGGGGTCGTTATCGATGACGCCGGACACATCCTGACCATCGGCTACCTGCTGCTCGAGGCGGAATCGATTCTGGTCGTCACCGGCGACGGACGCGTGTTGCCGGCGGGCGTCGCCGGTTTCGACCATGCGACCGGCTTCGGACTGGTGCGGACGTCCCGGCCGCTCGGCTGCCGGCCGCTTGATTTCGGCAATGCCAGCGATGCGTGCGAACTTAATACCGCGGTAATCGCGGCACACACGGCGGCTGGCGGCCTGTCGGATGCGAGCATCGTGGCGCGGCGGCCGTTCACCGGGTGGTGGGAATACGCGCTTGACGACGCGATCTTCACCGCGCCCGCGCGCGACAATCACAGCGGCGCGGCATTGCTCGACGCCGCTGGACGGCTGATCGGCATCGGCTCGTTGTACGTCGGCGACGCCATCGATCGCGGCGTCGCCTTTCCCGGCAATATGTTCGTGCCGACCGATCTGCTGCCGCCGATCCTCGCCGACCTCAAGACACACGGCCGGCGCAGCGGAGCAGCGCGCCCGTGGCTCGGCGTCTATTCCGAGGAACTGCGCCAGCATGTGGTGGTGACGCAGGTGCTGCGCGACTCGCCCGCCGAGCGCGGCGGCGTGCGGCGCGGCGATATCATCCTGGCCGTCGGCGGACAGGCCATCGGCAGCCAGTCCGAGTTCTATCACTCGCTGTGGGCGAGCGGCGCAGCCGGCATCGATATCACACTGCAGGTCTGGCGCAGCAAGTCGGTGCGCAAAGTCGCCCTGCGCTCGATCGACCGCATGGAGTACCTGCGGCCGTGGCTGACATCCGCGCATTGACGCGATCGACGGCGCGCCCGCGAAAACCTCACGGCGGCCGGTGCTAAACTGGGCGCCTTTCCCGGATTTTCCAGATGCCCAACCGGTTGGCTCGCGAAACAAGTCCATACCTTCAGCAACACGCTGACAATCCGGTCGACTGGTATCCGTGGAGCGAGGAAGCGTTCAAGCTCGCGCGTGAACAGGACCGGCCGATCCTGCTGTCGGTCGGCTACTCGGCGTGCCACTGGTGCCACGTGATGGCGCACGAATCGTTCGAGGATCCGCGGGTCGCGGCGGTGATGAACGAGCTGTTCGTCAACATCAAGGTCGACCGCGAGGAACGCCCCGACCTCGACCAGATTTACCAGACCGCGCACGCGATGCTCACGCAGCGCAACGGGGGCTGGCCGCTGACGATGTTTCTCGCGCCGGATCAGACGCCGTTTTTCGGCGGCACCTATTTTCCGAAGACCGCGCGTTACGGCATGCCGGGCTTCGTCGATCTGCTGCCGCAAGTCGCCTCAGCCTACCGCACCAAGCGCGCGGAAATCGAACAACAGAATGAAGCGCTGCGTGCCGCAATCGTGCAGACATTGCCGCCAGCGGCAGCGGACGCGGCACTGACCGCCGCGCCCCTCGATGCCGCGCTGCGCGAGTTGAAAAGGGTATTCGACGAAACCGACGGCGGCATCGGCACCGCGCCCAAGTTTCCGCATCCGGCCGAACTCGAATTCTGCCTGCGGCGCGCCGTCGCCCTCAACGACGATTACGCGCTGGGCATGGTGAGGCTTACGCTGACCAAAATGGCCGAGGGCGGCATCTACGACCAGTTGGGCGGCGGCTTCTGCCGCTACAGTGTCGACCAGCACTGGACTATCCCGCATTTCGAGAAAATGCTGTACGACAACGGGCCGCTGCTGCATCTCTACAGCGACTTGTGGCTCGCCGACCAGCAGCCGCTGTATGCGCGCATCGTCGCCGACACTGCGGCGTGGGTGATGCGCGAAATGCAATCTCCGGAAGGCGGCTACTATTCTTCGCTGGATGCTGACTCCGAACATGAGGAAGGCAAGTTCTATGTCTGGACACCCGCGGCAGTGAAAGTTGCATTAACCGCCGAAGAATACGCGGTAGTCGAGCCGCACTACGGCCTCGATATGGCACCGAACTTCGAGGACGCGACCGCGGAGGGCGGAGCAGGGGCCCCTTACACAGGGGATGCGACCCCGGAGCGGGATGCAGGCGCCTCAGGCACGCGGTCGTTGGCATCCTCTTCACTGGCCGATCCCCCTTCGGGGGCCCCTCGTCCGACGCTCCGAGGCGGCCGCTGGCATCTGCGCGTGCTGAAGCCGCTCACGCTCGTCGCCAGACGCCTCGAGCTGACACCCGGTCAGGTGCAATCGCTGCTCGACTCGGCGCGCGCGAAGTTGCTCGCGTTGCGCGCCGTGCGCGTGCGTCCGGGACGCGACGAAAAAATTCTCGTGAGCTGGAACGCGCTGATGATAAAAGGCATGGCGCACGCGGCGCGCGTATTCGGCAGGCCCGAATGGCTCGCTTCGGCGCGCGCGGCAGCCGACTACATCCGCACCGCGCTATGGCGCGAGGATGTCGAACGAGCAGGAACGCGTAAGCGGCTGCTCGCGACAGCCAGGGACGGCACGGCGCACCTCAATGCCTATCTTGACGACTACGCGTTCCTGCTCGACGCACTGCTTGAATTGATGCAACACGATTTCCGCGTCGAGGATTTGAATTGGGCGCGCGAGCTTGCGCAGGTGCTGCTCGATCAGTTCGAAGACCGCGAAAACGGCGGCTTCTTTTTCGTGAGCCACGATCACGAGCGCTTGATCCACCGCGCCAAGAGCGGCCACGACAACGCCACGCCTTCGGGCAATGGCATCGCCGCGCTGGCGCTCAACCGCCTCGGTCACTTGCTCGGCGAGCCGCGCTTGATCGAGGCGGCGGAGCGCGCCGTCAAGGCGTTCATGCCGCTGCTCGAACGCCAGGCAAGCACGCATGCGAGTCTGTGCGTTGCGCTCGAGGAGCAGCTTGCGCCACCGACCATCGTGATCCTGCGCGGCGGCGCAGATGCCGCGGCGTGGCAGCGCGGACTCAACGCGCGCTATCTGCCGCAAACCCTGGTGTTATACATTCCGGCGGACGCTGCGGGACTGCCGGCTGCACTCGCCAAGCCGGCGGGCGCCGCTGTCAACGCGTGGGTGTGCCGGGGCGTTAAATGCATGCCGCCGATCGCTGGCCTTGCCGAACTGGTTTCCGTCCTGGTAGAACCGGCAGCGTAATGGATGGATACAGCCGAATTTGCTATGATGCGGGCGGTTTTTACATTCGCACCCGAAAGGAGAAATAATGAAATCGTTATTCGTCGCCGTGTTCGGCATCGCCGGCCTGATTGCCGCCGGCAGCACCTTGGCCGCTTCGGCCGCAGACACTTACAAGAGCGCTTGCAGCACCTGTCATGACGCGGGCGTGGCGGGCGCGCCGAAACTGGGCGACAAGGCCGCTTGGGCGCCGCGCATCAAGCAAGGCAAGGACGCGCTCTACAAATCCGCGCTGCAGGGCAAGCCGGGCACCGGGATGGTGGCCAAGGGCGGTTTCGCGAACCTGTCCGACGCCGATGTCAAAGCAGTCGTCGATCTGATGCTGGCGAAAGTCAAGTAATACCCCTGGCTGCAACCGAGGGCGTAGCCGCAAGCTGCGCCCTTTTTGCTGATGTCATTTTGATGCAATCGGCATGGCGCACGCGTTGGATTCAAATAGGTGTCTAGGTTGTCGCCCGCGGGATTGATGCTTGCCGCCGCGGGCGAAGTGACCGACCGGAGGAAGTAACAACCAGCGTACGCTAAGTGTTGTTGCTGCGATAGCGACCGCATCATCGTAGCTTCGAAGCCGGTCCAGGCCGGTTTTTTTGTTGTTCCAACCCACCAAAGCTGCAAAATTGACAACCTGTGGGCGGCTGCGGATAATGAAATGTTGTGCCGCAACAATAATTTATGCTCACGGGAGACGCCATGAACCGCACTCATTCCTTAGCCGCCGGACTTATATTCGCAGTTGCGTTTTTGATGCAGGGTTGCGGCAAGGAAGAGCCGCCCAAGCCGGCACCTAAAGCTGAAGCTCCGCCGCCGCCACCGCCAGCGACGGTGGTCAAGATCGGCCATGCCGCGCCACTTACCGGTGGCATCGCTCATCTCGGCAAGGACAATGAGAACGGCGCGCGGCTCGCGATCGACGAAGCCAACGCCAAGGGCCTCAGCATCGACGGCAAGAAAATCAAGTTCGAGCTGGTCGGCGAGGACGACGAAGCGAAGCCTGACAAAGGCCCGATCGTGGCGCAGAAGTTTGTCGATGCCAAGGTCGCCGGCGTGGTCGGCCACCTTAATTCGGGCGTATCTATCCCCGCATCTGCGGTCTATAACCAGGCCGGCATCCCGATGATCACCGGCGCGGCGACCAATCCCAAACTTACCGAGCAGGGGTTCAAGGTGACCTTCCGCACGGTCGGCCGCGACGACCAGCAAGGCCCGGCGGTCGCGAGCTACCTTGCCACCGAGTTCAAGCCCAAGACCGTCGCGGTAATTGACGACGCGACCGCCTACGGCGAAGGCCTTGCCAACGAAGTCGAGAAAACCCTCAAGGCCGCCGGCATCAAGGTGCTGCCGCGCGAAAAAGGCACCGACCAGACCAAGGACTGGAAAGCGATACTCACCAAGGTCCGCGGTAAAAAGCCGGATGCGATTTTCTACGGTGGCATGGACGCAACCGGTGGGCCGCTTTTGAAGCAAGGCCGCGAGCTCGGCATCAAGGTCGTGTTCTCGTTCGGTGACGGCGCGTGCACCGACGAAATGAACAAGCTGGCCGGCGACGCTGCGGAAGGCCTGATCTGCTCACAGGCAGGCCTCCCGGTGCAGGCCGCAAGCAAGAAGTTTCTCGACGCCTACAAGGCCAAGTTCAACACTGATCCGATTCTTTATTCGCCGTTCACCTACGATGCCGCGAACCTGCTGATTGAAGCGATGAAGAAAGCGAATTCGGTCGACCCGGCCAAATATATGTCCGAGCTCGCCAAGTTGAGCTACGAGGGCGCGACCGGCAAGATCGAATTCGACGAGAAAGGCGACCGCAAGGACGCCGAGATGACGATCTTCAGCATGAAGGCCGGCAAGCTCGAGCCGCTCGCGATCATCAAGAGCGGCAAGACGATCAAGTATGAAGACTTCGTCAGGGCTGCGACTGCATCCGCCGCAACGACGGCACCGGCAGCCCCGGCCGCCGTGCCAGCAACCCCTGCTGCTGCGCCAGCACCGGCTCCTGCGCCGGCCCAGCCCGCCAAGAAATAATGGTCGGGTAAGCCACTGCTGTCCTGCACAAACGGCACCTCCGGGTGCCGTTTTGCTGTGGGTAGCCGGGCCCCGGGGCGATGGACATATTCCTGCAGCAGATCATCAACGGGCTGACGCTCGGCAGCGTCTACGCGATGGTCGCGCTCGGTTACACCATGGTCTACGGCATCATCCAGTTGATCAACTTCGCGCATGGCGAAGTGGTGATGATCGGCGCGATGGTCGCGTTCACGGTAATCAGCTGGCTTGCCGCCAATACCGCACTGCCGCCGCTCGCGATCGTGCTGATCGGCGCCGGCGCCGCGATCCCGGTGTGCATGCTGGTCGGCTACGCGCTCGAGCGGTTCGCCTACCGGCGACTGCGTCATGCGCCGCGGCTCGCACCGCTGATCACTGCGATCGGCGCGTCGATCGTCCTGCAGCAGGTTGCGATGATGATCTGGAGCCGCAATCCGCTCGCTTTTCCGCAGATCATCCCGAACCAGGTCTTTCATGTCGCAGAGGCCACGATCACCATGGTGCAGATCGCGATCATCGTGACCTCGATCCTGATGATGGCCGGACTCACGCTGATCGTCTATCACACCAGGCTCGGCGTCGCAATGCGCGCCACGTCGCAGAACCCGCATATCGCGGGCCTGATGGGTGTGGACATCAACCGCGTGATCGCGGCGACCTTCATGCTCGGCGCGGCGCTCGCCGCAGTGGCCGGCGTCATGGTCGGGACCTACTACGGCATCGCGCACTACACCATGGGCTCGCTGCTCGGGCTCAAAGCCTTCTCGGCCGCAGTGCTGGGGGGCATCGGCAACCTGGCCGGCGCGATGCTGGGCGGCATGCTGCTCGGCATCGTCGAAGCGCTCGGCGCGGGCTACATCGGCGACCTGACCAACAACGTGTTCGGCAGCAATTACCAGGACGTTTTTGCATTTCTGGTATTGATTGCAGTGCTGGTGTTCCGGCCCTCGGGACTGCTCGGTGAGCGCATCGGTGACCGTGCGTAAAGGGTAAAGAGTGAAGGGTGTAGGGTTAATTCAGTTTAAGCAGCACCCGGCGGCGCTGTGGATCGGCGTGGCGCTGATGGCGGTTGCGCTGCTGACGCTGCCGTTCGCGCTGGCCGCGATCGGCACCACGTGGGTGCGGATCATGAATCTCGCGATCCTGTTCACGCTGCTTTCGCTCGGGCTCAACATCGTCGTCGGTTATGCCGGCCTGCTCGATCTCGGCTACATCGCGTTTTACGGGGTCGGCGCCTATACCTACGCGCTGCTCGCCTCGCCGCAGTTCGACATCCATCTGCCGTTCTGGGTGATTCTGCCGATCGGCGCTTTCGTCGCATGCATATTCGGGGTGCTGCTCGGCGCGCCGACATTGAAGCTGCGCGGCGATTATCTGGCGATAGTCACGCTCGGCTTCGGCGAAATCGTCCGCATCTTCTTCAACAACCTTTCGCAGCCGATCAATATCACGAACGGCCCGCAAGGGATCTCGCTCATCGATCCGTTTCGCATCGGTGGCTTCAGCTTCAATCAGAGCGAGACCCTGCTCGGGCTTAACTTCAGTGGACCGGTCAAGTATTACTATCTGCTGCTCGCCGTGCTGCTCGCGGTGGTGGTGATCAACGTACGGCTGCAGGATTCGCGTATCGGGCGCGCGTGGCAGGCGATCCGCGAGGACGAGGTCGCGGCGGGCGCGATGGGAATCAATACTACCCATGTCAAGCTGCTCGCGTTTGCGATGGGCGCTTCGTTCGGCGGCATTGCTGGCGGCATGTTCTCCGCGATCCAGGGCTTCATCAGTCCCGAAAGCTTCGTGCTGGTCGAATCGATCATGGTGCTGTCGATGGTGGTGCTCGGCGGCATGGGCAACATCTGGGGCGTGATCCTCGGCGCGCTGCTGCTGTCGTTCGTACCCGAGATCCTGCGTCACACCGTCGAACCGCTGCAGCGTTTGCTGTTCGGCAAGCTGCTCATCGAGCCGGAAGTGATCCGCATGCTGCTGTTCGGCTTGGCGCTCATGCTGATGATGCTGTTCCGCCCGGCCGGCTTGTGGCCGTCAAAAGTGCGTAAGCGCGAACTGGCCGAATGACTACGTTGCTTGAAGCGAGGAGCATCAGCAAATGCTTTGGCGGGCTCGAGGCGCTGACCGATGTCTCGCTCGCGATCAAGCGCGGTGAAATCTACGGGCTGATCGGCCCCAACGGCGCAGGCAAGACGACTTTCTTCAACGTGCTGACCGGCTTTTACCGGGCGGACAGCGGCGAGCTCGTGTTCGACGGCGCGCGGCTCGACGTCAACGCGCCATACCAGGTTGCTGCAGCAGGCATCGCACGCACGTTCCAGAACATCCGGCTTTTTGGCAACATGAGCGCGCTCGAGAACGTGATGGTCGGGCGCCACTTGCGCACGCATGCCGGCGTAATTGGCGCCGTGCTGCACACCGCCCGCGCGCTCGACGAGGAACGCGCGATCCACGAACGCGCCCACCACCTGCTCGAATACGTCGGCCTCGCCGCGCATCAGCACGATCTCGCGCACAACCTGCCGTACGGCGACCAGCGCCGGCTCGAAATCGCGCGCGCGCTGGCGACCGAGCCTAAACTGCTCGCGCTCGACGAGCCGGCCGCCGGCATGAATGCAACCGAAACCGCGACGCTGCGCCATTTGCTCGAGCGCATCCGCGCCGATGGCACGACGATATTGTTGATCGAGCACGACGTGAAGCTCGTCATGGGGCTGTGCGACCGCGTTGCGGTGCTCGATTACGGCAAGAAGATTGCCGAAGGCAAGCCCGCAGAGGTTCAACGCGATACCGCCGTCATCGAAGCCTATCTCGGAGGCGCGCTTGCCTGAGGTCAACGCCGGCCCGGCTGGAGAAACACGCGAACCGATGCTCGCGGTTTGCGCGTTACGGGTTGCCTACGGCGGCATCAACGCCGTCAAGGGCATCGACTTTGCGGTCCGCGCCGGCGAGATGGTGACTCTGATCGGCGCCAACGGCGCCGGCAAGACCACAACGCTGAAAGCATTGACTGGCCTGGTACGCCCCGCCGCCGGCCACGTCCGTTACAATGGCTCTGATGTCACGGCGTTGCCGTCGCATCGGCTGGTCGCGCTGGGTATTGCGCTGGTGCCCGAAGGCCGCGGTATATTTCCGCGCCTCACGGTCGAGGAAAACCTCGCCATGGGCGCTTACAGCCGCGACGACGGGGCGGCTGTCCGCGCCGATCACGACCACGTAATCGGGCTGTTTCCGCGGCTTGCCGAGCGCCGCCGCCAGGTCGCGGGCACGCTGTCGGGCGGTGAACAACAGATGCTCGCGATCGGGCGCGCACTGATGAGCCGGCCCAGGTTGCTGCTGCTCGACGAGCCGAGCATGGGGCTGGCGCCTTTGATGGTGCAGAAGATATTCGAGACCATCCGCGCCGTCGCCAGCTCAGGCGTGACCATACTGCTGGTCGAGCAGAACGCGAAGCTCGCGCTCGAAATGTGCGATCGCGGTTATGTGATGGAAAGTGGAAAAATAACTTTGCAAGATAACGCGCCGGCGCTGCTCGCCAATCCGCAGGTGCGGCGCGCTTATCTCGGCGAATAGAACGGAAATTGATGAACAAGTCTGAAGCGCTGCATAACGCGTTGCTCGGCGCAGCCGCCCTGATGCTGGTGGCGGCGCTCGCGTTCCTCTACGACAAGACCCAGGCGGTCGATCTGCGCGAGCAGAACGAGATCCTCGGGTACTTGCGCGAACTGAAGGAAATCGATGGCCGCTGGGACGTCGACGTGCTGCGCGCCCGCATCGAGCTGGCCCCGACTGAATTGCCATCGATCAACCGCGCCGCGGCCGCCGGCAAAGCTCTCCAAAACTTGAGCGCGGCGGTGAGGCAAACGCCGAGCGCGGCATTGAGCAGCGGGCTGCCGGAACTCAGCAAGGCGATCCTGCAGAAAGCCGAGCTGGTCGAGATGTTCAAGGCCGCAAACGCCGGCGCCAAAGCGGGGCTGGACGGTCTGGTGCGTAACGCCGCCGAGCTCAGTACGCAGGCCACTCAACTCAAACCGCGATCGCCAGCGCTCGATACCGCGCTCAATCGCCTCACCGTGATCGCACCGCAGTATTACTGGCTCGCGCAGGACGCGCAGCGTCAGAGCATCGAGTCCGCGCTCGGCGACTTGCACAACTTGGCGTCGGCGCTGCCCGAGGCTATGCGCATCAAAGCCGAGCAGGCGCGTAACGCCGGCGAGGTTCTGCTCAAAAACAGGCCCGCCGAGCAGGAACTGTTCGCCAAACTCGCATTTCTGACCTCGGGTCCGCGTCTCGACACCCTGACGTTCTCGTTCAACCGCGAGCTCGAAGCGACGCTGCAGGACAAGGAGCGGTTCCGCGTTTACCTGATCTACTACGCCGGCGCGCTTCTGATCCTGCTCGCCTACCTGGGTGCCAAGCTCAAGGCCGCCAACGTAAGCCTGGAGCACCGCGTTCAGGAACGCACGCGCGAGCTGTCGGAAGCGTTGCGCCACCTCAAGGAATCCGAGGCGCAGCTGATCCAGTCGGAGAAAATGTCGTCGCTCGGCCAGATGGTGGCCGGCGTCGCGCACGAAATCAACACGCCGCTCGCCTATGTCAAGAACAGCCTCGGCACGGTCGCCGACAAGCTGCCCGACCTCGGGACCGCGATCGAGCGCTGCGAAAAACTGCTCGCGCTGCTGCAGTCCGGCAGTAATGCCAACGCCGAGGAGCTTTCGCGCCAATTCGTGCTGGTGTCAGGCCAGATCGCGCAACTCAGGCAGCAACGCGTGATGGAGGAATTAAGCGGCCTGGTCAAGGACGGCCTCTACGGCACAGGCCAGATG
Organism: Gammaproteobacteria bacterium; assembly: GCA_041483135.1. Taxonomy (GTDB): domain Bacteria; phylum Pseudomonadota; class Gammaproteobacteria; order Burkholderiales; family SG8-41; genus PALSA-1004. Next base: position 61,909 of record JBGPFE010000008.1, on the reverse strand, counting down.
GCCGAGATCGTCGGCAACCTGAAGGACTTCAGCCGGCTCGACCGCAGCAAAGTGACGAGCTTCAATTTGAACGAAGGCCTCGGCAGCACGCTGCTGCTCGCCAAGCACCTGCTCAAATCGGCCACCGTCAACAAGCAGTTCGGCGACATCCCCGCAATCGTCTGCTCACCGTCTCAAGTCAACCAGGTGTTCCTGAACCTGATCACCAACGCGGTCCAGGCAATGGAGGGTGGCAAGGGCACGATTACCCTCACGACGCGCAGCGACGGCAGCGGCGTTGCAATCGAGGTGACGGACAACGGCAAAGGCATCGCGCCGGAGGTGCTGCCGAAGATTTTCGACCCGTTCTTCAGCACCAAGGAGATCGGCAAGGGCACCGGGCTCGGCCTGTCGATTTCCTACAAGATCGTCCAGCAGCATGGCGGCCGCATCAACGTCGAATCGCAGCCCGGCGCCGGCACCAAATTCACGGTGTGGTTCCCGCTCAAGCCGCCGGCCGAAGCCGGGCTTTCCGCCTAGCTCAGCGCCATGCCGTCACCGGAAAAAATCGGCAAATACGAAATCCAGGACGTGCTCGGCAAGGGCGCCATGGGTGTCGTCTACAAGGGCTGGGACCCAGCGATTTCGCGCGGCGTCGCGATCAAGGCGATCACCAAGTCGTCGCTTGACGCCGACGAACTCAAGCATGTGATAAACCGCTTCCGGCACGAAGCGCAGGCGGTCGGCCGCCTCGTGCATCCCCGCATCGTGCAGATTTACGATTTCGGCGAAGACGAGCAGGTCACCTACATCGTGATGGAGCTCGTTAACGGCAAGACGCTTGCGCAGCACCTCGAGCAGGAAATCAGTTACGAAATCCGCGAAGTCGGCGAAATCATCCGCCAACTGCTCGACGGCATCGGCCACGCGCACGCCGAAGGCGTCACCCACCGCGACATCAAGCCGTCGAACATCCTGATCAACAGCGACGGCCGCATCAAGATCAGCGATTTCGGCATCGCCCACATCGAAGCCTCGAAACTGACGCAGGTCGGCGACGTGCTCGGCACGCCGCACTACATGGCGCCCGAGCAGTTTCTTGGCGCCGAGGTCGATGCGCTGGCCGATCTGTTCTCGATCGGCGTCATCGCCTACGAACTGCTGACCGGCAGGAAGCCGTTCACCGGCAACACCGCGACCGTGATGCAGCAGGTTCTGAACCAGCGGCCCGACGACCCGTCGCAGCTGAACCCGAAGCTGTCGCCGCTGATGGACCGCGTGCTGCACAAGGCGCTCGCCAAGAAGCGTGAGGAGCGCTTCCAGAACGCACGTGAATTCTCCGACGCATTTCGCGAGGCGCTCGACGCGTCGCTTAATCTAGGAATTGCCGAGCCCACCCCCGCCGCGCCTGACAGCGCGGCACTGCTCAATGCGGCGCGATTGCTCAATGCGGCGCCCGCGGCAAAGCCGGCGCAGCCGGCCGGCGATGCGCTGCCGGCCTTGACCGGCGATAGTGCGATCAGCCTTGATACCAGCGTCAGGAAGGCGCGGTTGCTGGTGGTCGACGACGAGGAACGCATTTTGACTGCGCTCAAGTCGCTGTTCCGCAGCCGCTATCACGTGTTCACCACCACCGATGGCAACAAGGCGCTCGATTTCATACGCAAATATCACATGCACGTGATCATCAGCGACCAGCGCATGCCGGTGATGGTGGGCGTCGAGCTGTTGCGCCGGTCGCGCGAGATTTCGCCGCGCAGCGTGCGCATTCTGCTGACCGGTTATTCCGACCTGGCGGCAATCGTCGGCTCGATCAACGACGGCGAGGTTTACCGCTTCATCAGCAAGCCATGGGACAACAGCGAGCTGCAGACCATCGTTGCCGAAGGCGTGACGATCGCGCTCGAACTGGCCGACACCAAGGCTGCAACGGTCGAGCTACCGCAAAAAATGGACGCCGGCGTGCTGGTGGTCGACCGGGATGAAGAGATTTTCCGCGTCGCGCGCGAGTTGATCGGCGGGCTGTGTCCGGTAATCTATGCCGCCGATCTCGACGCCGCGCTGGCGGCGATGCAGGCACAGGAAATCGCGGTCGTGATCACCGACGTCGAAGCCGGCCACGCGCAGCTGACCGCGATGCTGAAGCTCTTGAAACAGGAAAACCCGCAAATCCTGACCATCGTCGTCACCACCGCGTCGGACTCGGAGCTCGTGATCGAGCTCATCAACCAGGCGCAGATTTTCCGCTTCCTGAACAAACCGGTGAACGTGCGGCTGCTGAAGGCGCACGTGCACGCCGCGTTGCAACGCTACCTGACTTTCAAGCAGGCGCCCAAACTCGTGCATGCGCACAAAGTCGAGCCGGCCGGCGAGGTGCGCTCATCCTCGCTCGGGCAGCGCATACTCGACAGCATCAAAACGCTGCGCGGACGGTGGTTGGGAACGAGTAAAAACTAGACTTGTCCGAGCCAGTCTTTCCCGTTCAGAAATTCGCTGTAAAGCTTCGCTTCCGCGCTGCCCGGCGCGGGCTGCCAGTCGTAGCGCCATTTCACGACAGGCGGCAGTGACAGCAGGATCGATTCGGTGCGGCCGCCCGACTGCAGGCCGAACAGCGTACCACGATCGTAAACGAGGTTGAACTCGACGTAGCGCCCGCGGCGATAGGCCTGCCAGTCGCGCTCGCGTTCGCCGTATGGCGTGTCCTTGCGGCGAATAAGGATAGGCGCGTACGCGTCGAGGAAACTGTCGCCGACGCTGCGCTGCAGCGCGAAGCAGGTGCCGAAATCGGGCGTGTTCAGATCATCGAAGAAAATGCCGCCGATGCCGCGCGGCTCCCCGCGATGCTTCAGGTAAAAATATTCGTCGCACCATTTCTTGTAGCGCGGGTAGCAGTCGGCGCCGAAAGAGCCAAGCGCATCGCGGCAGGCACGGTGGAAGTGGACCGCGTCTTCCTCGAACCCGTAATACGGCGTCAGATCCATCCCGCCGCCGAACCACCACGCCGGCTGCGCTGCGTCGGAAGGCGGGTGCGCGACGAAAAAACGCACGTTCATGTGCACCGTCGGCGCATACGGATTGCACGGGTGCAGCACCAGCGACACGCCCAGCGCGTCCCAGCCGCGGCCGGCAAGCTCGGGGCGCGACGCGGTCGCCGACGGCGGCAGCTGCTTGCCCGTCACGTGCGAGAAATTGACACCGCCGCGCTCGAATACGCCGCCTTCCTCGATCACGCAGCTCACGCCGCCGCCGCCCTCGGGACGCTGCCAGCTGTCGCTGCGGAACGGCTTGCCGTCGATCGCCGCAAGCCGCGCGACGATGCGGTGCTGCAGACCGGTCAAATACGCGGAGACCGCGGCAAGGTCCATGCCGGTTGAGGGGCGAGCAGCGCGCGGCATGGCGCGCTAGTTCGCGCTTTTCTTGAGACCGAGCAGCTGCATCATCTGCGCAATCTCGGCGTCTTCCCTGGCGACCACCTTGCCGAACTCGGCCCCCGGCAGGAACGCCGGGCTCACCGCCAGGAGCTCGCACGATTTCACGAATTCGGGGCTCGCGACGGTCTTGCGGATTGCGTCCTCGAGCCGGGCGATGATTTTCTTCGGCGTGCCTTTGGGAACCGCGATGCCGCGCCACAGCTCGGCACCGACGTTGATGCCCTGCTCGCGGGCGGTCGGGACCTCCGGGAAAGCGGGGTCGCGTTTCGCGCTCAACGCAGCCAGCACCCGCAGGCTGCCCGCCTTGACGTGGGATACCAGCGCGCCCGGCAGCTGCACTACCGCCTGCACGTGCCCGCCAAGCAGGCTCGGAATCACTTGTGCGGCGCCAAACGGCACATCCACGACCTCCGCGCCGACCGCTCTGAACAGCGCTATCGAAGTCATATGCGTGTGGCTGCCGACGCCCGAATTGCCAACGGTAATCTTGCCCGGGTTCGCCTTGGCAGAGGCAACGAGCTCGCGCAAGCCCTTCCACGGCGCGTCCGCCTTGACCACCAGCAATGGCGTTTCCACCTGCACCTGCGCCACCAGATCGAACGCCTTGTAGTCGAACGCGAGCATGCCGGAATGATAACTGGTCGAGATCGAGTTCGAGTTCCACACGATGTGATGGCCGTCCGGCGTCTGCGCGGCCAGGTATTTGTAGCCGATCGCGCCGCCCGCGCCGGGGCGGTTCACCACCACGATGTTGGTATTGAGCTGCCGCGACATGCCTTCGGCGAGCACGCGCGCGGTCACGTCGGCCGAGGTGCCGGCCGGGAACAACACGGTCATTTCAATCGGCTTGATGCCCGGAAACCCTTCCTGCGCGCAGGCGACCGCCGGCGCAGCGAGCGCGATTACCGCGGCAACGAATGCAAACAGCCCGCGCGATGCTGGTTTCGGTGTGCCCATGATCTCTCCTCCGGTTTATGCTCTTATGATCGTACGGTGAACGCGCCGCTGTTCCGGTCGTGACCGGCGCGCTGCATCAGTGGCGCATCTTGACCACTACCTTGATCGCGTCATCGACCCGCTCGCGCGCGTACCGGATCGCAGTCGGCACATCTTGCAGCGGGAACGTGTGCGTATGGATGAGCCTGGCGTCGAAGCGCTTCTGCTGCATCAATGCGGCCGCGCGGTGGGTCGCGCTCCTGCCTTCGCCGCGGATGCCGAAGAGGTAAATGTTGTTAGTCACGAGGTACGCGACGTCGACCAACGCCGGCTTCTGCGGGAACGCCGCGAGGCAAATGCGGCCGCCGCGGTTTAACATACGTGCCGCTTCGTTCACGGCGTTCGGCGCACCCGAGCATTCGAACACGTAGTGGCACCCCTTTCCCTTGGTGATGCGCATCACCGCGGCGACGGCATCTTCGTCGTGCACGTTGACGACATGGTCGGCACCGAGTTTGCGGCCCAGCTCGAGCCGCCTTTGGTCCGCGCGCGTGCCGGTCAGGATCACCGGTTGCGCGCCAAGCGCCTTGGCGATGCCGACGCCCATCAGCCCGATCGGCCCGGGCCCCATCACGACCACCGTCTGGCCGGCGACCAGTCCGCCCATCACGTCAAGCCCGTACATCGCGGTGCCGGCGGTAACGACCAGCGTTGCCTCCTCGTCACTCATGTCATCGGGTACATGCACCATGGTGTTGATGTTGTTGACCGCGTACTCGGCGAAACCGCCGTCGGTGGTGAAACCGTTGGCACGGTGTCCCTTGTCGCGGTCGCCGTAGTTCATGCCGTAATTCAGGCATGCGGTATACATACCCTCGCGGCAACGCTCGCAACGACCGCAGCCAGCGTGAATTTCGACGGTGATGCGATCGCCGACGTCGAATTCGTCGACGCCGGGGCCGAGCTTGACCACCGTGCCCATGTACTCGTGGCCCGGCGTGAAGTTCTTGTTGAACGGCTCGCCGCCCTCAATCAGCGCCGGCGGCCCGTGATGGATGATTTCGAGGTCGGTCGCGCAGACCGCGATCGCGTCGATGCGCACCAGCACCTCGGCCGGACCCGGCTGCGGGACCGGTTTCTCAACGAGCTTCAATTCGTCGGGGTTGCCAAGCACCCAGGCTTTCATTTTCCCGGGTATCGCCATGTTTTTAGTCTGGCCTATGTCCGCCATTGACTAGCCTCCTCTTGCACTGCGGGGTGCGCGCCTTGCGCTGGGCACGATACCGTGACAACAGGCGCGATGGCTGAATCATTCTAGCATGCACCATTGCCGCATTCAGCGCGCGGCGCGTGGTGTCAGCGGCGCTGGTTCTGGATGGCGCGGTGACCGATGTCCCGCCGCATCTGCATGCCGTCGAAGCGGATCTGCTCGGCGATTTCATAGGCGCGGCGCTGCGCCATTTTGACGTTGTGGCCGAGCGCTGTCACGCACAGCACGCGCCCGCCGTTGGTAACGACTTGCTTGCCGTTGAGCGCGGTTCCGGAGTGAAACACGTGGTAGTCGTCACCCGCCGTTGCGTGCACCGGCGGCAAGCCGGTGATCGCGTCGCCCTTGCGCGGCGCATCGGGATAGCCATGGGCGGCGAGCACGACGCCGAGCGCGGCGCGCGTGTCCCACTCGGCCTCGACTTTGTCGAGCGTGCCGGCAAGCGCGTGATCGACGAGCGCGTAGAGATCGCTTTTCAGGCGCAGGATGATCGGCTGCGTCTCGGGGTCCCCCAGGCGGCAATTGAATTCGAGCACTTTGATCTGGCCGTCCCTGCCTATCATCAGCCCGGCGTAAAGGAATCCGACGAACGGCGCGCCTTCCTGCTCCATGCCGGCGACCACCGGCTGGATCACTTCGCGCATCACTTTAGCGTGGATGCCGGGCGTCACTACCGGCGCCGGCGAATAGGCGCCCATGCCGCCGGTGTTGGGGCCCTCATCGCCGTCCTTCAATCGCTTGTGGTCCTGGCTGGTCGCAAGCGGCAGCGCGTGCTTGCCGTCGACCATCACGATGAAGCTCGCCTCTTCGCCGTCGAGAAAATCCTCGATTACGATGCAAGGGCCGGCCTCGTTATGCTGAATCGCCATCTTGTCAGCGACGAGCAGCATGTCGATTGCGTGATGCGCCTGCCGCAAGTCGGTGGCGACGACCACGCCCTTGCCGGCAGCAAGCCCGTCGGCTTTGACCACGATCGGCGCACCGCGTGTGTCGATATACTGGTGCGCAGCCCGCGCGTCGGTGAACGTCTGGTATTCGGCCGTTGGTATGCGATGGCGCTGCATGAAGCCCTTCGCGAAATCCTTCGAGCTTTCCAGCTGCGCCGCACGCCGCACGGGGCCGAAAATTTTGAGCCCGGCGACGTGGAATGCGTCGACGACGCCGGCAGCAAGCGGTGCTTCGGGGCCGACCACCGTCAGCGCGATCTGTTCTTTTTTTGCAAACTCGACGAGCCTGGCGTGATCGGTGATGTCAACGTTGTCGAGACCGTCCTCGAGCGCGGTACCTGCATTGCCGGGGGCGACAAACACCCTGGAGATGCGCGGCGACCGCGCGAGCTTCCACGCCAGCGCATGCTCGCGCCCGCCGCCGCCGATGACGAGGAGCTTCATGTGCGAAGTGAAACGTGAAACGTGAAATGTGAAACGAGCGCCATGCTCGCCGTTTTCAAAGTGGTTTCACTTTTCACGCACTTCCGTCACGTCAGTGCCGGAAATGCCGGTAGCCGGTAAATACCATCGCGATGCCACGCTCGTCAGCGGCTGCGATCACTTCTTCGTCGCGCAGGCTGCCGCCGGGCTGGATCACCGCGATTGCACCGGCCTCGGCGACGACGTCGAGCCCGTCACGGAACGGAAAGAACGCGTCGGACGCGACCACCGAGCCCGCGAGAGACAGGCCGGCGTGCTTGGCCTTGATCGCGGCGATGCGCGCCGAATCGACGCGGCTCATCTGGCCGGCGCCGACGCCGAGCGTCTGACCACGGCCTGCAAACACGATCGCGTTGGATTTGACGTATTTCGCGACGCGCCACGCAAACAACAGGTCGTCCTGCTGCTGTGCCGTCGGTTTGGCTTTGGTCACCACCTTGAGTTGCGCCGCGCCGACATTGAAATTGTCAGGCGTTTGCACCAGCAACCCGCCGCCGACGCGCTTGGTATCGAATGAATTGGCGCCGACGGCGAGCGGCACCTCGAGCACGCGCACGTTTTCTTTTTTCGCGAGCGCTTCTTTCGCACCGACCGATACCCTGGGTGCAATCAGCACTTCGACAAAGTGTTCGCTGACCGCCTGCGCCGTCGCGGAGTCGAGCTCGCGGTTGAGCGCAATGATGCCGCCGAACGCCGAGGTCGGATCGGTCGCGAATGCCAGCCGGTAGGCGTCGATCGCATTGGCGGCGATTGCGACACCGCACGGGTTGGCGTGCTTGATGATCACGCACGCCGCCTGATTGTCAAATGAGGCGAACGTCTTCACGCACTCCCACGCCGCGTCGGCGTCAGCGATGTTGTTGTACGACAGCTCCTTGCCCTGCAACTGCGTGTAGCGTGCGAGGCTGCCCGGCGCCGGCTCGAGATCTTTGTAGAATGCCGCGTTCTGGTGCGGGTTCTCGCCGTAGCGCAGCATCTGCGCGAGCTCGAAATTGAGATTCAATCGCTGCGGAAACGCGGCGCGCGTGCCGTCGGCGGCAAGCGCGGTCAGATAATTACTGATCGCGCCGTCGTACGCAGCGGTGTGCGAGAACGCTTTTTGCGCGAGCCTGAAGCGCGCGGTCGCGCCGATCGCGCCGTTAGCCGCCTGCATTTCCTTGAGGACCGCGCCGTAATCTACGGGGTCGGTGACGACCGCGACGTGCGCGTGGTTCTTGGCCGCGCTTCTGACCATAGCCGGCCCGCCGATGTCGATGTTCTCGATCGCTTCTGCGAGCGTGCAACCGGGACGCGCGACGGCCTGGCTGAACGGATAGAGATTGACCACCACGAGGTCGATTGGAGCAATGCCGGCGGCATTGATTGCGCTCACGTGCGCCGGAAAATCGCGCCGCGCCAGGATACCACCGTGGATTTTGGGATGCAGAGTCTTGACCCGGCCGTCGAGCATTTCGGGAAAGCCGGTGTGGTCAGATACTTCGGTGACCTTGATGCCGCTGTCTTTGAGCAGCTTGGCGGTGCCGCCGGTCGACAGCATCGCCACGTCAAAGCCAGCCAGGCCGCGCGCGAATTCAACGAGTCCGGTCTTGTCGGAAACGCTGATCAGCGCCGTCTTGATGACAGTCATAAAGCGGGATTCAGAACTCGGCAGTCAGGATTCAGCAAAACTCTTAACCCGGCGAAGCGGGGTTACTGAATCTCCAATCCTGGATCCTGAATCCTAGCCTTTGATGCCGTGCGCTTTCATTTTCTTGCGCAGCGTATTGCGGTTGATGCCGAGCACCTGCGCGGCGTGCGACTGGTTGCCCTGCAGGCGGTGCAATATGGTCTCGAGCAGCGGCTTTTCGACGCAGTTGATCACCATGTCGTAGACGCCACGCGCCTTCTCCCCATCGAGATCCTTGAAGTACCCGTCGATCGCCTTGCGCACGAAGCGGGCCATTTCGTTGTCGTTCATCATCATCATGCCGCTAGTTCCTCTACGTAGGTCAGCCGCCGGCCGTAGCTTGCCAGCTCCCCAAAAAATTCATTGACCGCCGCCAGCTGTTCGGCGCAGGTCTGCAACAGGTTCATCGCGTGGCGAAACGCCGCCGAGCCGGCGAGCCCTTTGGTGTACCACGAGATGTGCTTGCGCGCGACACGCACGCCGGTGTGCTCACCGTAGAACCCATAAAGGTCGTGCAGATGCGCAACCAGCACACGGTGGATTTCCTCGACTTCGGGCGGCGGCAGACGCGCGCCGGTCGCGAGATAGTGCGCGATCTCGCGGAAGATCCACGGCCGGCCCTGCGCCGCGCGCCCGATCATCACGGCGTCGGCGCCGGTGTATTCGAGCACGTGTTTTGCCTTCTCCGGCGTGGTGATGTCGCCATTGGCGATCACCGGGATGTTGACCGCGGATTTGACCGCGGCAATGGTGTCGTATTCGGCAACGCCGGTATAGCCGCAGGCGCGCGTGCGGCCGTGCACCGCGAGCAGTTGAATGCCGGCGTCCTCCGCCAGCCTGGCGACGCGCACCGCGTTTTTGTTGCCGCGGTCCCAGCCGGTGCGAATCTTGAGCGTGACCGGAACCCTGACCGCGCCGACTACCGCCTCGACGATGCGCCTGACCAGCGGCTCGTTCTGCAGAAGCGCGGAGCCGGCCATCACGTTGCACACCTTCTTGGCGGGGCAGCCCATGTTGATATCGATGATCTGCGCGCCCCCATCGACATTGAATTGCGCGGCTTCCGCCATCATCGCCGGCTCGGCGCCCGCGATCTGCACCGAAATCGGGTCGACTTCGCCAGCGTGGTCCGCGCGGCGGCGTGTTTTCTCGGAGCCCCACAGCAGCGAATTGCTGGCGACCATTTCCGACACCGCCATGCCCGCGCCCATGCGTTTGCACAGCTGGCGGAACGGGCGATCGGTGACGCCGGCCATCGGCGCGACCACCAGGATGTTCTTCAGCTGATACGGGCCGATATGCATCGCACGAATCCGATCGTTGCCGTGAGAAAAATTTCTGGAAGGGCGTAATTGTAATCTCGTCGCCGCGACAAGAAAAGCAAATCGAGCAATTTTTTTCTTAGCCGCGCGCGCCGAACAGCATGCGGCGCACCAGGAATTTTTTTGCCGGTGGAATGCCGCCCAACGCGGCGAGTCCGATGCCGCGCACGGGGTTGAGCAGCGGGATGTCATTGGAAAACAACCGGATCAGTGAATCAGTGAATAAAATGGTCGCGGTTCGATCGAAACGGCGTTGCGAGCAATAGGCATTCAGCAGCGCAGCGTTGCCGGGATCGCCTGCGCCGCGCGCCATGATGGCGTGCGCAAGTTCCCACGCGTCGCGCAAGCCGAGATTGAATCCCTGGCCGGCGACCGGATGCAATATCTGTGCCGCATTTCCGATCAGCACCGTGCGCGGCGCGACTGGACGCGTCGCATATTTAAGAACCAGCGGGAATACCTGGCGCCTGCCGAGCAAATGGAAGGCGCCTAGTGCGGCGCCGAAAGTGGCTTGTAAGCGCACACAAAATTGCCCCTCATCAAGCGTCGCCAGTTCTTGCGCGTGGTCGGTGGCTGCGGTCCACACCAGCGACCAGCCGCGGTCGGTCGGCAACAGTGCGAGTGGGCCTACGGGCGTAAAGCGTTCAAACGCACGGTTTTGGTGCGCTTCATCGGTCGCGACATCGCCCACCAGCGCGGCCTGCCGGTAGTCGCGCGTTTTGACATGAGTCAGGTTCAGGTTTGCGCCGCCGTCGGCAATCGCAATCAAGCGCGCATGAAGTTCCTGCAAACCGCCCCCGCAGACGACGCTCACCGTAGCGCCGGCGGCGTCGCCGCCGGCCGCGCGAACGGCGCAACCTGCCATCACGTTCACAGCGCTGTTCTCGAGCGCCGTAGTAAGCGCACGCTGCAGCACGGCGTAACCGGTCACGTAGCCGAGTGCGGGCACGCCCGCTTCCGCCGCGTCCAATTCGACGCGGCCAAACCCGCGCTGCTGCGAAACTGAAACGTGCCGGATCGGCGTCATTGCAGCAAGCGACGACCACACGCCGAGCCGCTCGAGGATCAAACGGCTGCCGTGCGAGAGCGCAATGGTGCGCGCATCGTCAACCTCAACAGCGCGTGGCCGCGCTTCGAGCAGCGCCACGCGCAGCGCCCCATCGCGCGGGCCTCTGTCGCGCAGGCCCAGGGCCAATGCGGAGCCCACCGGGCCGCCGCCGGCAATGATGATGTCGTAGGGTTCAGCCACGCATCAGCGCTTCGATGTCGGCGACCGTTTTCGGCGCTGCCTGGGTCAGCACCTCGTTGCCTGCCGCCGTCACCAGCACATCGTCTTCGATGCGGATGCCGAGATTGGCAAAGCGCTCGGGAATGCCGTCGCCGGCGCGGATATAGCAGCCCGGCTCCACCGTCAGCACCATCCCGGGCGCGAGCGCGCGCCACGCACTGTCGCGCTTGTACTCGCCGGCGTCATGCACGTCGAGCCCGAGCCAGTGCCCGGTACGATGCATGTAGAACTTCTTGTAATCGCCGGCCTCGATCACGTCGTCGATGCCGCCGTGGCACAGGCCGAAATCGATCAACCCCTGCGCCAGCACGCGCACCGCGGCATCGTGCGGCGCGCTCCACGGCGCACCTGGCTTGACCATCGCGCTCGCTGCGGCCTGCGCGGCGAGCACCATTTGATAGACGTCGCGCTGCACCGGGCTGAATTTGCCGCTGACCGGGACCGTGCGCGTGATATCGGACGCATAGCCGTCGAGCTCGCAGCCGGCGTCGATCAGGAGCAAATCACCAGCTTTGAGCGCTGCGTCGTTGCGCACGTAATGCAGCACGCAGGCATTGGCGCCGCCGGCGACGATCGGCGTGTAGGCCGGTGCCTGCGCGCCGCAACGGCGGAATTCGTGCAGCAGCTCGGCTTCGATCTCGTATTCGATGCGGCCGGGCGTGATCGCGCGCATCGCGCGCCGGTGCGCATCGGTCGAGATTTGCGCCGCGCGCCGCATCGTCGCGAGTTCGTGCGCGTCCTTGACGAGCCGCATTTCATCGAGCAGCGCATGCACGTCGTGGATCGCCGCCGGCGCAGTCACGCCGCTGCGCGCCTGCGCGCGCACCGCATTCAACCAGCCCAGCACGCGCGCATCCCAGCGTTCGTCGGCTCCGAGATGACAGTAGATCTGCGGCTGGTCGGCAAGCAGCTTGGGCAGGCAGGCATCGAGCTCGCTGATCGAACGGGCTTCGTCGAAACGAAACACTTCCCGCGCCTCGCCGGGTCCGTAGCGAAAACCGTCCCAGATTTCACGCTCGACATCCTTGTCACGGCAAAACAGTACGCTCCGGGCATCGTCACCCGCGATCAGCACCAGCACCGCCGCCGGCTCGGGGAAACCAGTCAGATAGTAAAAATAGCTGTCGTAGCGGTACGGGAAATGCGAGTCGCGGTTGCGTGTCTGCTCGAGCGCTGTCGGCACAATAGCCACGCCACGCCGCATCAGCTGCATAAGCCGCGCGCGCCGCTCGGCGTACACCGCGGGAATGCCGATTGCGATCTGGGGCCCGGACATGCGCAAATTATAAACCCTCAAGTGTTTGCACAACCGTCAAGCGTCGCCGGCGTCGCTATCGCGGTATTGCGCGTCGAGCAACGCCGCCCAGCGGTTGCCCAGCTCGCGCAGGCGGTCGATCTCGCGCGCGAGCGCGTCGAGCTGGTGCTTGAGCGCCGCGAGATCGTGCCCGCCGTTCATATCGTGCACGCTGTTCTCGACGGCGGTCAATGCGTCACTGACAGCCCGCGCGCTGGCGAGCGCATTCTTCAGCTGCCCGCGTGGATGCGGGATCCAGCTGCGATCGGCGACAGTCGCGCGCAGCTTTTCGCCAAGCTCGAGCGCGCGCTTTCGCAACCGCGCAACCGCGCCGAGTCGCGCCGAGGTGACGTCGCCCCATACCGCAAGTTCGAGCAACGCCAGCGAACCCGCGCGCAGCTCGGCAACCCATGCGGCGTCGAGCGCGAGCGCGGCCTTGACTTCGCGTTCGTTCATTGCGCGTCGCTTAACGCGCCGCCAGCTCGCGGTTAAGTACCGCCAGCCGCTCGGGAGTGCCGATGTCGCACCAGCGTCCATGGTAATGCTCGCCGCTTACGCGTCCCGCCGCGACGTGTTCATGCAACAGCGGCGCAAGTTTTGCTTTGGCGCCTCGCGTAATGCCGGCAAACATTGCGGGCCGGTAGGCGGCGAGACCGCTGAAGGTGAGCCGCGCGCCGTCGAGCGCGACCGTGGCATCGTGCAGCGCAAAATCGCCCGCCGGATGATGCTCGGGGTTGTCGACCAGCACCAGGTGGGCGACCGGTCCGGGCCGCGCGAGTCGTTCGGTTGCGCGCGCGAGACGTGCGTAGTCGTAATCGCTGAAGACATCGGCATTGACCGCTGCGAATGGCGCGCTACCTAACTGCGGCAGCGCGTTGGCGATGCCGCCAGCAGTCTCAAGCGCCTCGGCTTCGCGCGAATAGGTAACGGCAATGCCGAAACGCGCACCGTCACCGAGTGCGCTCTCGATCAGCTCGCCGAGGTGCGAGTGATTGATCATGATTTGCGTAAAACCGGCGGCGGCGAGTTTCTCGACATGCCAGACGATCAGCGGCTTGCCGCCTGCTTCGAGCAAGGGCTTCGGCAATTTGTCCGTGAGAGGGCGCATCCGCTCACCTCGCCCGGCGGCAAGAATGATCGCCCTCACGACAAGCCCGGGGTTAAGCGCATCGTCAACCCCTGTCGCCGCGCCCCACCGCGAGGATGACGGCTTTCAAAAGGAGTAGCCGGCGCGCATTTCGGCCTTGCCTTCGATTTCGTCAAGCAACACCAGCAGCGGTGTGAGCGCGCGGTACCGCGCCGCCACTGCGCGCACGTAACCGACAAAACGCGGGGTGTCTTCGAGATAACCCTGCTTGCCGTCGCGGTAATGCAGGCGCGCGAAAATGCCTAGCACTTTCAGGTGGCGCTGCAGGCCCATCCATTCGAAATCGCGGTAGAAGCCGCCGAAATCGGCGGCGACCGGCAACCCGGCGCGCTTGGCTTTTTCCCAGTAGCGCACCGTCCAATCGAGCACGCGTTGCTCGTCCCAGCTCACGAACGCATCCCTGAACAGCGACGCGACGTCGTATGTAATCGGGCCGTACACCGCGTCCTGGAAATCGAGCACGCCGGGATTCGGCTCGCACACCATCAGATTGCGCGGCATGTAGTCGCGGTGCACGTAAACCACGGGTTGCGCGAGATTTCTTTCGACGATCAGCGCAAACACGGCGTCAAGCGCGTGCTGCTGCGTCGGGCTCAGTGCCAGCCCGCAATGGCGCTGCAGATACCATTCAGGAAACAGTTTGAGCTCGCGCATGAGCAGCGCTTCATCATAGGGCGGCAGCATATCCGGCATGCTCGCGAGCTGCCAATACAGCAACGCATCGATTGCATCGCGAAACAGCCGGTCGGCGCTGGCGTCGTTCAGCGCCTGCAAATAGCTCGTGTCGCCGAGATCCGACAGCAGCAGAAAACCGTGCTCGAGGTCCTGGGCGATCACGCGCGGCACATGCACGCCCGCCTCCGCCATCAGGCCGGCCACGCGCACAAACGGCAGGCAATCCTCGTGCTCGGGAGGCGCATCCATGGCAATCAGCGACTTGCCCGCCGTACGCACGCGGAAATAGCGCCGGAAACTCGCATCCGCGGATGCCGGTTCGAGCGCGAGCGGCGACGCTTTCAACTGAGCCTCGATCCAGCGCTGAAGTTGGCTCCGACGGTTCACGCGGCGCATTGCCTAATTCGGAAAATTGTGCGATTTTATCACTCCCTCCCCACTAAACCGATAATGAGAGTTTTCCGCGTCAAACCGATTGCGTTGCTTCTGTCGTGCATCTGTGGATGCGCCGGCGCAGCCGACGACTCCGCGATCGGGTTCAAAACCGGCGAAGGCGGACTGCGGCTCAAGCTGCAGCCGTCGTTCATCCGTATCCCGCCGGGCAACAAGGATCAGGTGCCGCTGTTTGTCGATGCCGACGACATCCAGGGCCACCAGGACCAGGAAATCGAAGCGCAGGGCGCAGTGCGCCTGCGCCGGCGCGGGCAGGCGATTTACGCTGATTGGCTGCGCTATGACAAACCCGCGGATGAAGTCACCGCCCAAGGCAATATCCGCCTCGAGCAGCGCGGCGACGTGCTCGAGGGCACCAGTCTGCAGTACAAACTCGATACCGAACGCGGCGCGCTCGAGAAACCGAAGTATCAGGTGCGGGTCAATGCCGCCAACGGTCGCGGCGAGGGCGATCGGCTTCTATTCGAGGGGCAAAACAAGTACCGCGTACTGGGTGGCAGTTACACTTCCTGCGACCTCGACAATGAAGACTGGTATCTGCGCGCCAAGGACCTGGAGATCGACAAAGAGCGCCAGATCGGAACCGCGCGCAACGCGAGCGTCGTGTTCCTCGGGGCGCCCATCCTGTATACGCCGTACCTGAGCTTTTCGCTCGACCGGCAGCGCAAGTCGGGTTTTCTGCCGCCGACGTTCGGCAACACCGGCAATTCCGGCTACGAATTCTCGATCCCCTATTACTGGAACATCGCGCCCAACCGCGACGCCACCATCACGCCGCGCGTGATGTCAAAACGCGGCGAAATGCTCAATACCGAGCTCCGCTATCTCGATCCGAACTATTCAGGCACGCTGAGTTATGAGATTCTGCCCCAAGACCGCGTCAAGAATGACGCGGCCCGTTCCGTACTTAACCTCCAGCACTACCAAAACTGGAGCAATGGATGGAACGGACATCTCAACATACAGAAGGTCTCGGATGACACCTATTTCACCGATCTGTCGACGCAAATCGCCGCCACATCGCAGTCCGTGTTGCCGCGCGAGGGGGAGCTCGGGAAAAACGGTACTTGGTGGAACGACGGCACCTGGGGTGTCGCCGCCCTGATACAGCGCTGGCAAACGCTACAAACCGATCCGCTCAACCCGTTGACGCCGCCCTACAGCCGCTCGCAGGTTAAGCTCACTGCCGCCAAGCAAAATGCCGGCTTCACGGACCTTGATTTCTTTGGCAGCGCGGTCCAATTCACCCACCCGTCGCTGCTTAACGGCCAGCGCGCGGTCGCGTATCCGAGCCTGAGCATCCCGTTGCAATCGTCGTTTGCCTACCTGACGCCGAAGATCGGCGCGCACCTCACCCATTACGATCTCGACCAGACCAACACGGCGATCTCGGATCAAAACCGGACTTTGCCGATTTTTTCCACCGAAAGCGGCATGGTATTTGAGCGCGGCATGATGCTATCGGGGCAAAATTTGCTGCAGACGCTCGAGCCAAAAATATATTACCTCTACATTCCGACGCGCCGCCAGAATCAGCTGCCCGTCTTTGACACCGCACAGAAGGACATCAACTTCGCCTCGCTCTACGCCGAAAACCAGTTCAGCGGCGACGACCGCATCAACGATGCCAACCAGGTAACCATGGGCATAACCTCGCGCCTGTTACAAAAAGACAGCGGTATCGAGCGGTTGCGGGTCGGCGTGGCGCAACGTTTTTACTTCAAATCGCAGGAGGTCGCTTTACCGGGCATTGCTCCGCGCGACAGCACCAACTCGGACCTGTTGGCCGCGCTGAGCGGAACGGTTGCACCGCACTGGACCGCCGATGTCGGCTGGCAATACACGACCGATTCGTCACAAACCCAGAGAGCCAACGCCGGCACCCGCTTTCAGCCGGAGCCCGGCAAGGTTCTCAACCTCAGCTACCGTTACACGAATAGCGCGCTTATCACGCCCAGTCAGCCCGTCGGAGCCCCCGCCGCCCCCACTCAACCGCAAACCGCGCTGCGCCAGGTCGACCTGTCGAGCCAATGGCCGCTTTACGGCCGCCTGAGCGGGGTCGCACGCTGGAATTACTCGATCCAGGACAGCCGGCTGCTCGAGGGGCTCGCCGGCCTCGAATATAATGGCGGGTGCTGGGCGTTTCGCGTCGTCGCCCATCGGTTTGCGACCACTTTCACGACCCAGGTCAGCTCGATATTCATGCAGCTCGAATTGAACGGCGTATCCAAGCTGGGCTCTAATCCGCTGGAGCTTTTGCGGCGGAACATCGGGGGCTACTCGCGGCTGGATTTGCAATCAACGCGCCCCGACGACATGTTTCCGGGACGCTAGCCCCCACATTCCATATCAGCCATGAAAGCGGTATTTACACGCGCCGTTGCGGCGGCCGGCAGCGCCTTGCTCGCGCTGGCCGGCGCGCCACACGCCGCCGCCCAAAAACCGGCGGCCGGCCGCATCGTACTGCTCGACCGCATCATTGCGGTGGTCAACGACGAGGTGGTCACGCGCCGCGACCTGGACGACCGGATCAAGGTGGTGCTGACCCAGCTGCGCCAGCAGGGCACTCCGCCGCCGCCGCCCGAGGCGCTGGAAAAACAGGTGCTCGAACGCGTGATCTACACCCGCGTGCAGCTCCAATATGCCAGGGAAACCGGGCTGCGCGTCGACGACGCACAGCTCGAGAAAGCGCTGGCCCGTATCGCCGAAGACAACAAGATATCGCCCGCCGCCATGCGTGAAATACTCGAGAAGGACGGGCTGAGCTTCGCCAAGTATCGCGAAGATATCCGCGACGAGATTACGATGGCGCGGCTGCGCGAGCGCGAGGTCGACAACAAGATCACCGTCGCCGAGAGCGAGGTCGATAACCTGCTCAACACGCTGCAGCTGCAGGACGGCAAGGTCGAAGAATTCAATCTGTCGCACATCCTGATCCGGGTGCCGGAACAGGCGAGCCCGGAACAATTGCGCGAGCGCCGCACACGCGCCGAACTGGCGCTGAAGCATATCAAGGACGGCACGGATTTCCGCCAGGTTGCGGCGACCTTCTCCGAGGCACCCGATGCCGTGCAAGGGGGCGCGATGGGATGGCGGGAACTCGCGCGGCTGCCCTCGATATTCGCCGAAGCCGTGAAAGGGCTCAAGGCCGGAGAGGTCAGCGGCGTGCTGCGCAGCCCCAACGGCTTTCACATCGTGCGCGTCAACGAGCGGCGCGGCCAGGATGCGCCGTTGATCGTGTCCCAGACCCATGCGCGGCACATTCTGATCAAGACCAGCGAGGTGGTGTCGGAGAACGACGCGAAAGAACGCCTGATCAAGCTGAAAGAACGGCTCGACAACAACGCCGACTTCGCCGAGCTAGCGCGTTTGCAATCCGAGGATGCCAGCGCTTCACGCGGCGGCGACCTGGGCTGGCTGTCGCCCAGCGACACGGTCCCGGAATTCGAACAAGCGATGGACGCGTTGAAGCCGGGCCAGCTGAGCGGTCCGGTGCGCTCGCCGTTCGGCTGGCACCTGATCCAGGTGCTCGAGCGCCGCAACCAGGACATGTCGCAGCAGCAGCAGCGGCTGAAGGCGCGCCTCGCGCTGCGTGCGCAAAAGGCCGATGAAGCGTACCAGGAATGGCTGCGCCAGCTGCGCGACAAGGCGTTCGTCGAATACCGGCTGGAAGAGAAATAGCGTTAAGTCTTTAGTGGTAAGTTATGCGATTCTGGCGCGTGCGCTAATTACTTGCCCGGGTAATCCGACATTCATAACTCAAATCCTGATGCTCCGGTCATCGCCGTCACCGCGGGCGAGCCCGCCGGCATCGGCCCCGATCTGTGCGTGATGCTCGCGCAGCAGCCGCAGGCCGAACACCTGGTGGTGATCGCCGACCGCCAACTGCTCGGGCAGCGCGCGCAGTTGCTGGGATTGCCGTGGCGCAGCCTGCCATTCAATCCCGATCGCCCGCCTCCTTTTGAGCGCGGTGCGCTGCCGGTCATCGATGTCCCGCTCGCAGCAGCAGTAACCGCCGGCAAGCTCGAGCGCGCCAACGCATCCTATGTCATGCGCACGCTTGAGGTCGCAGTCGACGGCTGCCTGAACCGCCATTTCCATGCGATGGTCACCGCGCCGGTGCATAAAGGCATCATCAACGACGCCGGCATCCCGTTTACCGGTCATACCGAATTTCTCGCGGCCCGCACCAAGACTCCGCACGTGGTGATGATGCTCGCCGGCGGCGGTCTGCGCGTGGCACTCGCCACCACGCATGTCGCGGTAAAAGACATCGCGCGGCACATCACCAGCGAGAATCTCGAGCATACGCTGCGCGTGCTGCAACGCGACCTGACTGCCCGCTTCGGCATCACGGTGCCGCGCATCGCGGTGGCCGGCCTGAATCCGCACGCCGGCGAATCGGGGCACCTCGGGCGCGAGGAAATCGAGATCATCTTGCCGCTGCTCGAGCGCCTGCGCCGCGAGGGCATGCAGGTGGCCGGGCCGCTGCCCGCCGACACGCTGTTCAACCGTGAGCGCCTGCGCGAATTCGATTGCGTACTTGCGATGTACCACGACCAGGGCCTGCCGGTGCTCAAGTACGCGAGCTTCGGCAGCGGCGTCAACGTCACGCTCGGGCTGCCGATCATCCGCACTTCGGTCGATCACGGCACCGCGCTCGAGCTTGCCGGCAGCGGCAAGGCGGATGCCGGCAGCTTGTGCGCTGCCATCAGCATGGCGGCGGCGCTGGCGCGCGGCAAAGCCTGAGCACCCGGATTCGGCATGCCGCGCGCAGCAACCCATCGGCCGCGCAAAAGATTCGGCCAGAATTTTCTCGTCGACGATGGCGTGATCGCTGCGATTGTCGCGGCGATAGGTCCCGCTCGCAGCGACCGCCTGGTCGAAATCGGTCCCGGACTGGGCGCGCTGACGCGCCCGCTGCTCGTCGCGGCGAGGCAAGTAGACGCCATAGAGATAGACCGCGATCTTGCCGCCGCGTTGCAACGCGAATTCGGCGATTGCCTGCGCCTGCATGTCGCCGATGTGCTCGACTTCGACTTCGCCGCGCTCGGCGATGATTTGCGCGTCGTCGGCAACCTGCCGTATAACATCTCAACGCCGCTGCTGTTTCACCTTGTCGACTATGCGGAACGGATCCGCGATATTCACGTGATGCTGCAAAAGGAAGTCGTCGCGCGCATGGTGGCGGCGCCCGCGGACAGCGCCTACGGGCGGCTGTCGGTGATGTTGCAGTACCGTTTCGACATGGAAAAACTGTTCGACGTGCCGGCGGCGGCGTTCCGTCCGGCGCCGGCGGTCGAGTCGGCGGTAGTGCGCCTGATACCGCTGCGGCGGCTGCGCCAGCCCGCGCGCGACAAGGCGCTGTTCGCGTGTATTGTCACTGCCGCGTTCTCGCAGCGGCGCAAGACGTTGCGCAATTCACTCCGCAGCTTTTTAGCGGAGCCGGACTTCGCTGCGCTCGCCATCGCGCCGACGGCGCGTGCGCAGGAGTTGTCGGTCGCGCAATTCATCGCGCTCGCCGATCATGTGAGCCGGCGCGCCGAATAAGCTGCGGCGCGCGCAGGCTCAGGCGGCTTTACGCTGGATGAATTCGATCTTATAGCCGTCCGGGTCTTCGACGAAGGCGATGACCGTCGTGCCATGTTTCATCGGTCCGGCTTCGCGCGCAACCTTGCCGCCGCGTTGCCTGACCTCCTCGCACGCCTTGTAGGCATCGTCGACTTCGATCGCGACGTGACCATAACCGGTGCCGGGGTCGTATGATTCGGTGTCCCAGTTATGGGTAAGCTCGATGACGGCTTCTTTCGCTTCGTCGCCGTAGCCGACGAATACGTTCGTGAAGCGTCCCCCGGGATAATCCTTGCGCCGCAGCACCCGCATGCCGAGCACTTTCGTATAGAAGTCGAGCGCGCGATCCAGATCGCCGACGCGCAGCATCGTATGCATGATTCTCATATCTGCACCATCTCAAAATCCTCTTTTCGAGCACCGCATTCGGGGCAAGTCCAATTCATAGGCACATCCTCCCAGCGCGTGCCGGGCGCAATGCCTTCGTCGGGCAGACCGGCAGCCTCATCATAGATGAAACCGCAGATCAAACACATGTAAGTTTTGTGTACGTTGACGTCCGTTGTTGTCATGGTGAATGGCAAATTAAGAGCCTATAACATACTGAAACGCACGTGCGTTGCGAGCCAAAATTGGTGATGGCGAGGCGCTCGATGCAGGCAATATCCAGAATATTGCCAAGTCGAGCAACGATGCGTCGCGTGGAGGGCGGAGCAGGTTCCAAGCGTATTCTGCTTGGATGCGACCCCGGAGCGCGACACTCGGCGCACCGAATCCACGCGACTCACGCGCACCTTCGCGGTCGCATCCCCGCACGCGGGGCCCCTGCTCCACGCTCCGGTGCGCCGCCGATTCTGGCCGCAACCCCGGCAAACGATCAGAGCGAAAACTCATGAATAATCGGGCTGGCGCGAGTTTTGGCCCATGGCATTGTCGCAAGCCACTGGCTTAGAATGACTAAGCGGCATGTCTTGCTTCGCGCCCTGAGCCAAAATCGTGCCAGCGCATCGCGTGTTTCATTATGTTACAGACTCTAAGCTAAAATATCATTTTACCGATACACCCCGCCTTCGAACAACCAATCCCGACCGTGATGGAGCCTTCAGCGCCCTCTTTGCTGCCGCCGATCGTGCTCGCGTTTGCGGCGACCGATCCGAGCGGCGGCGCCGGCTTGCAGGCGGATGTGATGACGCTCGCGAGCATGGGCTGCCATCCGCTGTCGGTGGTTACCGCAGTGACGATACAGGACACGATGGGTGTCGAGGAGATGATGGCGCTCGACGCCGAGTGGGTCGCCGACCAGGCGCGCTGCGTGCTCGAGGACATGCCGGTCGCAGCGTTCAAAATCGGGCTCGTCGGCAGCATCGAAAACATCGCCGCGATTGCCGAAGTGGTTTCCGATTATCCCGAAATTCCGCTGGTGCTCGATCCGGTGCTCGCCTCCGGCCGTGGCGACGAGCTCGTGACCGACGAAATGATTTCGGCATTGCGCGAGCTGCTGGTGCCGCAGACCACCATCATCACGCCCAACAGCGTCGAGGCGCGGCGACTGGTGCAGGAAGACGGCGAGGACGAGATTGATCTTGCCGAATGCGCGCGCCGGCTGCTCGCGATCGGCTGCGAATACGTGCTGATCACCGGCACGCACGAAAACACACCGCAAGTCGTCAACACGCTCTACGGCCAGGACGGCGTGGTGCGCAGCGACAGCTGGGAGCGGCTCGCCGGCAGCTATCACGGCTCCGGCTGCACGCTCGCCTCCGCGATCGCAGCGACCATCGCCAACGGACTCAGCATCAGCGATGCGGTAAAGGACGCGCAGGAATACACGTGGCAGACACTGAAAACCGCCTTCCGCCTGGGCATGGGCCAGCACATCCCCGACCGCCTGTTCTGGGCGCGCGAGGATGAGCCCGCCGATGAAAACAATTAGCGAATATTTGAACAAGGGCGCTTGCGAAGAAATGGGATTCTTCCCTTCCCCTTTGGCCTCTCGTAAATCCTCCAAGTCAGGAGAGGCGCCGATTGCATGAGAAACTGAATCAGAGCCTCCTTGCCGGTCTATACGCGGTAACGCCCGACCTCGACGATACCGCGCTGCTGCTTGCTCAGACCCAGGCTGCGCTCGCCGGCGGCGCGCGGATGCTGCAATACCGCAACAAAACCGCCGCCGAAAATCGGCGTCGCGAGCAGGCTGCGGCATTGCGCGAGCTGTGCCGGCGTCATGGCGCGGCACTGATTATCAACGATCATGTCGAGCTCGCGCGCGAAATCGATGCTGATGGGGTACACGTCGGCGCCGATGACGCGTCGGTCGCGGCCGCGCGCGCGCAACTCGGCCGCCGCAAAATCGTCGGCGCATCGTGCTACAGCGACCTGCAACGCGCACTGTCCGCGGCGGCTCAAGGCGCGGATTACGTCGCTTTCGGCAGCTTCTTCGCGTCGCCCAGCAAACCCGGCGCGATGCGCGCGCCATTGTCGATTCTGCTGGTGGCGCAGCAACTGGTCGCGCTGCCGGTAGTGGCAATCGGTGGCATCACCCCCGACAACGCGGGCGAGCTGATCCATGCCGGCGCCGACGCGGTTGCAGTAATATCCGCTCTATACAACGCGCCGGATATCGAAGCTGCGGCACGCAAGTTCTGCCGCTTGTTCCAGGTAAAAACAACATGACGTCACTCAATGAAGAATTGTTTCATGCCGCGCAACGCGTGATACCGGGTGGTGTCAATTCACCGGTGCGCGCGTTCCGTGCCGTCGGCGGCACGCCGCGTTTCTTCGCGCGCGGCGGCGGCGCGCGGGTATGGGACGTCGACGGCAAGGAATATATCGATTATATCGGCTCGTGGGGCCCGCTGATCCTCGGCCACGCTCACCCCACAGTGGTACAGGCAGTGCAAGCAGCGGCGGCGCAGGGATTGAGCTTTGGCGCGCCGACCGCGGCCGAGGTCGAGCTGGCCGAACTGCTGTGCCAACGCGTGCCGGGGCTCGAGCAAGTGCGCCTGGTGAGTTCAGGCACCGAGGCGACGATGAGCGCGATCAGGCTCGCGCGCGGGTTTACCGGCCGCTCCAAGATCATCAAATTCGAAGGTTGCTATCACGGTCACGCCGATGCGTTGTTGGTGAAGGCGGGATCGGGCGCGTTGACGCTTGGCAACCCGAGCTCGGCCGGCGTACCTGCCGACACCGCGGCGCACACGCTGGTGCTTGAATACAACAATGTTGCGATGCTGGAAGCGACGTTCGGATGCGACGGCAACGCAATCGCGTGCGTGATCGTCGAGCCGGTCGCCGGCAACATGAACCTGGTGACGCCTAGCCGCGAATTTCTCGACGCGTTGCGCACGTTGTGCACGCGCCACGGCGCGCTGCTGATTTTCGACGAGGTGATGACCGGCTTTCGCGTCGGCCCGCGGGGCGCGCAAGGCCTGTTCGGGATCACCGCCGATCTGGTCACGCTCGGCAAAGTCATAGGCGGCGGCATGCCGCTCGGTGCTTTCGGTGGCAGGCGCGAGGTAATGGCGAGCATCGCGCCGCTCGGTCCGGTGTATCAGGCCGGCACGCTGTCAGGCAATCCGGTGGCGGTTGCCGCGGGCCTTGCCACGCTCGAACTGATCGACGCGCCGGGCTTTTTCGACCGGCTTGCCGCGGCCACGCGCGCACTGACCGAGGGGCTGTCCGCTGCCGCGCGCGACAACGGCATCGCATTCTCGGCGCAGTCAGTCGGGGGCATGTTCGGCATGTACTTTCGCGCGACGCCACCGCTGAGCTATGCCGAAGTCATGCAGTGCGACGCTCAGGCGTTCAATCGTTTTTTCCACGCGATGCTCGATCACGGCATCTATTTCGCGCCGTCGGCGTTCGAAGCCGGCTTCATGTCGGCCGCGCACGGCGCCGAAGAAATCGAGCAAACGCTGGCTGCGGCGCGCCGTTATTTCGCCACTCCGACCTGAGGTGCTTGCAGCTTAGCCACAACACAAGGGGCGACCCCGCCGCCCCTTGTTGGCCCGGCCTCGCCGCGCGTCAGCGCAAGCCGGCCATGTATTCCACCACCGCCTTGATTTCCTGATCCGACAGCCTGACGGCGATCGCACGCATCATTCCGTTTGGATCGTTGGCGCGCTCGCCGGCGCGGAACGCCTGCAGCTGCGAAACCGCATACTCCGGGTACTGGCCGGCGACGCGCGGGAACTGCGCCGGGATGCCGGCACCGCTCGGGCCGTGGCAGGAAGCGCATGCCGCAACGCCTTTGGCCATGATGCCCCCGCGGTAGATCAGCTGGCCTATCTTGACCAGCTCCGAATTTTTCGCGGCGCGGGTTTTTGGTTTCTGTCCTTCGAAATAGGCGCCGAGATTTTTCATGTCGGCGGGTGACAGCGCCGCCGACATTCCCAGCATCACCGGATTTTTGCGCTCGCCCGCTTTGAAGTTCACGAGCTGCTTGGTGATGTAATCGGCGTGCTGGCCGGCGAGCACCGGATTCGCCGGGCTTGCGCTGTTGCCGTCGGCCGCATGGCACGCGGCGCACACTTTGGTGACGATCTGCTGCGCTTGCGCCGGATCTGCCTTGGCCGCCTGCTCGGCGGCAAAACCAAACGGGGCGCGGGTGGCGCAGATGAAGGCCAACAGCGCCATGGCGAATCTCATGCGGTCTCCTTGCAACGTTGCAACCTGAAGAAAACGCCGTATTCTATCGAAATCCCCTCTCACAGGCTAGGCTGCGCAGCAATGTCCACACTTCGTAACATTGATTTCGTCACCACCGTCGCCGACGTGCACGCGTTGCCACCCGCGCACGGCGCCGAGGTTGCATTCGTCGGGCGCTCCAACGCCGGCAAATCGAGCGCGCTCAACGCGCTCGCACAGCGCAAGCGCATGGCCTTCGTCAGCAAAACCCCGGGTCGCACGCAACACATCAATTTCTTCCGCGTCGGGCCCGACCGCTACCTCGTCGATCTGCCGGGCTACGGCTACGCCGCGGTGCCGGCCGCAACGCGCGCACGCTGGAATGAGTTGATCGGCGGCTATCTGCAAACGCGCTCGTGTTTGCGCGGGGTGCTGCTGATCATGGACGCGCGCCACCCCCTCACCGCGCTTGACCGGCAGCTGATAGCCTGGCTTAAGCCGACCGGCACGCCGGTGCATGTGCTATTGAGCAAGTCCGACAAGTTGAGCCGGCAGCGAGCGAAAGCGACGCTGCGCAGCGTCGCCTTGGCGCTGCAGCGCGAATACGCCAATTGCAGCAGCACACAGCTCTTTTCGAGCACGCACAAAATCGGTATCGTGGAGGCCGCCGCCAAAATTGAGGAATGGCTGGGCGACGGCAGGCATAAAAACCCCCGGTTAAAGGGGAGTAAAACCGGGGGCGAAGCCTTAATAAAGATTAAGGCGCCCGCTCAGGGAGGAGAAGCGGGAGACGGTTTAACACCATCTAAACAATCTGACTATTTCAGGGTGGTCGAGTTCCCAGCTATGTTTAAAAAATACTTTCTATATTTCAATAACTTATGTGATTCCCATGAAAATACTTGGAAGCTACCCGCAACGCCGGATGCGACGTAACCGGCATGACGAGTTCTCGCGTCGGCTGATGCGCGAGCACCGTTTGACGACCGACGATCTGATCTACCCGGTGTTTGTGATAGACGGCAAACGCCGCACCGAACGCATCGCGTCGATGCCCGGCATCCAGCGCTATACCATCGACAAGCTGCTGCCACACGCCGAACAGTGTGTGCGGCTCGGCATTCCGGCGCTGGCGATTTTCCCGGCGATCGAACGCAGCCTCAAAACCGCCGACGGCCGCGAAGCGACCAACGCGAAGGGGCTGGTGCCGCGCACCGTCGCTGCACTGAAAAAACGGTTTCCCGAACTGGGCGTGATCACCGACGTCGCGCTTGATCCTTACACCACGCACGGCCAGGACGGCGTGATCGACCGATCGGGCTATGTGCTGAACGAGGAAACCATCGCCGTGCTGCAGCGCCAGGCGCTGATCAATGCCGCGGCAGGTGTCGATATTGTGGCGCCCTCCGACATGATGGATGGCCGCATCGGCGCGATCCGCGCCGCGCTCGACGTCAAGGGCTATATCCACACGCGCATTCTCGCCTACGCGGCGAAATACGCGTCGGGCTTCTACGGCCCGTTTCGCGATGCGGTGGGTTCTTCTTCGCAACTTGGTCGCGGCAACAAATACAATTATCAGATGGATCCCGCCAACAGCGACGAGGCGCTGTGGGAAGTCGGGCTTGATCTCGCGGAAGGCGCCGATATGGTGATGGTAAAACCCGGCATGCCGTATCTCGACATCATTCGCCGCATCAAGGACGAATTCAAGGCGCCGACATGCGTGTATCAAGTAAGCGGCGAGTATTCGATGCTGAAAGCCGCGGCACAAAATGGCTGGCTGGAAGAACAGAAGTGCGTACTGGAAGCATTGACCGCATTCAAACGCGCCGGCGCCGATGCGATACTCACCTATTTTGCCGTCGCTGCCGCGACCTGGCTGAAACAGCGCGGCTGATCGACCCCCTCAACTCGCAGCAATCAACGCCTCAACCGCATCGCGCCTGGCGCGCTCGATCGGCTTGCCCTCTGCACTCGCCTTGAGCTGGATGCGCAATTCGCGTGGCGACAGCACGGTGAGATGGATATCGATTCCGTTGCGATTGAAAGACAGCATCGGCGCCGCAAGCGGCATATCGCCCGCATAAAGCCGCGTTTCTCCTGCACGGAAATTTATATTGCGGTCGAGCAGATAATGTTCGACGCTTTTGGCATTGTCGGTGAACAGTTGCAGATGGATTCCGGCATATTTGCCGGCACTGCCTCTGAGTACCGAGCCGGTCAGATAGGGATTGAAACGGGCCAGCTCGCCCATCGTTTCCAGCGCCAGCTGACGCAACTCACGCAGCTGTGCTGGATGTTCCTGCCGATACAGCTCGCGATAAAGTCTGAGTGCGGCGTCGATCTCGTCGTTGTTGGGCATTTGACGCGCATCCGGGACGCCGGCCTGACGCGCTGCTTTGCGCTTCGCCAGCGCGTAATCCTCGATGCCGTCTTCCGCCATCAGGCGTGCGGCCAGGTGCGCTATGCGTTCACGCGTGTAATTGCGGCCGGGGTCTCGCATAGGATTACGCATGGTCAGAACAGCTGGCTTTTGACTTCTTCCGGCGGTTTGGCGGCGCCGGGCATGGTGGTCAGCGGCGCCGACTCGCTGTCGCGCTCGGCCGGCAGAAACTCCTGATAGAAATAATCGACGATGCCACCCCGACCGCCGACATCGCGCAAACCGGTGTCCGGATTAATGCGCGCCTGCACCACGCCTTCCGGCACGCTGCGCGGCTGCTCCTCAACGCCTTTCATCACCTTGCCCATATAGGACATCCACGTCGGCAGTGCCGCCTGCGCGCCGGTTTCGTTGTGCCCGAGCGTGTGGGGATTGTCGAAGCCGATCCACGTCACTGCGACCAATCCCGTGCCAAAGCCGCAGAACCAGGCATCGACAAATTCGTTGGTAGTGCCGGTTTTGCCGGCGAGATCGGTGCGCCCGAGCTGCATCGCGCGCGCCGCGGTACCCATCTTCACCACGTCCTGCAACAGGCTGGTCATGATAAACGCGTTGCGCGCATCGATCGCGCGCTCCGCGGCTTCGCCGGCGCGCTCAGGGCGTGCCTGCGCGATTATGCTGCCTTTGGCGTCCTCGATGCGCGCAATGAAATAGGGATTCACGCGAAAGCCACCATTGGCGAACACGGCATAAGCCCCGACCATCTGCAGCGGCGTCGCGTTGCCGGCGCCCAGCGCCATCGTCAAATATGGCGGATGGTATTTGGCGTCAAAACCGAAGCGCGTGATGTAATCCTGCGCATACTGCGGCGTAATGGCTTGAATGATGCGCACCGTAACCAGATTCTTTGACTTGACAAGCCCCATGCGCATCCGCATCGGGCCCTCGAATTTGCCATCGAAGTTCTTCGGTTCCCACGGCTCGGAGCCGGTCTGGCTGGCGTCGAATACCAGCGGCGCATCGTTGACGATGGTCGCCGGCGTGAAGCCCTTTTCCAGTGCGGCCGAGTAGATAAACGGCTTGAAGCTCGAGCCCGGTTGACGCAGCGCCTGCGTGACATGATTATATTTATTGCGGTTGAAATCGAAGCTGCCGACCAGCGCGCGAATCGCGCCATCGGCCGGATCCATCGATACTAGCGCAGCCTCGGCTTGCGGTAGCTGCGTGATCTGCCATTGGCCTCTCTCGTCCTTCTGAATGCGAATGATCGCGCCACGCCGCACACGCTGGTTTGCCGGCGCCTTGTCGCCAAGCATTCTCTGCGCGAATTTGAGCCCATCGCCGCTGATTTCAAACGTCTCACCGCCCTTGCGATAGACTTTGACCGCCCTGGTGCTGACATCGAGCGCCAGCGCCGGATAGATATCGTCGCTTTCGGACTCGTCCTGCAGGGCATCCTCGAAATCCTCATCGGTGGGCTGCGGGCCGAGCTCGGCATAGCTTTCGGCGCCACGATAGCCGTGGCGGTGGTCATATTCGATGACCCCTTTGCGCACGGCGGCATAGGCGGCTTCTTGATGCGCGGCTGACAGCGTGGTGTAAACCTTGAATCCGCGCGTATAAGCGTCGTCCTGGAAGCGTTCGTACAACACTTGCCGTACCATTTCCGCAAAATGATCGGCTTTCACCGCAAATTCATTGACGTATTTTTTGACCGATAGCGGCTGCTTGTCAGCGGTCTGCCATTGCTCATCACTGATGAAATTAAGCTCGCGCATGCGTCTCAATACATATTGCTGGCGCAGCTTGGCGCGCCTGGGGTTGACCACGGGGTTGAAACTCGACGGCGCTTTCGGCAGGCCGGCCAGCATCGCCATCTCGGCGATGCTCAATTGATCGAGCGCTTTGCCGAAATAAATCTGCGCGGCGGCAGCGAACCCGTAGGCGCGCTGGCCGAGGTAAATCTGATTGACGTAGAGCTCGAGGATCTGGTCCTTGGTCAGACTATGCTCGATCTTGAAAGCGAGCAGCATCTCGTTGAATTTGCGCGTCAGCGTCTTTTCCTTGGACAGAAAAAAGTTGCGCGCCACCTGCATGGTTATGGTGCTCGCGCCCTGGCGCGCGCCGCCGGAAACAAAATTCGACATCGCAGCACGTATGACGCCGACATAATCGACGCCGCCGTGCTGATAGAAACGTTCGTCCTCGGCGGCCAGGATGGCGTCGCGCATCGCTTTCGGCACGGCGTCTATTTTGACCACCGCACGCCGCTCTTCGCCAAACTCGCCGATCAGCAAACCTTCGCTGGTGTAGACGCGCAACGGTACCTTGGGCTGGTAATCGGTGAGAACTTCGAGTGATGGCAGCGTCGGGTAGACAATAACTGCTGCAAAAACAAAGACTAACGCGCCTGCAATAGCCGCGGCTGTCACCAAAACCAGCGGGAACATCCACCAACGGGAAACCATCGACGGGCTAAATAGAAAGACGATTGTTGTAAAAAAACAACAGCTTAAAATGAAGGCTCAGGGCGTGATGCATGCCATAGCCGAATGTATGCTAAATAATTAAGCTATATTGCAAATCCCGGTCATTATAGGCTGGGGTCCCGACAAAAGGAATGCCAAGGAAATACTTTACATGGTGAGGAGTTGTTGTTAGCATTTAATGTAAATTATATAAATTGGTCCTAACCAGCCCATGCTTAAGGGAAAATTGAACTTTAACCTCGAATTTCTCGAGCGCTTATTCAAATCAAAAGCGCCCCCGCTGATAGGCTGCGATATCAGCTCATCGTCGGTGAAAATGGTCGAGATCGCCGAAGCCGGCAAGAACGTGTATCGCGTAGAGCGTTATGCGATCGAGCCGCTGCCGCGTGACGCCGTGGTCGACGGCAACATTAACAACCTGGACGCCGTCAGCGATTGCTTGAAGCGCGGCTGGAAGCGCCTTGGCACCAACATCAAGAACCTCGCGCTGGCGCTGCCATCCGCGGCGGTGATCACCAAGAAAATCATCGTGCCCGCCGGACAGCAGGAGAACGAGCTCGAGCTGCAGGTCGAAACCGAGGCCAACCAGTACATCCCGTTCGCGCTTGACGAGGTCAATCTCGACTTTCAGGTCGTCGGCCCGGCGCCGAACAGCCCTGACGACGTCGAGGTGCTGATCGCGGCATCGCGCAAGGAAAAAATCGAAGACCGCGTGGCCGCCGCCGAAGCCGCCGGCTTGAAAGCGCTGGTGATGGACATCGAGTCGTTCGCGACGCAAACGGCATTCGAGTTGATCGAGCGCTCGCTGCCGGACAACGGCAAGGACCAGAATATAGCGATCGTCGATGTTGGCACCACGATGATGAACCTCAATGTTCTGCGCAACGGCCAGTCCATCTACATGCGCGAGCAGCCGTTCGGCGGCAACACATTAACGCAGGAAATCCAGCGCGTCTTCGGCATGTCTCCCGAGGAAGCCGAAGCCGCCAAACGCGCCGGCGGCCTGCCCGACAATTACGAAGCCGACGTGTTGGTGCCGTTCATGGACACGCTCGGACTGGAGGTTGCGCGCGCGCTGCAGTTTTTCTTCACCTCGACGCAATTCAACCAGGTGAATCACGTTTTGCTCGCGGGCGGCTGCGCGGCGATACCCGGCATCGATGAAGTGGTGACGCGGCGCACTTCGGTCCCCTCAATGGTCGCCAACCCGTTTGCGAACATGGCGCTGTCGTCAAAAATCAGGCCCAAGAACCTCGCCACTGACGCTCCTTCGCTGATGGTGGCATGCGGACTTGCAATGCGGAGATTCGACGCATGATCCGCATCAACCTACTGCCTCACCGCGAGATACGGCGCAAACAGCAGCAGAAAGAGTTTTTTATCATGCTGGGCGCCGTGGTCGGGCTCGGCGCGGCGATCTGGTTTGCGGCTCACAGCTACCTCAGCGGCCAGCTCGAGGATCAAAACGGCCGCAATGCCTATCTTGGCGATGAAATCGCGAAGCTTGACAAGCAGATCGAAGAAATCAAGAAAGTCAAGGAACAGACTGCGGCGCTGCTGCAACGCAAAAAGGTCGTCGAATCGCTGCAGGCCAATCGCGCCGAAACGGTTTATCTGCTCGACCAGCTGGTGCGTCAAATGCCCGATGGCGTGTATTTGAAGGGGGTTCAGCAACAAGGGCCCAAGGTCACTATTAATGGTTTTGCGCAATCCAATGCGCGGGTTTCGACGTTCATGCGTAATCTCGAGTCCTCGCCCTACCTTCAGAAACCGAGCCTGATCGAAATTCACGCCGTGTCTGATAAGGCCTCCCGCCTGAGCGAATTCAGCCTGACTGTCTTATTGACGCGCACCAAGGAAGAGCCAGCGGGCGGGCGGCCCGCGGCGAAGCCGGCTTCAGCCGGGGCGATACCGACCGCGCAGGTCGTTGCTCAAACACCGTCCCCGGCCGCCGCCCAAGGGGCCAAAAAATGATGACCCTCGACGATCTGCGGCGCTTGGACCCCAAGAACATCGGCAGCTGGCCGGCGCTGCCGAAGCTCGGCTTGCTGGTGATCACACTGGTCGCGACCATAGCGGCCAGCTATTTTCTCGATTGGCAAGGACAGCTCGAGTCGATCGACGCGGCCAAGAGAAAAGAGTTGAGTTTGCGCGACACATTCCTCGACAAGAAAAAACAGGCGGTTGATCTTGATGCTTACCGCAAGCAGCTTGCCGACATCGAGAAGTCGTTTGGGACGCTGCTCAAGCAGCTGCCGAGCAAATCGGAGATGGAGGCGCTGCTTACCGACATCAATCAGGCCGGCCTCGGCCGCGGCCTGCAGTTCCAGTTATTCAAGCCGGCAGCCAGCGAAAACATGTCCGAGTTCTATGCCGAGCTGCCGATCACGATCCGGGTAAACGGCAGCTATCACGACATGGGCGCTTTTGCGAGCGATATCTCGAAACTCTCGCGCATCGTGTTGTTGAACGATGTAAAACTCACCCAGAGCGGCGGCGGCAGTCTGACAATGGATGCGGTGGCAAAAACCTACCGCTACCTCGACGAAGAGGAAATCTCCAAGCAGAAAAAAACGACCAAGGATAAGGCGGCGAAGAAGAAATGAAGCGTCAAATTCTTATCTTGGCCCTGACCTGCCTCGGGCTTGCGTCCTGCGGCGGCGAGCATTACTCGGATCTCAAGCAATTCGTGAAGGAATCGGACAACCTGCCGCACGGCAGATTACCGCCGCTGCCGGATGTCAAGCCGTACGAGCCTTTTACTTACGACGCTTACGATCTGATCGACCCGTTCAAGCCGCGCAAGATCGAGCCGCCGAAAACAGCGGTCGGCGGCGGCATCCAGCCGGACCTGACGCGCCGCAAGGAACCGCTTGAAGCGTACCCGCTCGAGAATTTGCGCATGGTCGGCACGCTGCAGCAAAACAAGGCCAACTACGCGCTGGTGAAAAGCCCCGACAATAACCTGTTCCGGGTCAAACCCGGCAACTACATGGGACAGAATTTCGGGCTGATCACCGAAATTTCGGAGTCGGCGATCAAGCTCAAGGAAATCGTGCAGGACAGCGGCGGCGACTGGACCGAGCGCGTGAGCACGATGAATCTGGCGGAAGAGGGAAGCAAATAATCGGCGCAACATGGGCGACGCGGAAAGCACCGCGGGCCCGCCGATAAATCAGGAGGCAAGACTATGAATTTCTCGGACAACATTTTGAAAACGGCGCACTGCCTGGTTCTGGCGCTCACAGTCGGCTTGACAACCGCGGTTGCGGCCTGGGCTCAAGGCGCGGGCCCCGAAGGCAACAGCATCGAGGCGATCAGTATTGTCGGGCAGCAAGGCGGTAACATTATCGTCAAGATCACGCTCAAGCAACCGCTTGCCAATCCGCCTGCGGGATTTACCATCAACAACCCGCCGCGCATCGCGTTCGACTTCCCGAACACCGGCAACGCTCTGGGCAAGAACACGCAGGAAGTCGGTGATGGTGACCTGCGCAACATGAACATCGTGCAGGCAGGGGACCGCACACGACTGGTGATGAACCTGGCCAAACCGCTTGGTTACGACACCAAGATCGACGGTAAAAACGTGATAATCACGCTGCAGACCGCCGCTACCGACACCGCTGCCGCGCCCGTCACTTCGCATTTTGCCGAAGCCAAGACTGACGACACGCGCCATAGTTTGCGCGACGTGAGCTTCCGCCGCGGCCCGAACGGCGAGGGCCGCATCATCATCGATCTATCCGACAGCTCCGTGGGCATTGATTTACGCCAGCAGGGCAAAAACCTGATTATCGACTTCATGAATACGGCGCTGCCGAAGAACCTCGAGCGCCGGCTCGACGTCGTTGACTTCGCCACCCCGGTGCAGACCATCGACGCGTTCATGCAAGGCGGCAACTCGCGGGTTGCGATAGAGCCCAAAGGCTTGTGGGAACACTCGGCCTACCAAACCGATAACCGCTTCACCATCGAGATCAAACCGATTGTCGAAGACCCGACCAAGCTGATTCAGGGCTCGCGCGCGGGTTACACCGGCGAGAAGCTGTCACTCAACTTCCAGAATGTTGAAGTTCGCGCGGTGCTGCAGGTGATCGCCGACTTTACGGGCTTCAACTTCATCACCAGCGACACGGTGGGCGGTAACCTGACGCTGCGCTTGAAGGATGTGCCCTGGGACCAGGCGCTGGACATCATCCTGCAGACCAAGGGTCTCGACATGCGCAAGAACGGTAACGTGGTGTGGATTGCGCCGCGCGATGAGCTCGCAACCAAGGAAAAGCTCGCGCTCGAAGCGCAGGCACAGATTTCCGACATCGAGCCGCTGCGCACCGAGTCGTTTCAGCTAAATTACCAGAAAGCGGACGCGCTCCAGGCCCTGCTCGCGAACAAGGATCAACGCATCCTGTCCAAGCGCGGCAGCGCGGTGACTGATCCGCGCACCAATACGCTGTTCGTACAGGATACCCCGGCGCGGCTCGAGCAGGTGCGCGCGCTGGTCCGCAAGGTCGACGTGCCGGTGCGCCAGGTGCTGATCGAGTCGCGCATCGTCGAAGCTTCCGACACCTTCAGCCGCAACCTCGGAGCCCGCTTCGGCATATTCGATCGACATGTAGGTGACAATGTGACGGGGCAGGGTGCGCAAAAGTACACTATTGGCGGCTCACTCGATGCGACGGGCTTCTTCACGACCCAGGTCATCTCCCCGATTCCGACCTTGAATCAATCGCTCGGCGTAGTTTTGCCGGCGCAGGGTCTCGCCGGGCGGACTCCCGGGGCATTCTCGATGATCTTGTTCAACGACGCCATGTCGCGTTTTCTTAATATGGAAGTTACGGCGCTGCAGGCGGACGGCAAAGGCAAGATCATCTCGAGCCCGCGCGTGGTTACCGCCGACCAGGTCGAGGCGACGATCGAGCAGGGCACGGAGATCCCGTATCAGCAGGCAACCTCGAGCGGCGCGACCAGCGTGTCGTTCAAGAAAGCTACGCTGTCGCTCAAGGTCAAACCGCAGATCACCCCTGACGACAACATCATCATGAGCCTCAACGTGCATAAGGACAGCCCCGATTTCAGCTCGAATCCCCCGTCGATCAATACCAAACAGATCGTCACCGAGGTGCTGGTGCAAAATGGCGGCACCGTGGTGATTGGGGGAATTTACACGCAGACCCAGAACGACCAGACCACCAAGATCCCGGTGCTGGGTGATTTGCCGTACCTCGGCTTTCTGTTTCGAACCAACTCGAAACAGGACGATCGTAATGAGCTGCTGATCTTTATCAGCCCGCGCATCATGAAGAGTACCGTGTCCGCGCGCTAATCAACGGTCCGCTCGTTTTAAAACGGCCGGGGAACCGGCCGTTTTTTGTCTATAGTACGGCCGCCGGTCGGCGCGGTACAGCACGGGATTCACGCTACAATCTCGGCATGTCCAACGAACCACGATCGGCGCACCCTGCCGCCACGATTCCGGGCAATATCTTTCTCGTCGGCCTGATGGGTGCCGGCAAGACTTCGGTCGGCCGGCTGCTGGCCAAACGTTTCGATAAGACATTCTACGATTGCGACCTCGAAATTGAGCGCCGTACCGGGGTGAAAATACCAGTGATCTTCGACATCGAGGGCGAAGCCGGATTCCGGGCACGGGAAGCGGCGGTGCTGCGCGAACTCGCGGTGCTGCGTGACGTTGTGCTTGCCACCGGTGGCGGTGTGGTGGTGCGCGAAGAGAATCGGCGCGCGCTGACGCAGAATGGCACAGTAGTATACTTGCGTGCATCGCTCGACGACCTGTGGCAGCGCACGCGGCACGACCGCAACCGCCCGCTGCTGCAAACCGCAGACCCACGCGCCAAGCTCGAGCAATTGTTCGTGCTACGCGACCCGCTATACCAGGAAGTCGCGACGCTGGTGGTGGATACCGGCAACCAGAGCCTGCGCAACCTCGCACACAAGCTCGAGCAGCGCCTGCGCGAGCACTTTCGGTCGACTGCCATACCGATCGAAACCAGGCCCGAGTCCGACGGCCTCAATAACTGAACCCGCGCTATTCCGGCCCGACAAATCATGCATACAGTCCAGGTCGCTTTGGCGGATCGCAGCTATCCGATTTATATCGGCGCGCGGCTGCTTGCGCGCTCCGAACTGCTGACGCAGCACTTGCCGCAAAAACGCGCCGCCGTGATCACCGATACCACGCTCGCGCCGCTTTATCTCGACACAATTGCCAGCGCACTCACTGCTGCCGGGGTAAGCGTGACCCCGGTTGTTTTACCCGCCGGCGAGCAGCACAAGGACTGGCATACGCTGAACGCGCTGTTCGATGCGCTGCTCGCCAGCCGCTGCGAACGCAAAACCGCGCTGATTGCACTTGGCGGTGGCGTCATCGGCGATCTCACCGGATTTGCCGCGGCGACTTACCTGCGCGGCGTGCCCTTCATTCAGGTGCCGACGACATTGCTCGCGCAGGTCGATTCCTCGGTCGGCGGCAAGACCGCGATCAATCATCCGCGCGGCAAAAACATGATCGGCGCGTTTTACCAGCCGCTCGCGGTCATCGCCGATACTACGACGCTCGACACCCTGCCCGAACGCGAGCTGGGCTGCGGTCTCGCTGAAGTTATCAAATACGGGCTGATTCGCGACGCGGGGTTTTTCGAGTGGCTCGAACACAACATCGATGCCCTGGTCGCGCGCGACCCGCGGGCGATGGCCTATGCGATCCAGCGTTCGTGCGAGAACAAGGCAGGGGTGGTAGCCGCCGATGAGCGCGAGGAAAGCGGCGAGCGCGCATTGCTTAATTTCGGCCACACGTTCGGCCATGCGATCGAAACCGGATTAGGCTTCGGGTCATGGTTGCATGGCGAAGCCATTGCTGCCGGCGCTGTAATCGCGGCGCGCACGTCGCAACAGATGCGTCTGATCAGTGATGCCGATGTTGCGCGCATCGTGGCGTTGCTTGAGCGCGCGCGGTTGCCGGTGACTGCGCCCGATCTCGGATTCGAGCGCTACCTGCAGTTGATGGGTGGGGATAAGAAAGTGGAGGGCGGCAGGATCCGCTTCATCCTGCTGCGCGCCATCGGGTCGGCGTTTCTCACCGCCGATGTACCGCAGCATGCGCTTGCGGCGGCGCTCGCGGCCACAGTCACACATGCCTGAACTGGCGCCATACGCGGTCGGTCCGCACAACACGCGCGGCCGCCGCCGGCGCGAAGCGCCGCCGGTTGGCCGCAGCGAGTTCCAGCGCGACCGCGACCGTATCATCCATTCGACTGCATTCCGCCGCCTCGAGTACAAAACGCAGGTTTTCGTCAACCATGAAGGCGATCTGTTCCGCACGCGGCTCACGCACAGCCTAGAAGTCGCTCAGATCGCGCGCTCGGTAGCCCGCAACCTGCGCCTGAACGAAGACCTGGTCGAGGCAATTTCGCTCGCACACGATCTCGGCCACACGCCATTCGGCCATGCCGGACAGGATGCATTGCACCAATGCATGAAGCCATACGGCGGTTTCGAGCACAACCTGCAATCGCTGCGCGTGGTCGATCTGCTCGAGCAGCGGTACGCGGCGTTCGACGGCCTCAATCTGTGCTTCGAGACCCGCGAAGGCATCCTCAAGCATTGCTCGTTGAAAAACGCGCGCCTGCTTGGCGATGTCGGCGCGCGTTTCGTGAAACGCCGGCGGCCGTCGCTCGAGGCACAGCTCGCCAATCTCGCCGACGAAATCGCCTACAACAACCACGACGTCGACGACGGTCTGCGCTCCGGCCTGCTCTCGATAGAACAGTTCGCGCAAGTCGACATCTTTGCGCGCCACATGAAACACGTATTGCGCGAGCATCCTAAGATTGAATCGCGGCGGCTGGTGCACGAAACGGTGCGGCGCATGATCAGCACGCTGGTGGTCGACCTCACCCGGCAGGCCGCGAAAAACATCAAGGCGCATGCGCCGCGCAACATGGCCAACGTGCGCGCGGCACCGCCGCTCGTCACTTTCAGCGCCGCGATCGAGCACCAGCAGCAGGAACTGAAGCAGTTTTTGCGCCTGAATCTCTACCAGCACCACCAGGTCGCGCGCATGACCAATAAAGCGCGGCGTATCGTAGCCGATCTGTTTGAAGCGTTTACCGTCGAACCACGTTTGCTGCCGCCGCAATATCACGTGCAAGCCAAAACTGACCTTGCGCGTACCGTTGCCGATTACATCGCCGGCATGACCGACCGTTACGCGATACGCGAACATCGGCGGCTATTCGCGGTGGACGAGATCTGATCTTTTTTGCGCCGCAGCACGGCGGGTGCGCTGTGCCTGCTAAACTCCCGGATTAGCACGGTTTTTCAAGGTCTTGAAGTCTGATGCCCGAGGCGGTATATTTGATAGGCTTCTGCGTGTTTATTGCAATCCTAAACCGGCTGTCGTCCCCCGGCTTTTTTTGACCGAAAGGTTGAACGTGACTCAGTTGCCGCTTGCCCAGGGAATGTACGACCCGGCCCACGAACATGATGCGTGTGGCGTCGGCTTTGTCGCGCATATCAAGGGCAAGAAATCGCACACCATCGTCGAGCAGGGCCTCACCATCCTGAAAAACCTCAATCACCGCGGCGCGGTGGGTGCGGATCCCAAGGCCTCCGACGGCGCGGGGATCCTGCTCCAGATCCCCGACAAGTTCTTTCGCGAGGAGCTGGCGAAGCAGGGAATAAAACTGCCGCCAGTAGGTCAGTACGGCGTCGGCGCGGTGTTCCTGCCGCGCGATCCGGCTTCGCGCTTTGCCTGCGAATACGAGATTGAGCGCGCGATCAAGGACGAAGGCCAGGCGCTGCTCGGCTGGCGCGACGTGCCGGTGGACAGCTCCGACCTCGGCGAGTCGGTGAAGTTGATCGAGCCGGTAATCCGGCAGGTGTTTGTCGGCCGCGGCAAAGGCGTTACCGTCACCGATGCGCTTGAGCGCAAGCTTTACATCATCCGCAAGAGCGCCGGCCACGCAATCCAGGCGCTTAAGCTCGCGCACGGCAAGGAGTTCTACGTGCCGTCGATGTCGGCGCGCACCATCGTCTACAAGGGGATGCTGCTCGCGCATCAGGTCGGCGTATATTACAGGGACCTGCAGGACTCGCGCTTGGTGTCGGCGCTCGCACTGGTGCACCAGCGTTTCTCCACCAATACCTTCCCGTCGTGGGACCTCGCGCACCCGTTCCGCTTGATCTGCCACAACGGCGAAATCAACACAGTGCGCGGCAACGTCAACTGGATCCGCGCCCGCCAGGGCGCGATCTCAAGCCCGATTCTGGGCCGTGATCTCGACAAGCTGTGGCCGCTGATTTACGACGGCCAGTCCGATTCCGCGTCGTTCGATAACGCGCTCGAACTGCTTGTCATGAGCGGCTATTCGATCGCGCATGCGATGATGATGATGATCCCCGAGGCGTGGGAAAGCCACGCGCTGATGGACGCCAACCGCCGTGCGTTCTACGAGTATCACGCGGCAATGATGGAGCCGTGGGACGGCCCGGCGTCGATCGCCTTTACCGACGGCCGCCAGATCGGCGCCACGCTCGACCGCAACGGCCTGCGCCCGTCGCGCTACATCGTGACCGAGGACGACCTTGTGATCATGGGCTCGGAGTGCGGGTGCTTGCCGGTGCCCGAAGAGCGCATCGTCAAAAAGTGGCGGCTGCAGCCCGGCCGTATGTTCCTCGTCGACCTGGAGAAAGGCCGCATCATCGACGACAAGGAGCTCAAAGATACGCTCGCTGCGGCGAAACCCTATCGCGAATGGATCGAGCGCATCCGCGTGAAGCTCGATGAAGTCGAAAGCGACAAGCAGCAGCCCGAACGCTCGGCCGTAAACCTGCTCGACCGCCAGCAGGCTTTCGCCTACACGCAGGAGGACATCAAGTTTCTGATGACGCCGATGGCGGTCAACGGCGAGGAGCCGGTCGGCTCGATGGGTAATGACTCGCCGCTCGCGGTGCTGTCAGACAAGAACAAAACGCTGTACCACTATTTCAAGCAGCTGTTCGCGCAGGTCACGAACCCGCCGATCGACCCGATCCGCGAGGAACTGGTCACCTCGCTCGTCTCATTCATCGGACCGAAGCCGAACCTGCTCGGCATCAACGAGATGAACCCGCCGATCCGGCTCGAGGTGAGCCAGCCGGTGCTCGATTTCTACGAAATGGAGAAGGTCCGTCACATCGAGCGCTACACCGAAGGCAAGTTCAAGTGCTGCGAGCTCGACATCTGCTATCCGGTTGCGTGGGGCAAACAAGCGATCGAGGCGCGGCTGGCATCGCTCGCCGCACAGGCGGAGGACGCGGTACGCGCCGGCTACTCGATCATTATCGTGTCCGACCGCAGGATCGACCGAGAGCATATCGCGATTCCCGCGCTGCTCGCACTCTCGGCGATTCACCAGCATCTTGTGGCCAAGGGCCTGCGCACGAGCGCAGGCCTGGTGGTCGAGACCGGTTCGGCGCGCGAAGTACACCACTTCGCACTGCTCGCCGCCTATGGCGCGGAAGCAGTACACCCGTATCTTGCGCTCGAGACGCTGCTCGCGATGGCCGACACGCTGCCCGGCGATATCGACGGAAAAAAAGCGATCAAGAACTACGTCAAGGCGATCGGCAAGGGACTGAAGAAGGTGATGTCGAAGATGGGCATCTCGACTTACATGTCATACACCGGCGCGCAGATTTTCGAGGCGGTCGGACTGTCCCGCGCGCTGATCGACAAGTACTTCACCGGCACGACCTCAAACGTCGAGGGCATCGGTGTGTTCGAGGTTGCCGAGGAAGCAAACCGCATCCACCAGGCGGCATTCGGCAACGACCCGGTGCTCGCGCACGCGCTCGATGCGGGCGGCGAGTACGCCTACCGCGTGCGCGGGGAGGAGCACATGTGGACGCCGGACGCGATCGCGAAGCTGCAGCACTCTACGCGCCAGAAATCGTACGCGACGTACAAGGAATACGCGAACATCATCAACGACCAGTCGCTGCGGCACATGACGTTCCGCGGGCTGTTCGAGTTCCGGTTTGGCCAGCGCAAGCCGGTTCCGCTCGAGGAGGTCGAGCCCGCCGCCGAGATCGTCAAGCGTTTCTCGACCGGCGCGATGTCGCACGGCTCGATCTCGGTCGAAGCGCACACTACGCTCGCGGTAGCGATGAACCGCATCGGCGGCAAGTCGAACACTGGCGAAGGCGGCGAGGACCGCCGCCGCTATGCACCGATCAAGGCCGGCGAAACGCTCGCGACACGACTGGGCGCCAACCGCGTCGCGCACGACATGGAGCTCAAGGCCGGCGACCTGCTCAAGTCGAAGATCAAGCAGGTCGCGAGCGGGCGTTTTGGCGTGACTGCCGAATACCTGGCTTCAGCCGAGCAGATCCAGATCAAGATGGCGCAGGGCGCGAAACCCGGCGAGGGCGGACAGCTGCCCGGGCGCAAGGTGTCCGAGTACATCGCCGAGCTGCGCTACTCGACTCCCGGCGTAGAGCTGATCAGCCCGCCGCCCCACCATGACATCTATTCAATCGAAGATCTGGCGCAGCTGATTCACGATTTGAAAAACGCCAACTCCGCCGCCTCAATCAGCGTCAAGCTGGTCTCGGAGGTCGGTGTCGGTACCGTCGCCGCAGGCGTGGCGAAAGCGAAGTCGGACCACGTCACAATCTCCGGTCACGACGGCGGCACGGGTGCCTCTCCGTGGTCATCGATCAAGCACGCCGGCACGCCGTGGGAACTCGGTCTCGCCGAGACGCAACAGACGCTGGTGCTCAACCGCCTGCGCGGCAGGATCGCGGTGCAGGTGGACGGCCAGATCAAGACCGGCCGCGATGTGGTGGTCGGCGCGATTCTCGGCGCCGACGAGTTCGGCTTCGCCACGGCGCCGCTGGTGACCGCAGGCTGCATCATGATGCGCAAATGTCACCTCAACACCTGCCCCGTCGGCGTTGCGACCCAGGATCCGATACTGAGAAAGCGGTTCTCCGGCAAGCCGGAGTACGTGATCAATTACTTCTTTTTTGTCGCCGAAGAGGTACGCGAGTTGATGGCGCGCCTCGGCATTCTCAGGTTCAGCGACCTGATCGGCCGCACCGACCTGCTCGACACCCAGAAGGGCGTCGAGCACTGGAAGGCGCGCGGCCTCGATTTCTCGAAGATTTTTTACATGCCGCAGATGCCGGCCGAAGTTGCGCGCTTTAACTGCGAGAAGCAGGACCACGGCCTCGGGCGAGCGCTCGACCATCGGTTGATCGAGCTTGCCGGACCCGCCCTCGAGCGCGGCGAGAAGATCGCCATCGACATGCCAATCCGCA
Organism: Gammaproteobacteria bacterium; assembly: GCA_041483135.1. GTDB lineage: Bacteria > Pseudomonadota > Gammaproteobacteria > Burkholderiales > SG8-41 > PALSA-1004. Next base: position 19,625 of record JBGPFE010000008.1, on the reverse strand, counting down.
ACATCAACCGCACGGTCGGCACCATGCTTTCTTCCAAGATCGCGCAGCGCTACGGCCATGAAGGCCTGCCGGACGACACGATTCACATCCGTTTCGCCGGCTCGGCAGGTCAGAGCTTCGGCGCGTTCCTGGCCCGCGGCGTGACGCTCGACCTGATCGGCGACACCAACGACTACTGCGGCAAGGGCCTCTCGGGCGGGCGCATCTCGGTGCAGCCTTCGCCCAAGTTCCGCGGCGAGCCGACCGAGAACATTATCACCGGCAACGTCGTGCTCTACGGTGCGATCGCCGGCGAGGCGTACTTCCGCGGCGTCGCCGGCGAGCGCTTCGCGGTGCGCAACTCGGGTGCCCAGGCGGTGGTCGAGGGCGTCGGCGACCACGGCTGCGAATACATGACCGGCGGTACGGTAGCGGTGCTCGGCACGACCGGCCGTAACTTTGCAGCCGGCATGTCGGGCGGCATCGCCTATGTGCTCGACGAGGAAGGCGAGTTCATCAAATATTGCAACACAGCGATGGTCGAGCTCGAGCCCGTGCTGTCGGAGTCCGAACAGGCGGCAAAGATTACCCGCGATGTCTGGCACCTGGGGCTTGCGGACGAAGCGCTCCTCAGGCGCATGATCGAGAACCATGCGCGCTATACTGGCAGCCGCCGCGCGCACGCCATTCTTGAGCAGTGGAGCGTCTATCGGCTGCGCTTCGTCAAGATCTTTCCCAAGGAATACCGGCGCGCGCTCACCGAGCTTGCCGCCGCCGGCCGCAAGGCCGCAGCGTGAAATTGAAATAAGCGCGAGCATCGCACATCATGGGCAAAGTCACCGGATTTCTTGAGTATCAGCGCCTGCAAGAGGCAGCAGAGGCGCCGGCCGCGCGCACAAAGCATTACCGCGAGTTTATCCGCCACTTGGGCGACGACGAGGCGAAGATCGAGGGCGCGCGATGCATGGATTGCGGCATCCCGTACTGCATGAGCGGCTGCCCGGTCAACAACATCATCCCCGACTTCAACGATCTTGTTTACAAACAGGACTGGCAGAGCGCGATCGAAACCCTGCACTCGACCAACAACTTCCCGGAGTTCACCGGGCGCATATGCCCGGCGCCGTGCGAGGAGGCGTGCACGCTGCGCATCAACAACGACCCGGTCGGCATCAAGTCGATCGAGCATGCGATCATCGACAAAGCGTGGGGGGAGGGCTGGGTCAAGCCGCTGCCGCCGGCAGCGCAAACCGGCAAGCGCGTTGCAGTCATTGGTTCTGGCCCGGCCGGGCTTGCCTGCGCGCAGCAACTCGCGCGCGGAGGCCACGCCGTGGTGGTGTTCGAGAAGAACGATCGCATCGGCGGTCTGCTGCGCTACGGCATTCCTGATTTCAAGATGGAAAAATGGCTGATCGACCGCCGGCTCGAGCAAATGCGCGCTGAAGGCGTCGAGTTCAAGACCAATCACGCCGTTGGCCGGACGCCCGTGGGGGCGGGCAACAGCGCGGCGAAAGTGCTCGATGCTGCGACCATTGCCGATGAATTCGACGCGGTGGTGCTCGCCGGCGGTGCCGAGCTGCCGCGTGATTTGCCGGTCCCCGGGCGCGAGCTCGAAGGCATCCACTTTGCTATGGATTTCTTGCCCCTGCAGAATCGCCGAGTCGCTGGCGATCAGAAAGTGCCGGGCCTGTGGGCTACCGGTAGGCATGTAGTCATCATCGGCGGCGGCGATACCGGCTCCGACTGCGTCGGCACTTCTAACCGCCACGGCGCTGCCTCGGTGACTCAGTTTGAGCTGCTGCCTATGCCGCCGGACGTCGACATGAACCCGGTGTGGCCGTACTGGCCGCAGCGGCTGCGCACCTCGTCCTCGCATGAAGAAGGGGTGGAGCGCGATTGGGCGGTGGCAACCAAGCGGTTCGAAGGCGGATCAGGGAAAGCCAGCGGTAAGGTCGAAAAGCTGATCGCGGTGCGCGTCGAGTGGAAAGACAGCCGGATGCAGGAAGTCCCGGGCTCGGAGTTCGAAATGAAGGCTGACCTGGTGCTGCTGGCGATGGGCTTCGTTTCGCCGGTGCAGTCGGTGCTCGACGCATTCGGCGTCGCGAAAGACGCGCGCGGCAACGTCAAAGCCACGACCGACGGCCAGGGTTGTTATGCGACTTCGGTCACCAAGGTATTCGCCGCCGGCGACATGCGCCGCGGCCAGTCGCTGGTGGTATGGGCAATCCGCGAGGGACGTCAGTGCGCGCGGGCGGTCGATGAGTTTCTCATGGGGTACACTGACTTGCCGCGCTAGCATGGCAAGTCAGTGTACCCCGTGGGCAAATTGGAACAGAGGGCCTTCCGGCGCCCCCTGTAAACCGCATCGGAGCCGACTTGCAGTCGGCAGCAAGGCCAGAAGTATCAACCCCTCAAAAGAATAACTGCCGGCGGCTCCCACTTTGCCTAGTATGCCCACCAAGCTCAAGAACGACACGCTGATCCGCGCGCTGCTGCGCGAACCCACGCCCTACACGCCGATCTGGCTGATGCGCCAGGCCGGGCGCTACCTGCCGGAATACAATCAGACCCGCGCACGCGCAGGCAGTTTTCTCGCGCTGTGCAAAAACCCCGACCTTGCGACCGAAGTCGCGCTGCAGCCGCTCACACGTTATCCGCTCGATGCCGCCATCGTGTTTTCCGACATTCTCACCATTCCGGACGCAATGGGGCTCGGCCTCTATTTCGCTGACGGCGAAGGACCGAAATTCGAGCGCCCGCTGCGCGATGAATGGGAGATCAAGGATTTAACTGCTCCCGACCCGACATCGCATTTGCGCTATGTGCTCGATACGGTAAGCCAGGTACGGCGTGCGCTCGCTGGCAGTGTGCCGCTGATCGGTTTTTCCGGCAGCCCGTTTACCCTCGCTTGCTACATGATCGAGGGCCAGAGCAGCAGCGATTTCGCGTCCGTCAAGAAGATGCTTTACCAGCGTCCCGACCTGCTGCATCACATACTCGGCGTCAACGCTACGGCAGTGACCGCTTACTTGAACGCCCAGATTGAAGCCGGCGCACAGGCGGTGATGATCTTCGATACTTGGGGCGGCATGCTGTCGCACGCGGCGTTCCATGAGTTCTCGCTGGCTTATACCGCGCGCGTGATGACCGGATTGAAACGGTCGCACGAAGGGGCGCGCATACCCAGTATCGTGTTCACCAAGGGCGGCGGCGGCTGGCTGGAAAGCATCGCCGTGATCGGTTGCGATGCGGTGGGTCTGGACTGGACTGTCGATATCGGCGCCGCACGCGTGCGCGTTGGCGCGCGCGTTGCGCTGCAGGGAAACCTGGATCCGGCGGTGCTGCTGTCCTCGCCCGCCGTGATCCAGCGCGAAGCCGGCGCGATACTTGAGCGCTACGGCCACGGCAGCGGTCATGTATTCAATTTGGGGCACGGCATTTCCCAACACACGCCGCCAGAAAACGTGTCGGCGCTAATCGAGGCGGTACGCGGCCCGAGCGGCAGCTACCACTGAAAACCCGCGCCCATTCTGGCTTTGCACGGCTTCCCGCCTGCAAACTTATGCACAGCAAGGCTTTGCGGGTAGGGGCCTTGGCGCAACACCGTGGTTTCTTATGGGTCTATGCGAGTAATATATTGATTTATTTATGGTTTTACCCTGTAAAACGAAAAACCCAAGAAAATCAGCCTGTCACCGGTCGGCGTGCGTGCAGACCTGCTCTAAATTTAATCAACAATGTTATCCACAGGTGCCGTGAGCAAGAAAAAACCCCTGTCCAATAAAACATTTGTCGAAAATATTGAGAATTGACTCGAGCGATTTCCGCTAACCCGCCCGCCTTGTATCACGCCGATCCATGAATTTTGCCCGCGTCGCGCTCGACGTGCCTGTGCCTACTTTGTTCGACTATCGCGCCGCAGCAGCGACCGGCGATGACATCGGCAGGCGGGTGCTGGTGCCGTTCGGCAAAAAAATAGCCGTCGGCGTGATCATCGAACTCGCGCGCACGACGTCGCTGCCGCCGCAGCGCGTGCGCAGCGTGTTGAGCATTCTGCGCGATGTGCCGCCCCTGCCGGCTGATGTCCTGGCGCTGCTTAAATTCTGCAGCGATTACTACCACCACCCGCTCGGCGAGGTAGTGATGAACGCACTACCGGCGAGGCTGCGGCGGCGGCAGCCGGTCAAAATCGAGTCGGCCTCCCGTTATCGATTGACTGCGGCCGGGTGCGCCGTCGAGCCCGCGACATTGCCGCGGCGCGCGACGATCAAGCGCGAATTACTGCGCCTGTTACGCACGACTGACGAGAGCGTTGGCGTCGCGGCGCTGCACGCGGTTGCACCGCGCGCGCCGGCGGCATTGAAAACCATGGTTGAACTCGGCTGGATAGAGCGTGTCGCGGCTACGCGCGTGGCGCCGCCCGCACCCATTGCTGCGCCGCAGTTCGCACAGGGACCGGCGTTGACCGACGAACAACGCACTGCCGTCGACAGTGTGCGCGGTGCTGGTGACGGGTTTACGCCCTGGCTGCTGCTTGGTGTCACCGGCAGCGGCAAGAGCGAGATTTATATGCAGCTGATCGCCCTCGGCCTCGCTCGCGGCCAGCAGGTATTGCTGCTAGTGCCCGAAATCAACCTGACCCCACAACTTGAATCGCTCGTGCGCGCGCGCTTTCCTGACACCACGCTGGTGGCGCTGCACAGCGGCCTCAACGAGAGCGAGCGCTTACAGGGTTGGCTCGCGGCGCAGTCCGGCACTGCCGGCATCGTACTCGGCACGCGGCTCGCGGTATTCACCCCGCTGCCCAAACTCGGCCTGATCGTCGTCGATGAGGAGAACGATGCTTCGTTCAAGCAAACGGACGGGTTGCGCTACTCGGCGAGAGATCTCGCGCTGGTGCGCGGCAATCAGCGCGAGATCCCGGTCGTGCTTGGATCGGCAACGCCCGCATTAGAAACCTATCATAAGGCGCTCAGCGGCAGCTACCGGATGTTGACGCTGACGCAACGCATCAATGCAATGCCCCCGGACATCGAGTGTGTCGACACGCGGCGCGAGCCGCTCATCGACGGCCTGTCGCAAACGCTGCTCAGCGCCGTGCACGCGACCATGAAGCGCGGCGAGCAAAGCCTGGTCTTCATCAACCGCCGCGGCTACGCGCCAGTGCTGATGTGCCGGAGCTGCGGCTGGACTTCGGGTTGTCACCGCTGCTCGGCGAAGCTGGTACTGCATCTCAAGGAACAGCGCCTGCGCTGCCATCACTGCGGCCACCAGGAGCTCATTCCCGCCGCGTGCCCGCAGTGCGGCAACCAGGACCTGTTGCCGTTGGGACAGGGCACGCAGCGCATCGAAAGCACGCTGGCGCGCATATTTCCCGCCGCGCGCGTCCTGCGCGTCGACCGCGACAGCACGCGCCGCAAGCACGCCTGGAACGAAATGCGCCGGCAGATCCACGCACAGGAAGTCGATATCCTGGTCGGCACGCAGATTCTCGCCAAGGGTCACGACTTCCCGCAGCTCAACCTGGTCGGTGTGATTAATGCCGACAGCTCGCTATACAGCACGGATTTTCGTGCCGGCGAGCGCCTGTTCGCGCGCCTGACGCAGGTCGCGGGCCGCGCCGGGCGCGGCACGAGCCGCGGCCGGGTGCTGATCCAGACCGAATTCCCGGCCCACCCGCTGTATCAGGCGCTGCGTCGCCACGATTATCCGGCTTACGCCCAAGAGCTGCTGGCGGAACGCCGGCAGGCGGGCTTCCCGCCGTTTGTGCATCAGGCGCTGCTGCGCGCCGAGGCGCCGCGACTCGAACACGCGCTCGGCTTCCTGGCCCGCGCTGCTCTCCGGGCCGCCGGAATCACCAGTACAGTCACTGTCTATGACCCGGTGCCCGCCGGCCTAACCCGCCTTGCCGGTCTCGAGCGCGCACAGCTGACGGTGCAGGCACGCTCGCGCACTGCGCTGCACGCTTTTTTGCGCGAGTGGCGTACCTGTCTCGATGCCGCCATGGAGCGTAAAGTGCGCTGGTCGATCGACGTCGACCCGCTCGAGTTGTAATACACGGCTCACGCGGCGCTACATGCTAAAATTCACGGTTTTTTACTCGGCATACGGCGGCGATGGCACATCTGCATGATCGGAGTTTGACGATAAAACATGGCGGCCCAGGCATTTCCTGAATTACGTGCGCATATTGCGGGCTTGTTCGAAGCGGGGCTTGCTGCGGTCGCGCCCGAGCAGACCGGCGTGGCGATCGTCATCGAGCGCCCGAAACAGGCGCAGCACGGCGATTATGCATGCAATGTCGCCATGCAGCTGGCGAAATCTATCAAGCGCAACCCGCGCGACATCGCCGCCGCGCTGATTGACGCACTGCCGGCATCTCCATTCGTCGCCAAGGCTGAAGTCGCTGGTGCGGGTTTCATTAACGTCTTTCTCAAGCCCGCGACCAAACGCGCGGTCGTGCCGCACATTCTCGCGCAAGGAATCGACTATGGCCGCAGCAGCACCGGCCGGCACAAAAAAGTTCAGGTCGAGTTCGTCTCCGCCAACCCGACCGGGCCGCTGCACGTTGGCCACGGCCGCGGGGCAGCTTTTGGCGCTAGCCTTGCCAATGTGCTCGACGCCGCCGGTTTTAAGGTCACGCGCGAATACTATGTCAACGACGCCGGCCGGCAGATGGACATCCTCGCGCTGTCGACCTGGCTGCGCTATCTCGAACTTGCCGGCTGCGATGTGCCCTTTCCTGCCAACGCCTATCAGGGCGATTACGTGCGCATGATGGCGCGAGACCTGCTCGCTCACGACGGCAAGCGCTATCTGCGCGAGGCGGCGGCAGTGATCGCCGGCACGGTCGATGCGAGCCGGGACGCCGAGGCCCATCTCGATCGTTTGATCGACAACGCCAAACAACTGCTGGCCGACGATTACACGGCAATCCACCGCCACGCACTTCACGCGCAACTCGCCGATTGCCGCGACGATCTCACTGAATTCGGCGTCAGCTTTGATTGCTGGTACTCGGAACAGTCGTTATACGACTCGGGCAAAGTCGCGCGGGCGGTCGCGCAGCTCGACGCTGCCGGGCGCCTCTACGTCGAGGATGGCGCGACCTGGTTCCGCTCGACCGCGTTCGGCGACGAGAAGGATCGCGTTGTGCAGCGCGAAAACGGCCAATACACCTATTTTGCTTCCGACATTGCCTACCATCTCGACAAAATCGAGCGCGGCTTCGACCTCGTGATCGACGTGTGGGGCGCCGATCATCATGGCTATATGCTGCGAGTCAAAGGCGCGCTCGCCGCGCTCGGCGCCAACCCCGGGCAGCTGACCATCGCGCTGGTGCAGTTCGCCGTGCTCTACCGCGCCGGCACAAAAGTGCCGATGTCGACGCGCGCCGGCGAGTTCGTCACGCTGCGCGAGCTGCGCCGGGAGGTTGGTAACGATGCGGCGCGTTTTTTCTACGTGCTGCGCAAGAGCGATCAGCATCTCGATTTCGATCTCGATCTCGCCAAATCGCAAAGTAACGACAACCCGGTCTACTACGTGCAGTATGCGCACGCTCGAGTCTGCAGTGTGCTCGAACAGTGGGGCGGGGATGCCGCCAGCCTTGCCGTGGCCGATCCGTCATCGCTGACCAACGAGCAAGAGGTCGCGCTGCTGTCGCGGTTGATGGAGTATCCGGTGGTGGTGGAAAACTCGGCGCGCGAACTGTCGCCGCATCTGATCGCGTTCTATCTGAGGGATCTCGCCGCTGAATTTCACAGTTACTACAATGCCACGCGCGTGCTGGTGCCGGAGGAAGCGGTCAAGCTCGCGCGGCTGGCGTTGGTCGTCGCGATCCGGCATGCGTTGCGCAACGGGCTTGCGCTGCTGGGTGTCTCGGCGCCGGAAAAAATGTAAGATTCCGTTATGAGCAAGGACTACAAGGGACCGCACAAAAAATCGGGCGGTGACAAGGGCGGCGCCGGCTCGCTACTGATCGGCATCCTGATCGGGCTGGTGCTCGGTCTCGGCATTGCGCTCGCGGTGGCGTGGTACATCAACAAGATGCCGACGCCGTTCGTCAACCGTGCCGTTCCGCCGTCCAAAAGCGAGCCGTTGAAAGGCGCCGACCTGGCCAAGGCCGACGACCAGGCGGCCAAGGCGCCCGACGGCAAGCCGCGTTTCGATTTCTACAAAATCCTGCCCGGCTCGGAAGAGCCGGTCACCGAACAGCAGTTCAAGGAAGCGCAGCAAAAACCGTTAACCGCGCAGGCCAAGGAGGCGTTTTTCCTGCAGGCCGGCGCGTTTCAAAATGCGCCCGATGCCGACAACCTGAAGGCCCGGCTTGCGCTGCTCGGCGTGGAGGCGACAGTCCAAACCACCACGCTGCCCGACAAGGGGGTCTGGCACCGCGTGCGCGTTGGCCCTTATACTGCGATCGAAGACCTCAACCGCGCGCGCGATACCCTGCAACAAAACGGTATCGAGACCACTCTAATCAAGGTTCGCGAAGCGCCGGCGCAACCTGCCAAATAACCAGCACGGGAGACGCGATGAATCTGTTGAAACGATTGGGCTATTTCGCCGTGCTGCTGACGCTGCTGGCCACCGGCAGCAGCAGCGCGGCGCAGCCGCTGGTGGCCGGCCGCGATTACACGCTGATCAGCCCGCCGCAGCCGACCGACAGCGGCAAGAAAATCGAAGTGCTCGAGTTTTTCTGGTACGGTTGTCCGCATTGCTACCACCTCGAGCCGCCGCTCAAGACCTGGCTCAAGCGCAAGCCAGCCGACGTTGAATTCCGTTACGTTCCGGGTACGTTCGGCGCCCCCACGTGGGAACCGCTGACGCGCACGTACTATGCGCTCGACGCCATGGGCCTCGTTGGCAAGTATCACGACGCGATCTTCACGGCGATCCATGAGGAAAAAGACCAGAACAAGCAGCGTGGACTGGTCACCGACCCGCGCGCGATCGCGGATTGGCTGGCGAGCAAAGGCGTCGACAAGCAGAAATTTCTCGACACCTCCAGTTCGTTTGCGGTGAGCAACCGCGTCAAGCGCTCGGAGGACATGACGCGCAACTACGATGTCTCGGGCACGCCGGCGCTGACCGTCAACGGCAAGTATCTGACCTCGCCCTCGATGACGCTCAACTCCGACAATAGCGTCAACTATGACCGCTTCTTTCAGGTGGTCGACCAGTTGATCGCGCAGGCGCGCAAAGACCGTGGCGGGAAAAAATAGACCATGCTAAAACGTGCTCATATCTTCATCCGGCTTGTCCTGTGTTGCCTCGCGCTCACAGCCCTCGCGCTGCCTGCAGCGGCGCAGCAGATAAAGCGCGACGTCGATTACCGCGTGATTCCGCAGCAGCCGGTGGCAAGCGGCGACAAGATCGAGGTCATCGATTTTTTCTGGTACGGCTGCCCCTATTGCAATGAGATGCAACCCCACCTCGAGCGCTGGCGCAAGAATATGCCCGCTGACGTCGTGCTGCGACGCATGCCGGTGGTTCGCCACGACAACTGGGGGCCTCATGCGCGGATTTACTACGCACTGGAAACGCTGAGCGAAGTGGAGCGACTGCAGCTGGCGGTCTATCACGGCTATCACGTCGAGGACTTGTACATGAGCAAGCCCGACGTGATGCTGGAGTGGGCGACCAAGCACGGCATAGACCGCGAGAAGTGGCTGGCTGCCTATAACGCGCCGGATATGGCGCAGAAAATACAGCGCGCCAAAGACCTGACCAAGAATTACGACATCCAGGGGACACCCTCGCTCGTCGTCGACGGCCGCTATCTGACCTCGACCAGCATGACCCCCAGTGTGGGGGCCATAATTCCGGTGCTCGACGGCTTGATCCGTCTCGCGCGCCAGGATCGGCTTCAGAAAAGCGGCAAATAGCGCCCGCCGCTCGCGGCGCCTGCCCCCGCAGCCTTACACTCCGTCAACAGCGGACCCATGCAGCGCGTGATTATCACCGGTGCCTCGAGCGGCATCGGCGCTGCGCTGGCACAACATTATGCGCGGCGCGGTGCTGCGCTAGGCCTGATCGCGCGACGCCGGGCCGGGCTCACGCAACTGGCCGCTCAATTATCCGTCCCTGTTCATGTTTACCCCGTCGACGTGCGCGACGCTCCGGCGCTGCAAGCCGCCGCGGCCGATTTCATCTCACGTCACGGCAGCCCTGACATCGTAATTGCCAATGCCGGCATCAGCACAGGCACACTGACCGAGTTTGCCGGGGACATACCTGCGTTCCAGGATGTGATCGATGTCAACGTGGTTGGCATCGTCAAGACTTTTCAGCCATTTCTTGCCGCAATGCGGGCGGCTGGACACGGGGCTCTGGTAGGAATTGCGAGCATTGCCGGCTACCGCGGGTTGCCCGGCGCCGCAGCCTATTCGGCATCGAAGGCGGCGGCGATCTCGTATCTCGAAAGCCTGCGCGTCGAGTTGCGCGGCAGCGGCGTCAAAGTGATCACCGTCTGCCCGGGTTACATCGCCACGGCAATGACGGCGCAGAACCCCTACCCGATGCCGTTCCTGCTGAGCGCCGATGCCGCCGCGCGCAAAATTGCCGGCATCATAGACCGCGGCAAAACATATGCCGTAATCCCATGGCAGATGGCGATAGTCGCGCGCATCCTGCGCGTGGGCCCGAACTGGCTTTACGATCGACTGTTCGGCAACGCGCCGCGCAAGCCGCGGCGCGATAACTAGGCGCGCGTTACTCGACCGTCACCGATTTCGCGAGATTACGCGGTTTATCCACGTCGTTGCCGCGCGCGAGTGCGGCGTGATACGCGAGCAACTGCAGCGGAATGGTATGCAGGATCGGGCTCAGAATGCCGGCATGGTCGGTGAGCGTAATCACGTGTACGCCGTCGCTCGACTTGATATTCGCGTCCTGGTCGGCCAGCACGTACAACTCGCCGCCGCGCGCGCGCACTTCCTGCATGTTCGATTTGAGCTTTTCGAGCAGCGCGTCGCGAGGCGCGATTGCCACCACCGGCATATTGCTGTCGACCAGCGCCAGCGGCCCGTGCTTGAGTTCGCCGGCCGGATACGCCTCGGCGTGGATATAGGATATTTCCTTGAGCTTGAGCGCGCCTTCCAGCGCGATCGGGTAGTGAATGCCGCGCCCGAGGAACAGCGCATGTTCGCGCCCGGCAAAGCGCGCTGCCCAACCTTTAATCTGCGGCTCGACCTGCAACGCGTGCGACAGCGCGGCCGGTAGATGTCGCAGCGCATGTATCAACTCGCGCTCATGCTCGGCGGAGATGCGCCCGCGCAACTTAGCGAGCACCAGCGTCAGCAGCACGAGTGCCGCCAGCTGGGTGGTAAAGGCCTTGGTCGAAGCGACGCCGATTTCAGGACCGGCGCGCGTCAGGAAGCGCAGATCCGACAGCCGAACCAGCGCGCTTTCGGGCACGTTGCAGATCGTCAGGCAACAGGCCTGGCCGAGACTTTTCGCGTGATTAAGCGCGGCGATGGTATCGGCGGTCTCTCCCGATTGTGAAATCGTGACCACTAGCGCGCGCGGGTTCGGCACCGACGTGCGGTAGCGGTACTCGCTCGCGATCTCGACGCTGCACGGCAAGCCGGCAATCGCCTCTATCCAGTAGCGCGCGACGAGACCGGCGTGATAGCTGGTCCCGCACGCGAGAATCAGGACGCTGTCGATCTGGCGCAGGATCGCCTCGGCAGCAGCACCGAATAGCTGTGGCGAAATCGACTGTGCGTTGGCGACCATCTCGAGCGTGCTGGCGACCGCCCCGGGCTGCTCGAAGATCTCCTTCTGCATGAAATGCCGGTACGGCCCGAGGTCGACCGCATCCGCGGCGAGTTCGCTCACGTGTACCTTGCGTTCGACGGATTTGCCGGTGGCATCGCGGATCTCGATGCCGCCGAGCTTGATGTCGGCGACATCGCCTTCTTCCAGATAGATCATCTTGCGTGTGACCTGGAGCAGCGCGGACGCATCCGAGGCGGCAAAATTCTCGCCGTTACCGATGCCCAGCAACAGCGGCGCGCCCATGCGCGCGACCACCAGGCGCTGCGGTTCGCGCTCGGCGACGATCGCAATTGCATACGCGCCCTGCAACTCGGCAACTGCTGCGCGCGTTGCTGCAAACAAATCACCGGCTTCTTTGAGCTTGGCGTGGACCAAGTGCGCGATCACCTCGGTATCGGTATCCGAAGCAAACTGGTAGCCCTCTTTCTGCAACCGGGCGCGGATCGCGTCGTGGTTCTCGATGATGCCGTTATGTACCACCGCGATGCCGCCGCTCACGTGCGGGTGCGCGTTGCGCTCCGACGGCACGCCGTGCGTCGCCCAGCGCGTATGTGCAATGCCGATGTTGCCGCTTAACTTCCGCTGCTCGGCGAGCGCCGCAAGTTCCGCAACGCGGCCTGCGCTGCGCAGCCGCTGCAGCGTACCGTTGATGACCGCGATTCCCGCCGAATCGTAGCCGCGGTACTCAAGCCGCTTCAGCCCATCGAGCAGAATGGGTACGACATTGCGCTTCGCGACGGCACCGACGATTCCGCACATCGCCGCCTACCCTTCACTCTTCACGTTTCTTTACCGGCCGCTTCCAGCCGCGCTTCACGACCTGCTTCTTCCCGGTATACGTGAGTACTCCGGGCGGCACGTCCTTGGTGATCGTGGCGCCGGCGCCGATCGTGGCCCCGGCGCCCACGGTAACGGGTGCTACGAGCTGCGTGTCGGAGCCGATGTGAACGTTGTCTTCGATCACGGTGCGATGCTTGTTCGCGCCATCGTAATTGCAGGTGATGGTGCCGGCGCCGACGTTAACGTTGCGCCCCACGCTGGCGTCGCCGATATAGGCGAGATGGTTGGCTTTGGAGCCGGCGCCGATGGTCGACGCTTTGACTTCGACGAAATTGCCGATATGCGCGTCCTTGGCAAGCCGGGTGCCGGGTCTGATGCGCGCGTAAGGGCCGACGCGGCAATTCCTGCCGATAGCCGCGCCGTCAACCAGCGAAAACGGCTCGATGCGTGTGTTGGCGGCGACCCGCGTGTTCCTGATTACGCAATTAGCACCGATTTCGGTGTGGTCCCCGAGCTCAACTTCGCCTTCGAACACGCAATTGACATCGATGCGCACGTCGCGTCCGCAACGCAGTACCCCGCGCACGTCTATGCGCATGGGGTCGGCGAGCGTGACGCCCGCTTCCAGCAGCCGCGTTGCGTTCCGCCATTGATAAATGCGCTCGAGCTGAGCCAATTGCAGCGTGCTGTTGACGCCGAGAATTTCCCAGCAGTCGTACGGCATGCAGGATTCGACTTTGACGCGGTCCTTGAGCGCGAGCGTCACCACCTCGGTCAGGTAATACTCGCGCTGCGCATTGCGGTTCGATAGCTTAGCCAGCCAGCCGATGAGGCGCTTGCCCGGCAGCAGCATGATGCCGGTATTGATTTCACGGATACGGCGCTGTTTTCCGGTCGCGTCTTTCTCCTCGACGATCGCGGTGATCGCGCGTTTGGCGTTGCGCACGATCCGGCCGTAACCGTGCGGGTCGTCGAGCTCGGCAGTCAGTATTTTCAGACGCTCTCCTTTGCCGGCGGCCAACGCGGCAAGCGTCTGTTCCGCGATCATCGGCACGTCGCCATACAACACCAGCGTATCTTTACGCGAGTCGAGATGCGGCAGCGCCTGCTTGAGAGCGTGACCGGTGCCGAGTTGCGGCTGCTGTTTGACGAAGATGAGATCGTCGGCGCGCGCCGCGGTCGGCACCTGCCCGCCACCGTAGCCATAAACGACGCAGATACGCGACGGCTTGAGCGTGCGCGCCGCCGCGATCACGTGCGCAAGCAGCGGACGGCCGGCGAGCGGATGCAGCGCCTTGGGCAAATCCGAGAGCATGCGTTTGCCCTGGCCGGCGGCGAGAATCACAACGTTGATGACCATCGGTGAATTATCGCACAACCGGCGTTTAATCAGCGTGTTGCCACGCGGTGCGCGACGTATTCCACGAGCGCGGCACGCTGTTGCGGGATGAGATGCAACCCGGCCTTGGTACGCCGATACAAAATATCCTCGCCGCTAGATGCCCACTCGTGCTCGATCATGTAGTCGACTTCGCGCGCGTAAAGGCCGGCGCCAAAATGCGCGCCGAGATCGGACTGCGACTTCGCCTTGTCGAGCACTCGGTAGACGTTCGCGCCGTGGCGGCGCGCCAGCACGCGCCGAAGCGGGTCAGGCAGCCATGGAAAATCTCGCTGGCATTGAATATCCGTAAACTGCTCGAAGCTAATGCCTGATAGATCGCCGCCGGGCAAGGGTGTGCGTGCAGTCCAAGCCGCAGTCATGGCGGGAAACCATGGTGCAAGCTTATCGAGCACATGCTCGGCGAGTTTGCGGTAAGTCGTGATCTTGCCGCCGAACACCGACAGCACCGGCGCCGACCCCGCATCTGAGTCGAGGCGCAACGTGTAATCGCGCGTGACAGCCGACGGATCCGCGGTGCCGTCGTCATAGAGCGGGCGTATGCCGGCGTAGCTCCACACTGCGTCGGCGGGCGCAATCGGCTGCGCCAGATACCGATTTACTGCACGGCATAGATAAGCGATTTCTTCCGCGCTCGCGCTTGGCCTCGCCGGGTCGCCGTCGAGCGTCACGTCAGTAGTGCCGATCAACGTGTATTTGCCTTCATACGGAATCATGAAGACCACGCGGCGATCATCGTTCTGCAGGATCAAGGCGTGCCCGCCTTCGTACTGCTTCGGCACCACGATGTGGCTGCCTTTGACCAATTTGACGTTGTCGCGGCTGGGTTGATGCAGGCGCTCGTTCAACACCTGCTTGACCCACGGGCCGGCGGCGTTGACGACGCCGCGCGCAAACACGGTGCGCTCGGCGCCATGCGTCGCGCGCAACAGCGCCCGCCAGCCGTCGTCGACGCGTTTTGCCATCACGCATTCGGTACGCGTCAGGATGTCAGCGCCCAGCTCGCGCGCGGCCAGTGTGTTTGCCACCACCAGCCGCGCGTCGTCGACGCGGCAGTCTGAATAGATGAAACCTCTGGTCAGCGCTGGTTTGAGGCCGGAGTTATAGGGTGGCGCGCTCAGATCGATGCCGTGCGAACCGGGCAAACGGGTGCGGCGCCCAAGGTGGTCATACAGGAACAGCCCGATGCGTATCATCCAGCGCGGCCGCAGCTGCGGCACGTGCGGCATCACGAATCGTAGCGGGGCCACCAGATGCGGCGCGATCTTGAGCAGCACCTCGCGTTCGGCGAGCGCCTCGGCAACCAGCCGGAATTCGTAATGCTCGAGGTACCGTAGCCCGCCGTGGATCAGCTTGCTGCTCGACGACGAGGTCGCCGCCGCGAGATCGTCTTTTTCGACCAGCAGCACCTTGAGCCCGCGTCCCGCGGCGTCGCGCGCGACACCGGCGCCGTTGATGCCGCCGCCGATCACCAGCAGATCATAGTGTGCGTTGGTTACCGCCATAATATGGTTCGGCAAATCTATATTGGCGTCGAGATGGCGCTAGTGTACTGCCCGGGCTGCACCGGGAATACAAAAAGGGCGGCCGGGGCCGCCTATTTGTTCTCGATGGGACCGCGGGTTGAACGGCGCTTGCAGCCGGCCGAACCCGCGAAGATAAACCGGCGCCGTCAGGCGTCCGGGTTTGTCATTTCTTCTGCCGCAGCTTGCGGATTGCGGCGATCTGGGCTGCCATGACCGCGAATTCCGACTGGGCCCTGGCAAAATCCATATCGCTCTTGGCGTTCGCCATCGCTTCCCTGGCGCGCTGCTGTGCTTCCATCGCCTTGGCCTGGTCAAGATCGTGGCCTCGGATCGCCGTGTCGGCGAGCACGGTGATCACACCCGGCTGCACTTCGAGTACGCCGCCGGCGACGAACACGAGTTCCTCGTCGGCCTGGCCCGGCACCTTAATGCGCACCGAGCCGGGTTTGATGCGAGTGATGAGCGGCGTGTGCTTCGGATAGATTCCGAGTTCGCCCGCTTCGCCCGGCAGCACGACGAATTCCGCCTCACCGGAGAAAATCGACTCTTCGGCGCTGACGACGTCTACGTGTATGGTGTTGGCCATTACTAACCCTTGGTGATGGGTAATGCGTGATGGGTGATGTAAAAAATGCGCTTTTTACCCATTACCCATCACCCATCACCCTTTGCCCATTACTGCAATGTTTTCGCTTTCTCAACCGCTTCTTCGATCGTGCCGACCATGTAAAACGCCTGCTCGGGCAGGTTGTCGTAGTCACCGTTGACGATGCCCTTGAAACCCTTGATGGTGTCCTTCAGCGACACATACTTGCCGTCTTGGCCGGTGAAGTTCTTCGCCACGTCGAACGGCTGCGACAGAAAGCGCTGGATCTTGCGGGCGCGCGCGACCGCCAGCTTGTCCTCGGGCGAGAGCTCGTCCATGCCGAGAATGGCTATGATGTCGCGCAGTTCCTTGTAGCGCTGCAGCGTCGCCTGCACCGAGCGCGCCGCGGTGTAATGCTCCTCGCCGACCACGTGCGGATCCATCTGGCGCGAGGTCGAGTCGAGCGGATCCACGGCCGGGTAGATACCGAGGGATGCGATGTCGCGTGACAGCACTACGGTCGAGTCGAGGTGGCCGAAGGTGGTCGCGGGCGACGGATCGGTCAGGTCGTCGGCCGGCACGTACACCGCCTGGATCGAGGTGATCGAGCCGGTCTTGGTCGAGGTAATACGTTCCTGCAGCCGGCCCATCTCCTCGGCGAGCGTCGGCTGGTAACCCACGGCGGAGGGCATGCGGCCGAGCAACGCCGACACCTCGGTGCCGGCGAGCGTGAAGCGGTAGATATTGTCGATGAAGAGCAGCACGTCGCGGCCTTCATCACGAAAAAACTCTGCCATGGTGAGGCCGGTCAGGGCCACGCGCAGACGGTTGCCGGGCGGCTCGTTCATCTGGCCGTAGACCAGCGCCACCTTGTCCAGGACGCCGCCGTCTTTCATCTCATGGTAGAAGTCGTTGCCCTCGCGCGTCCTCTCGCCCACCCCGGCGAATACCGACAGGCCGCTGTGTTTCTTGGCAATATTGTTGATCAGCTCCATCATGTTCACGGTCTTGCCGACGCCGGCGCCACCGAACAGGCCCACCTTGCCGCCCTTGGCGAACGGGCACACCAGGTCGATCACCTTGATGCCGGTCTCGAGCAGCTCCTGGCTCGGGGAAAGCTCTTCATATTTCGGCGCAGCGCGGTGAATCGAGGCAGTCTTCTCCGCACCGATCGCACCCATTTCGTCGATCGGGCGGCCCAGCACGTCCATGATGCGGCCGAGCGTCTTGGGCCCGACCGGCACCAAGATTGGCGCGCCGGTGTTCACCACCTTCATGCCGCGGCGCAGACCGTCCGAGGACCCGAGCGCGATGGTGCGCACCACGCCGTCGCCGAGCTGCTGCTCCACTTCGAGCGTGAGGCCGATCTCGTCCATCTTGAGCGCGTCATAGATGCCGGGCATCTGGTCGCGCGGGAATTCGACGTCGATCACCGCGCCGATGCACTGAACAATCGTTCCTTGTGCCTGTGCCATAGCTTGTTTTCCTAGCCGTTCAATTCGAATTCATTAAACTGCAATTTTCACCCCGGCTTAAACGGCCGCAGCTTCTAGACAATCCGGTCTCGCCGTAACGGGCGCTGCGCGCCCATTGGTCTCGCCCGACCGTCTAGAAGGGTCGTCATACCGCCGCTGCCCCGCCCACGATTTCGGAGAGCTCCTTGGTGATCGAGGCCTGGCGCGTCTTGTTGTAGATAAGCGTCAGCTCATCGATCACGTTGCCGGCGTTGTCGCTCGCCGCTTTCATCGCCACCATGCGCGCGCTCTGCTCCGAGGCCATGTTTTCGGACACCGCCTGGAACACCAGCGCCTCGATGTAGCGCGTCAGCACCTGCTCCAACACCACCTTGGCCTCCGGCTCATAAATATAGTCCCACGGGCCTTCCGGAGCGCCCAACCGGTCACCGGCCAGCGGCAGCAGCTGTTCCATCACCGGCTCCTGCTTCATGGTGTTGACGAAGCCGGTGTAGAAAATCATCAGCCGGTCGAAGCGGTCCTCGACATAGCCGTCCAGCATCACCTTGACGGCGCCGATCAGCCTTTCCATGTGTGGCTTGTCGCCCAGGCTCACCACATGCGACACCACATTGGCGCCGAGGCGCTGCATGAAACCCAGGCCCTTGTTGCCAATGGCGCAAACTTCGAAGCTCTCGCCCTGCGCCTCCCACTCTTTCATGCGGTTGAGCGCAAGCCGCAGCACGTTGGTGTTCAAGCCGCCGCACAGGCCCTTGTCGGTGGTGATGACGATGATGCCGATCTTCTTCACCGAGTCACGCTCGACTAGAAACGGATGGCGGTACTCGGGGTTGGCGTAGCTGATGTGCGCCGCGACGTTGCGGATTTTCTCGCCATAGGGGCGCGCGGCGCGCATGCGCTCCTGGGCCTTCTTCATTTTCGAGGCCGCGACCATTTCCATGGCCTTGGTGATCTTGCGCGTGTTTTGCACGCTCTTGATCTTGGTCCGAATTTCCTTGCTGCCCGGCATATGCTAAGTCCGCTATGTCCTTGTCGATGCGGCGTCCCCAGGACGTCCGTCAATAACTGCCATTCTTCTTGAAGTCCTTGACTGCCTCGTGCAGCTTGTCCTCGTCATCCTTGCCGAGATCCTTGCTGTCCTCGATGCGTTTGACCAGATCGCCATATTTGCCCTTGACGAAATCGCGCAGCGCGCGCTCTGCCGCCAGCGCTTTTTTGACATCGATGTCGTCGAAGTAGCCGTTGTTGACCGCGAACAGCGTGAGCGCCATCTCCCACACCTGCAGCGGCTGGTACTGCGGTTGTTTCATCAGTTCGGTCACCATGCGGCCGCGCTCGAGCTGTTTGCGGGTGGCCTCGTCGAGGTCGGACGCGAACTGCGCGAACGCCGCGAGCTCGCGGTATTGGGCCAGCGCGAGACGCACGCCGCCACCCAGCTTTTTGATCACTTTGGTCTGGGCTGCGCCACCGACGCGCGACACCGAAATACCGGCGTTGATCGCGGGCCGGATGCCGGCGTTGAACAAGTCCGTTTCCAGGAAAATCTGGCCGTCGGTGATGGAAATCACGTTGGTCGGCACGAACGCCGTCACGTCGCCGGCCTGGGTTTCGATCACCGGCAGCGCAGTAAGGGAGCCGGTCTTGCCCTTGACCTGCCCCTTGGTGAATTTCTCTACGTATTCCGGATTGACGCGTGCGGCGCGCTCGAGCAGCCGCGAGTGCAGGTAGAACACGTCGCCCGGGTAGGCTTCCCGCCCCGGCGGGCGGCGCAGCAGCAGCGACACCTGGCGGTACGCCCACGCCTGCTTGGTCAGATCGTCATAGATGATGAGTGCGTCCTGGCCGCGGTCGCGGAAGTACTCGCCCATGGTGCAGCCGGAGTAGGGCGCGATGTACTGCATGGCGGCGGACTCGGAGGCCGTTGCCGCCACCACGATGGTATAGGCCATGGCGCCATGTTCTTCGAGCTTGCGCACCACGTTAACGACGGAGGAGGCTTTCTGGCCGATCGCGACGTAGATGCAGATGAGGTCTTTGCCCTTCTGGTTGATGATGGCGTCCACCGCCACTGCGGTCTTGCCGGTCTGGCGGTCGCCGAT
>JBGPFE010000007.1:0-127877 GCA_041483135.1 Gammaproteobacteria bacterium | reverse complement strand
GAATGCACTCTGGCCCACCCGAATTCGATTCGCATCAGCGTCCGGGACACCGGTGCCGGACTTGCTTCGGAACAGCTGGCGCAGCTTTTCCAGCCGTTCAACCGTATCGGAAGAGAGACCGGCGTCGAGCAAGGCACGGGCATCGGCCTGATGGTGAGCAAGCGGCTGGTCGAATTGATGAAGGGCGAAATCGGCGTGGAAAGCACGGTCGGTGTGGGCAGTGTGTTCTGGATCGAACTGAACTTGACGGCTGAACCACAACCTGCCGCCGGCGCAGCCAAACCCACGGCTGTCGCCCAGTCGCAAGTTCAAGCCGACGCGCAGTTGCGCACCCTGCTTTATGTCGAGGACAACCCGGCCAATCTGATGCTGGTCGAGGATCTCGTCGCGCGCCGGCCCGATATCCGCTTGCTGAGTGCGGCGGACGGCAATCGCGGTATCGAGATGGCGCGCGCCTCCCGGCCGGATGTAATCCTGATGGACATCAATCTGCCCGGCATCAGCGGTATCCAAGCGCTGAAAATCCTGCGCGCAGACCCGGCAACAGCGCACATCCCGGTGGTTGCCATCAGTGCCAATGCAATACCCCACGATATCGAGAAAGGTCTGAAGGCAGGGTTCTTCCGTTATCTCACCAAACCCATCAAGGTCAACGAGTTCATGGATACGCTGGACGTGGCACTGAAATTTGCGAGAACTGAATCGGCCGGCGCAAACAAAGAGGGAAAAGCATTATGATGAGTGCGCCCGATATTCTTAACGCCAGCATCCTGATCGTTGACGATCAGGAGTCCAATATCAGTTTGCTTGAGCAATTGCTGAGCGAGGCCGGCTATACCTGCGTTGCGTCGACGATGAATCCACAGGAGGTCTGCGCGCTGCACCGCAAGAACCGCTACGATCTGATCCTGCTCGACCTGCAGATGCCCGGCATGGATGGATTCCAGGTGATGGAAGGCCTCAAGACCAACGATACCGACAGCTACCTTCCGGTGATCGTGCTCACTGCCCAACCGGGTCACAAGCTGCGGGCGCTGCAGGCCGGCGCCAAGGATTTCATCAGCAAGCCGTTTGATCTCATCGAAGTCAAGACTCGCATCCACAACATGCTGGAAGTGCGGCTGCTGTACAAAAGACTCGAGAATTACAGCAGGATTCTGGAGCAGAAAGTCCAGGAACGGACCGCTGAACTGCGCGAAAGCGAAGCGCGCTTTCGCAGCCTGACCGAACTGGCCTCCGATTGGTACTGGGAGCAGGACGAGACCGGGAACTTCACCAAGGTTTCCGGTCCGGTCCTGGAAATGCTCGGCATCCGGGTCGACACCTTGGCAGGTGAAAGAAGCGCTGAAGGAACGACTGGCTGGAACGAGGCGGAGCGCGAAGCGCTGCAGGCGAAGATTGCAGCCCGTCAGCCATTCCTGGATTTCGAATTCAACCGCGTCAATGCCGATGGCTCGCAGCAAAAATTTCACGTCAGCGGGCAACCAATGTTTAACCAGTCCTGCGGCTTCATCGGTTACCGCGGAATCGGCGTAGAGCTTACCGCAAAGTAATAGAACACGGGATTTCAAGAGGTCGCCATGACAGTACCGCACAGCCCCAATCAAAACCATCTGCTCGCCGCCCTGCCTGCCGCGGAATTCGAGCGCCTGGCTCCCAATCTGGAACTGGTCCCGATGCTGCTCGGTGAAACTCTCTACGAACCCGGCGGCCAGCTGCAGCACGTTTATTTCCCCACGACCGCCATTGTGTCGCTGCTTTATGTCATGGAGTCCGGGGTATCGGCTGAAATCGCGGGAGTGGGCAACGAAGGCATACTCGGTATTTCGCTCTTCATGGGAGGGGACACCACGCCCAGCTCGGCTGTCGTGCAGACCGCGGGCCACGGTTACCGGCTACGGGGAAGGTTGCTGAAGGAGGAATTCAACCGCGCCGGGCTGGTGCAGCGTTTATTGCTGCGCTATACCCAGGCGCTGGTCACGCAGATGTTCCAGACCGCGGCCTGCAATCGGCACCATTCGATAGAGCAGCAACTGTGCCGGTGGCTATTGTTGACCCTCGACCGAATGCCTTCGAATGAGTTGGTCATGACGCAGGAATTGGTCGCCAACGCACTCGGCGTGCGCCGGGAAGGCATTACGGAGGCCGCCGGGAAATTGCAGCGCGCCGGTGTTATTCGTTACCGCCGCGGCCACATTTCAGTGCTTGAGCGGTCCGGATTGGAGGCCGGCGCTTGCGAGTGCTACGCCGTCGTCAAGAAAGAATTAGGCCGCTTGCTGTCCGATGTGCAGTATCGCCAGGGCATTTCCGCGGTCGCCGCATAACCGCCCCCGGCCAACGGGCCTGCCCGCCGGGATCGTCAGACAGGGTTTCGCCCGCGTGTCGCGTCATCGCGCGGCACGTTCGATTTCACTCAGGCGTTGCTGCCAGTCGGTGAGTTGACGCTGCGCGTAGTCCTCGCCGTTCGTCGTTCCATACGTTTCCTGGACCCTGCTGGCGAGTTGGCGCTCGGTGAGATTGTCCCACCGCTCGTTGACGTTACCCGTGAATTGTACCCAGTTGCCTTCGATGCGATCCCAGTTCATTGCAGTCGCCTCATGTTGATCAAGTTCGGTGCCGGTCGCACTTCCAGCGACACGGAACACAGTCGCCGCGATGCCTGCGATCAACAGCATCGATCACGGTAACCATTATCGCCCTGCGTCCAAAACGATCCGTGCGCTGGCGTACCCAGCGCGAAATTTCTTATTTGCGCTGGCGTACATCGCGAAAGTTCGCGAATCAGCCTCGTCCAAGCGAACCTGGACGCTGGGAGCGCGTTGCCGAACGCGGGGAGCGAGAACATGAGGGCAAGGGCAGGGAAACGGGAAGGGGTGGGCGAAGGGGCATGAGCGCGAGGAGCGTCGGTGAATTGACTGGGCGATCTCGTATTTAGCGGAACACGCGCTGTCGCTATCCGCAATGTCCGCTCTTGGAAGAGCCCGGGACGCCGTAGGGAAGCGCTGCTGGGAATCACCGATAGACGATGACGCCGACCACGACGGCCGCGTCCAGCAGGATCCAGCCGATGCAGGCGAGGTAGATGGTCTTGTCGTGCTTTTGCATCCCGTAGACAACCACAGGCATGCAGAGAAAAGATAGGAAACCCAGGATACGAGCGCGACGCCGCCGGCATCACGGCCGACCCAAATCGTGAGCACTTGCGGCACCGTCATCAGCAAGGTAAAGACGGAGAGCACCCGCAGAAGTTTTTCCAGTCCCCTGACTGGGAACGAATCGTGCGGCCCGGTAATGGCCGCACAATCCGGAGGAATCATCGGCATAGGATTGACTCTGCCAGTCTGGGCCCTTGGGCTACCTGTTAAGCCTCTTCGTTCAGCCGGGTTTGAAGTTGCGGTTGTACATGCACAAGCGGCCCTGAACCGCCGCGCCTTGCGGGCGTGCGCGGATCAGGGCAAAGATCGACTCAGCGCCGGTTGGGATTGTTGGGGTGATTGTCGAGACGATCGGGAATGCCATCGCCGTCGCTGTCACGGCCCCGCGCTTGACTCCAGCGCGAGCGCTCGAGATTCCAGCGCCCATCGTGCTCCACCCAGCGATGCGGTTGGTAGGAATAGCCTTCGCGCTCGCGAACCGAGGCCCCTTTTACCCACACATGGTGACTGCCTCGCCAGTCCCAATATCCGGGCGACCAGATGTAACCACGACGCGGCTCGGGAACGCGTTCGAATCGCTCCGGGGGCGGACCGATATTCACATAGACGTCGACAGCGGCCACGCTCGGCAGCGGTGTTGCAACGGCGCCGAGCATTCCGGCGGCAAACAACGCGGACACCAAGACTTTTCTTATCAACATGTTCTTTTCTCCTGAAATAGCCATCCAAAATAGTTGCAACGGCATGGCGACCTGACGGCAAGCAGCCGCACACCGTGATTGACTCGCTCCTGACTACCGGATCGTTGCGTAGATTGCGCGGATAACCATTTATTGTCCGTACGGTAACGCACATTGCGCGAAGTTGCATGACCCTAGACAACGGCCATACGACCGTTTCACGCCGCTACTCAGAGTCCCACCGAAAATCGATAGTTTTGAGTTTTTCCGCGCCGACGGCGATGGTGCGTTTTTCCGGATTGCCGGCAAAGGTTGCGACGATTTGATATTTTCCCATCGGTAACTTGGTCAAGAACCACGGCCCTTCGGACGTGGTATCCACAAGCGTTTTGCCCGCCGCGTCGGCGATGGTGACCTTGACGTCGCTCACGTAGTCGCCGGACTTCAGAGCGAACACGAGTTTGAGATTGAAGTTCCCGGCGAGCGAACTGAGGCGGTCGATCGAATCCGTTCCGACGCCTCCAGACACATAGGACACGCTCCCGGCGATCTGGACGATTTCATCGCTATTTGCGTTCGCAACGGAAACGAGCGCTGCGGCGCCCAGCATAATCGCCGCTATTGCCGGCGTAAAAAGTTTGGAAATATCCATGATGGTTCCTCTCTAGTAGCTGACGAAAACTGCACACGAAATTGTGGAGAAAACCGGTCCATGATCGTTGACCGGTGCGGTAATTGTCTTCCTTCCCTCAGGACAGTCTGTGCGCTGGCGTACCCAAGTCGTAAGCGACTTGTGCCCTGACATCATCCCGTAGCGGTATATCGCTCGGGCTTGGCCGTAACGATTCTTTCATGCCGTCTGCATCTTACGTGCGCTGGCGCACAGAGCAACGTGGCGAACCGGAGGAAGGTGTGCATGCACGGTCACAAACTTCCTGCATGGAGAAAATTTCACATGAGAGCCCGCATTGGATTGCTTGTTTTTTTAAGTGCAACGACGCTGGCAGGCGTGATGACAATTTTTATCGCCGGCTGTAACAAGCCTCAGGAAGCGGCCGGCACGCCGCCGCCGAGCACGACGGTGGGCACGGAGCTTGACGACAGCGTGGTTACCGCCCGGGTTAAATCCGCGTTACTTGCCGACCCGGACGTCAAGAGTTTTGGTTTCAAGGTCGAAACCCGCAAGGGCGAAGTCCAGTTGAGCGGTTTTGTCGATAACCAGACACTGATCGATCGCGCGATCGCAGTCACCCGCGGGGTGGCGGGTGTCAAAAGCATAGACAACAAAGTGAGCCTGAAGGGCGCGGCGACGACGGTAGGCAACAAAGTCGATGACGGAATTGTTACGACCAAGGTCAAGGCCGCGCTGCTAGCCGATGCGTACGTCAAGAGCTTCGACATCGCTGCCGTAACGCGCAAAGGCGAAGTCCAGCTCAGCGGCTTCGTCGACAATCAGAGCCAGATCGACCGCGCCATCGAAGTTGCCCACGGCATCGAGGGAGTGCGCAGTGTCAGCAATGAAATGAGCATCAAAAAGTAAGGCGGAACTGCCGGCATTCTGACTTGCGGCCGGTACCGCCCCTGAGCGCATGCAGGCTATGACTAATTCCGCCAGTGCAGCCGTCGCCGCGGTCGTTGCCGATGTGGCAGCTGACGCTACAGCGCAGCCAACTGAAGTCGCCGGGCACGCACCCCGAATTTCGCGCCTGACCGTAGCGGTCGGCGTACTGACCGTCATCGCGCTCGTCGCCGCGCTGTATCTGGCGCGCGCCTTCTTCGTCCCGTTGTTGATCGGCATCCTCGCGAGCTACGCGCTGAAGCCGGTGGTGGACTGGTTACAGGCACGTCGCGTCCCGGGTCCGGTGGCAGCGGCACTGGTGCTGGCCGTGCTGGTCGGCAGCTTGTCCTGGATCGCAGTTTCGTTGCACGACGAGGCCGCGACGATGATCGAAAAGCTTCCCGACGCCGCGCGCAAGCTGCGGCAAAGCTTGAGCGCCGCGCGCACCAGCAGCCCGACCGCACTGCAGAACATGCAGGAAGCCGCCAACGAGATCCAGGGGGCTGCCACTGACGCAGGCACGAAGCCGGGAGCGCGCGTGGTCGTGGTCAAGACGTCCGAGCCCACCGCCTGGTTGCGTGACTACGCGCTCGCGCAATCCGCGCTGCTCATTACGGTTGCCGCGCAAACGCCGATTGTGTTGTTGCTCACCTATTTCCTGCTCGCTTCGGGCACGCATTTCCGGCGCAAGCTGGTGCAGTTCGTCGGGCCGTCGCTGGCACGCAAGAAAGACGCAGTGCGGATACTCGAGGAGGTTGACGTGCAGATCCAGCGTTACCTGCTCGCCATGTTCTTGTCGAACGCCTTGGTGGCGGTTTGCACCTGGCTCGCGTTCGGGGCGCTTGGGTTGGAGCAGGCAGGCGTATTGGGCGTCGCCGCCGGCGTGCTGCACTTCATCCCCTACCTGGGCTCGGTGTTGATCGCGCTGGTCAGCGGCGTGGCCGCGTTTCTGCAATTCGGCTCGCTGCTCTACGCGCTCGCGGTTGCAGGCGTGTCGCTGCTGGTGATGGGCGCCATCGGGTTCGTGTTCATGACCTGGCTGCAAAGCCGGTTCGCACGCGTGAACGCCGCAGTGTTGTTCATTGCTTTGCTGTTTTTTGGGTGGTTGTGGGGAGTGTGGGGCCTGCTGCTCGGTGCGCCGCTGGTCGCCATCGCCAAAGTGATCTGCGACCGCGTCGAATCGCTCAAACCGGCAGGCGAATTGCTTGGGCGCTGAGGGGCGAGCGCAGCTGCGATTGATAAATCCCTTCTTCTGTTCGACAGCGCACAGACCGGATCCAGGGAGCGGACGACAATGGCCCGTATGTTTAATCGACACGGCGGATGGTGGCCTCTGTGGATGACGTTGACGGTCATGTGGACCATCGTGGCTATCACGTACGGATGGATGAATCTGCCCCGGGCGCAGCAGATGCCGCACGATCCCCAGTTCCTGAGCAAACTCTCGAACGAGGCTTCGTCGATTTTGTTCGGAAGGGATGCCGGAGCGGAACCGGCCCGTGGCGCACTGGTATGGTCGGAAAACCCGCGGATGGTGCGCATGTCAAACGGCACGCGACTGACATTTCCGGCGACCGCCACTGGCGAGCGGGTCGCGTTTGTGAGGGGCGAGTATCGCCAACTGCTGGATACCGAGGCGGACGAACAAAGGGGGCCGTATCTGCTGAAAATGCTGGCGATCTGGCTTGCGCCGCTGCTGGTTGCCGGATTGGTGGCAGGCCTGCTCCGTCGTGGATACAAGCCTCCGCTCAGCAGGGTAATCCCGGGCCGCGACTTGCCATCATCCATGAAAAGTGCCGTTGCGTCCGCATTCGCGCTAAGCGGAAAAGGCAACCGGACGGATGGCGGCATCATGGCGTCAAGCCTCCCATTCAGTACCCGCGTCGTTTCGCCGCCCTCCTTTATGCGAATGACGAATTAGTCCGCATTGTGTTCGCCAACGAACAGAGAAAACCCCGGGGCAGGGCGACAATCGCCTGAATGATGGGGCGCCCGCAAACCTGTAGTTTCGAGTAGTTGCCCCCGCGAAGAAACAACTCCTCTGCCCGCGGCTGTTGAGCGCAGGCATTCCAGTGGCGCTTTGCTGTGCCGCCAGGGCTGTGACGGGTGCCGATAGTCAATCAACCTTAAGGAAATGAAAATGAACTGGGACCGCATTGAAGGTAACTGGAAGCAATTCAAGGGTAACGTCAAAACGCAGTGGGGCAAACTAACCGACGATCAGCTCGATGTGATTGCCGGCAAGCGCGATCACCTCGCCGGCAAGATCCAAGCAGTGTATGGCATCTCCAAGGATGAAACGGAGAAGCAACTCACTGATTGGCAGAAGCGCATGAAGGTATTAACTCACGTCAAGTGAAGTGGCGTGAAATCGGGCAAGCGGTGCGTGCACCATGCCGATTCCCATCAACTTTGAGGACACGGATATGAAGTGGGATCGCATTGAAGGTAACTGGACGCATTTCAAGGGTAACGTCAAAGCGCAGTGGGGCAAACTTACCGACGATCGGCTCGCTGCGATTGCCGGCAAGCGCGATCACCTCGCGGGCGAAATCCAGGCAACATACGGGATTTCGAAGCACGCGGCGAAGTGGCAACTCTCCGGCTGGCAAGGTCGCCAAATGGATAACCTAAGGTGACACGGCGCTTCGGTCAGTCGCAAGCAGTAGTCTGCCAGGCATTTTTTTTAACCGTAGTTTGATAAAGAGGTATTACTATGAAAACGATGCATAGGTTTGCAGTCAGTGCGGTCGCCGCAGCGGTGCTGCTCGGCCTGGGTGGGTGTGCCGATATGTCGACGCGGGATAAAGATACCGCGATTGGCGCCGGCATAGGTGCTGTCGGGGGTGCGGTGCTTACGGGCGGCAGCGCGCTCGGAACTGTCGGCGGTGCGGCGGTCGGTGGCCTCATCGGCAACCAGGTCGGCAAAGGAGACAGACGAGAAGACAGAAGGTAAGCACGAGCAGTAACGGATGAACGGTGTGTCGGCCTTATACGGCCGGCGCGTCGTTGTTTCTGGTTGCGAATTCGCTGTCTCGCATCCAGCGGATTATTTTCCGCTTCAGGTGCTATGTCTGCGCACGATCTTGCAGGTTTTTGACGATGCGGTAACACGGGCACGCAGCCGCTTCAAGACGCTGCAGGTCCAGAATTCTGATGTTGCCACGGCTGTAAACGATTAATTTCTTTAGTTCCAATTCGCTGGCAGCCTTGGTCACGCCGACTCTACGTACCCCCAGCATGTGCGCCAGAAATTCGTGCGTCAGGCGAAATTCGGCCGCGTGCACGCGATCGCTGGTCATCAGCAGCCAACGGGCAAGGCGCGCCCCCGCATTATGAAAGCGGTTGCATGCGGCGGTTTGTGAAACCTGGGCCATCAATAAATGCGTATAGCGGAATAGCGCCCGTTGCAACGGCAGATTTTTCCTGAATTCGGCGAGAAAACCCGCCGCTGTCATGCGCATGGCCGTGCCGTTTCCCTGCACGAGTGCGCGCACGGCCGAAACGCCGATCCCCAGCACCATGGGCATGCCGACCATGCCTTCATTGCCGACCATGCCAACTTCCAAAGTCCGGGTCTTATCGACTGCCGTAAGCAAAGAAACGAGGCAGCTGGTGGGAAAGTAGACATGCCGAATCCGTCCCTTGGGCTCATAGAGCACTTGCCCGTAAATCAGCTTGACTGGCTCGAGGCCGGTCAGCATGCGCTGGTACTCTTTATGGGGGAGTGCAGCCAGCACCAGATTTGCGGCGGATGGTCGGTTGGCAACTCGCGGCCGCGGGTGGTTTTTACGGGGCAGAGCAGCATGCAGGCCGTTTGCAACGGGTGATAGATTTTCAAATAGCACCTGGTTCTCCTGGTTTGACGGCGTCCTGCTAGTGCCGTTCCAACTATCTGCGGCTATCCGGATCGCCTCAATTGGGGAGGATTCCCCGCGCTCCATGCTCGCCCCACTTGGCGAAATACGTTGGAACGGCACTAGCACACCCAACAGACGGCACACGGAGCCGCAGAGAGACAATCCGAGGTCGAGACTAACCGCTAACTGCTTGGGTGCGCGGTTAAGCGATGCGTTTCAAGGCAACGTGACCGCACTACGACATCGCACGAAGAGTACTGCGGGAATCTTCGGTTGTATGTTCGCTGGCGTACAGAACCCTCCGGTTGCGAAGAGGACAATTGTCGCATCGATCAGTGGTTCCCGGGACTGTTTTTTCAGCTACGCGGCCCCTTGAGCTTCGATGCGGCATAACCCTGAAATTTCAGGTCGCGCGCATCAGATCGGAACACCTAACGCAAAGCACGAAAGGATAATTACCATGCTATATACCATTGCCGTTGTTCTGACCATCTTATGGCTGCTGGGCCTCGTTACCTCCTACACCATGGGTGGTTTGATTCATGTTCTGCTGGTGATCGCCATCGTGGTCGTCTTGCTGAGAGTCATCAGCGGGCGCAGCGCCGTGTAATCGTTGATCTGACGCGCGGCCATTCCAGATAACAGGAGCATTACCATGTGGTGTTACGCCGCTGCATTATTCGGGATTGTCGTAATCGCCGAGGCCTTGGGTCTCGGCGGCATACCCGCGAAAGAAGTGGAAATCGAAAATATTCTGTTCATCGTGCTGCTTCTCACCTGCATCGTGACGGCGTTTAGACGGTTTATCAGGCATTAGAGCCTGGTAATTAATATTGGGTCATCGGGGGTCCGAAATGAACACTGGAGAAAATGCGAGCCGTGATGCATCTGGCCCGGGCCAGCGGAGCACGGCCGGCCACCAAGTCTGCAATTACGACGGCAGCAAGGACAAGTTGCTGGCCGATCTGAAAATGGTGGTGGCTGACGCTGAAAAATTGATCAAGGAAGCGGCCGCTTCCTCGGCCGAAGGATTCGCAACGCTGCGCACGCGGTTCGAAACAATGCTTAGCGAGACGAGAGCTAGAATCGATCGGGCAAGAGCCGCTGTCGGTGAAAAAACCAAACACGCGACCGATACTACGCATGCGTACGTGAAAGAAAATCCGTGGAAATCTGCGGGGGTCTTCGCCGCTGCTGGAGTAATGCTTGGAATTTTTCTGCGCCGGCGTCGGCAGTAGGTTGGAAGAATTTGATGAAGAATCCGGGGTCGGTGTCGCCGTCCGTTGACGACACTGCGATTCCGTTGATCGAACTGGAGGACAGAAAATGCGCTACGTACTGATTGTGCTGTTGATGCTGTTCGGGTTGGCGACTTCCGCCATCGCACAGGTGAGCATAGGCATAGGGCTTCCCGGCGTGAACATCGGGATCAACCTGCCGCTGTATCCGGAATTCGAGCGCGTGCCGGGCTACCCGGTCTATTACGCGCCGCGACTGAATTCGAACTATTTCTTCTACGATGGCATGTACTGGGTCTACCAGGGGGATAACTGGTACGCGAGTTCCTGGTACAACGGGCCGTGGGGGCTGGTGGACCCAGGGTATGTGCCGCTGTACGTGCTGCGCATCCCCGTGCGCTACTACCGGAATCGTCCCGAGTACTTTCGCGGGTGGCGGACGGATGCGCCGCCGCGCTGGGGCGAGCACTGGGGCAATGATTGGGAACAGCAACGACGCGGATGGGACAAGTGGAACCGCGGTTCTGTTCCGGCGCCCGCTCCGCTGCCCGTCTATCAGCGGAAATATTCCGGCGACCGGTATCCCCGGGTAGAGCAGCAGCAGGCGCTTCACAGCCAGAATTACCGTTACCAGCCTCGCGACGCCGTGGTGCGGCAGCACTATCAGGAGCATGAATTGCAAAGAGCGCCCGCGCCGGCTCAGCGCGGACAGCAAAAAGCGCCTCAGGAGAGAAGTCCCAGGCAGCAGGATAGCCAGCGTTCCAATCAGCCGCCGGTCCAGCAGAGCGCGCCTCCCCGCGCACAACCGCCGCAAAAGGAACGCGAGGACGTGCATAGGTCAGCACCGCCTCAAGCCCCAGCGCAACAGAAAGGCCCGGCAGTCCGGGATCAGCGCCAGCAGCCACCGCAAGGTGCAGCCCAGCGTGAGCCGCAGGCGCCAAGGTCAAGCCAGGCAAACAGTCCGCAAGGTAAGGGCGCGTCGCCGGAGCCCAAGCGCGGACAGGAGCAGGAGAAAGACCGCGGTAAAGGCGAGGAACGAGGCCAGGAACGCAATAAGTAATGCGGGCCAGTCACGCATCTTGACTTTGGAGAGTAGGTGCTGCCGCGCATGAGCATACTCACCGAAAGTTGCGCCCACGCGAACAATCGGGCTCACTATTGCCGACCGTCATGCCGCTCTGCGTAACCGCGCATGTCAGCGCGGCTGACCTAGTCGTACAGACGGCTATTTAAACAGCCCTTTGATCTTGCTGCCCACACCTTCCTTCGCGCCTTCCATGATGCCGCTGACATTGATCGAACTGACGGCCTTGGTCGCGCTTTGAGTGATGGCGCCCAGTATCTGTTTGGTAACTTCAGCGGCGGTCGCACCATTCGATTTCCTGCCGATATCGGCCAGGTGCAGGTTGGGCAGCGGCACGGCAACATCCTTGCCCTTCAACATGTCCGCGCTGAAATTGATCTTGCCGTCTTTCACATACAGATGATAGATGATCATCTTTTTGCCGGGGCCCTTCTCTTTGGGTTCGGTCCTGCCGCCCTGGGTTTTCGAGACGTAGTTGTCGATATTGCGCTGAATGACGTCGAGATTGGTGCCGTGCGGCGTGTATTCGTAGCTCACATCGGGTTTGGTGATCTGAATCTCTTTGATCACGATCACGTCTTTGGTGAGCGAGTTGATGTCGAGCGCCATGCTGATTTCGCCCAGCGACAGCGCGTGCGGGGTCTTGAAGTCCTTGGGATTGCCGATCACCAGGCCGTGTAACGCGACGCTGCCGTCGGCCGGTTTGATCGTGATGCTCGACAGCCTGACGGAAGCACCGGTGATTTCGGGCCCGTATTTGCGGATTGCGGAGGCCACCAGCGAATCGAGCGAGCTGTAGAGCCACCACGCGCCGCCGGCGATTCCGAGCAGGACTACCACCACGATTCCGAGCAGAATTTTTTTCATGGTTCTCTCCTTTGCAATCCGAAACTTGTCAGGTCCGGTGCGAGCCGCCATTTGTTTCGCGCGCGGCAGGAAAAAGTATGCCGGAAATACGGAAAATGAGGTGAACTCAATTCAAGCAGTGCCCGGCCTGGCGGGCTTATCGCCGTTCCACGGGGCGACTTTCGGCAGCAGCAGCATCCCCGGCAGCGCGAGCAGCGTGCAGAGCAGGAAGAAATTGAACCAGCCGGTCTGCTCCACGACCCATCCCGTGACTGAATTGACAACCACGCGCGGCGCGGCGGCGAGGCTGGTGAACAATGCAAACTGCGTTGCGGTGTAGAGCGGGTGCGTGGCGCGCGCGATGTACGCGACGAACGCCACCGTGCCCAGCCCGACGCCGAGCGCCTCGAAGCTGATCGTGGCCGCCAGCATGATGCGGTCCTGCGGAAATGCGGTCAGCGCAGCGAAACCGAGTATCGATACGACCTGCACCACCCCGAACAGCCACAACGCGCGGTTGATGCCGAGCTTCAGCATCCAGATACCGCCCAGCAGGCCGCCAATCACGCTCGGCCATAGTCCGGCGTGTTTGGCGATCAGGCCGATCTCGGTCTTGGTGAATCCCATGTCGAGGTAGAACGGTGTCGCGAGCGCAGTCGCCATGCTGTCGCCGAGCTTGTACAGCACCATGAATACGAGCGCGAGTAACGCGGAACGCCAGCCCGCGCGGGTGATGAACTCATGGAACGGCTCGACGACCGCATCGCGCAGCGTGCGCGGCAGCGTCCCGGCGATCGCCGGCTCGGTCACGGCAAAAGCCATCGCGATGCCTGGCAACATGAACAGCGCGGTGATCAGGAACACGCTGCTCCATGGCAGGTAGTCGGCGAGGATCAGCGACAGGGAACCCGGCACGAGCCCGGCGATGCGATACGCGTTGACGTGTATCGAGTTGCCGAGGCCCAACTCGGCATCTCTCAGAATTTCGCGCCGGTAGGCGTCGATCACAATGTCCTGGGTCGCGCTGAAAAATGCGACACCCAGCGCAAGCACTGCGATCGACCACAGATCGAGCGCGGGGTCGAGCATGCCGAATAACGGCAGCACGACCAGCAATGCAAGTTGCGAGGCGAGCATCCAGCCGCGCCGGCGGCCGAATGCCGGCAGCGCATATCGGTCGAGCAGCGGCGACCACAGGAACTTCCAGTTGAACGGGAACTGGATCAGCGCGAACAGGCCGATCGCCCTCAAATCGACGTGCTCGGAGCGCAGCCACGCCGGCAGCAGGCTCACCAGGATGTAGAGCGGGAGGCCGGAGCTGAAACCGGTGAACACGCAGATCAGCATGCGCCGGTTGAACAGCGCGCTGCGCCAGTCGAAGCGCACGGGAACCCGGTCCGGCATTACGCCTCAGGCGCGCTCAAACCGGTATACCGCGAGGCTGCCGAGCAGGTTCGGCAGGACGTGGACCGCACTGCCGCCGCTCATCACGATGCGCTCGAGGATCCGGACGCCGTTGCTGCGGCAGAAATCCTCGAAGTCGGTAATCGTGCACAGATGTATGTTCGGCGTGTCGAACCACTGATAGGGCAGGTTGCCCGACACCGGCATGTTGCCGCCGATCACCTGCAGCCGGTTGCGCCAGTAGCCGAAGTTGGGAAACGTGACGATGCCCTGGCGGCCGACGCGCAGCATTTCGCGCACCACGCGCTCGCTGCTGCGTACCGCCTGCAGCGTCTGCGACAGGATCACGTAGTCGAACGAGCCGTCGGCGAACCCGGACAACCCACGCTCGAGGTCGCCCTGAATCACGTTAACGCCGTTCTTGACGCACGCGAGGATGCCGTCGTCGTCGATCTCGACACCATAGCCGGCGCCGCCGCGTTGCTCGGCGAGATAGCGCAGCAGCGTGCCGTCGCCGCAACCCAGGTCGAGTACGCGCGCGCCGGGCTTTATCCAGCCGGCGATCGCCGCGAAATCGGCGCGTTGCATTGCGTGCTCGTTCATGGCGCGGCGATCTCCCGGCTGATGCGTTCAAAATAAGCGGCGACCAGACGATGGTAGCGCGCATCGTCGAGCAGGAAAGCGTCGTGTCCGTGCGGCGCATCTATTTCGGCGTAAGTCACGTCGCGGCGGTTGTCAAGCAGCGCTTTGACGATTTCGCGCGAGCGCTCCGGAGAAAACCGCCAGTCGGTGGTGAACGATGCGACGAGGAAGCTCGCCTGCGCGGGCTCAAGCGCGAGGCTCAAATCTCCGCCATGCCCGGCCGCCGGGTCGAAGTAATCGAGCGCCTTGGTGATAAGCAGGTAAGTGTTGGCGTCGAAATAGTCCGAGAACTTGTTGCCTTGATGGCGCAGGTAGGACTCGATCTCGAACTCGACATCGAAGGTATAGTTGAGTTTGCCGTGGCGCAGCTGGCGGCCGAACTTGCTCGCCATCTCATCGTCGGAAAGATAGGTGATGTGGCCGACCATGCGCGCGACGCGCAACCCGCGCGTCGGCCGCGTGTTGTGCTCGTAATAATGCCCGCCGTGGAATTCGGGGTCGGTGATGATCGCCTGGCGCGCGACTTCGTTGAAAGCGATGTTCTGCGCCGACAGGTTCGGCGCGCACGCGATCACGAGCGCGTGGCCGATGCGCTCGGGATACTGGATCGTCCACGACAGCGCCTGCATCGCGCCGAGGCTGCCGCCCATCACCGCCGCAAATTGCCGGATGCCGAGCTGATCGGCGAGCCGCGCCTGCGTCGTGACCCAGTCTTCGACAGTGACCACCGGAAAATCCGCTCCCCAGGCGCGGCCAGTCGCGGGGTTCACGCTGTGCGGCCCGGTCGAGCCGAAGCAGCCGCCGAGATTGTTGACGCCGATCACGAAGAAGCGTTTGGTGTCGAGCGGCTTGCCGGGGCCGATCATGTTGTCCCACCAGCCGACGTTCTGTGGTTCGTCGGCATAGAAGCCCGCGACGTGGTGCGACGCGTTGAGCGCGTGGCACACCAGCACCGCGTTCGATTTGTCGGCGTTGAGCGTGCCGTAGGTCTCGAAGGCGAGTTCGTAGCCGGCAAGCCGCGCGCCGCTCTTGAGCCGTAACGGCTCATCGAACCTGGCGCTGCGCGGCGTCACCGCCCCGACCGAATGTTTGTCTGTGGTGCCGTCCATAAACGAAAAAACCCGGCGAGCTTGCGCTATACCGGGTTGTCTTTCTCTTTAGCCGGATTTATTAGGCGCCCGCAAGCTGAAATCAAATCGGCGCACTGCAACTGGTGCAAACGTTACCGTGCCACGGCACGGGTTGTCAAATAAAGGTTAGGCCGGGGTTGATGGTGGCGGAATCCGGCGCTTGGTGCGCGGCAGGGAAATCACGCCGCGCGCGACCGACCTGCCGTATTCGCGCATTTTATCGAGAATGGTAGTGCGTGTCGGTGCATCAAGCGTCGCACCGTGCCGGTTGAAGCGCTGCCGCACCAGGCGGTGGGGGAACCGTCCGTCGGCAACCAGAATCGGTGTCATGGGGTATACGTTGGCATCCTCGCCGCTATCTATCCGGTTGTGCGAGAAACCGTATTGCCGGCGCCACGACAACACGCGCTCACGGCCGCGCACGTCGTAGCAGAGCTGGAAGCCGGCCAGCGCGCCGTCCGGCGAGTGCCAGGTATAAAGATCAAAAAAGTAGTCCTGGTACCAGCGGCGCTTGAGACCGGGATTGTCCTGCCGCACGCCCTGAATTTCACGCAGCATGAGCCGTACTCCGAAAGCTCTGATGGTATGCCAATCGGAGCTTATCCTGAAGTGAGGGATTTACAAGGGGCCGGGTGGGAAGGGAAGGGTCCCGCCCCTTCCCGGGCTGCCTTGTTGGACCGTTCAGGCATTAAGTCTGGCGAGCATTGCCCGCAACTTGTCCGGATCGTCGGCGCGCAGCATTTTGCCCGTCAGCGGAGCAATCTCGCGCAGGTTCGACTTCAGCACCTGCTGCTTGACCTCGAGCAGACACGCCGGGTGCATCGAGAACTGGCGCAGCCCGAAGCCGAGCAGCAACCGCGTGAGCTGCACGTCGCCCGCCATCTCGCCGCACAGCGCGATCGGCTTGCCCGCTTTGTTGCAAGTCCTGATGATATGCGCGACCAGGTTGAGCACGGCGGGATGCAGCGGATCGTACAAGTGCGACACGGTATCGTCAGTGCGGTCGATCGCGAGCGTGTACTGGATCAGGTCATTGGTGCCGATCGACAGGAAATCGAGTTTCTTGATGAACGTGTTGAGCGCGAGCGCCGCGGCGGGAATTTCGATCATGCCGCCGAGTTCGACACCGCGGTCATAAGGAATGTACTTGTCTTCGAGAGTCTGCTTGGATTGCGCGACGTAGTGGAGCGTCTGGTTGATTTCCGCCGCGCTCATCACCATCGGAACCAGTATCTTGAGCTTGCCATAGTGCGAGGCGCGCAGCATGGCGCGCAACTGCACCATGAACATCTGCGGCTCGGTCAGCGAAAGCCGGATCGCGCGCAGGCCGAGCGCGGGATTGGTGCTCGAATGCTCGATGCCGTCGATCTGCTTGTCGGCGCCGAGATCGTAAGTGCGGATCGTGACCGGCAACCCATCCATTTCGCGCACCACTTTGCGATAGGCCTCGAACTGTTCGTCTTCGTCCGGCAGGTCGTCGCGGTTGAGAAACAGGAACTCGGTGCGGAAGAGACCGATGCCGGTGGCGCCGTTTTCCGTGACTTCCTCGACATCCCCGGGCAGCTCGATGTTCGCCTGCAGATCGACTTCTATCTGATCGAGCGTGGTAGCGCGCGTGTCGCGCAGCCGCTTGAGTTTCTGCCGTTCGAGCTCCCATTGGTGCTGACGCAGCTTGTATTCGGCGAGCGCCTGCGGGTCGGGATCGACGATGATCATGCCGAGCGTGCCGTCGACGATCAGCAATTCGTTTTCGCGGACCAGCTGGCGCGCCTGGTGCATCGCGACGATCGACGGGATGTTGAGGCTGCGCGCGACGATCGCGGTATGCGAGGTGGTGCCGCCGAGATCGGTGATGAAGCTCGCGAACTGGTGCTGCTTGAACTGGATCACGTCGGCCGGCGACAGGTCGTGCGCAACCAGGATCAGGTTTTCTTCGCCGCCCAGCGCCGGTGCCGGCATGTAGCCGGGCTGGCCGAGCAGCGCCTTCAGCAGGCGTTCGACGACCTGGACCACGTCGGCCTTGCGTTCGCGCAGGTAGCCGTCATCGATCCGGTCGAACTGGTCGAGCAGCGCGTCCATCTGCACTTTGAGCGCCCACTCGGCATTGCACTGCTCGGTTTCGATGATCTGGCGCGGCGCTTTGGCGAGCGTAGCGTCGTTGAGGATCATCAGGTGCAGGTTGAGGAAAGCCTCGAACTCCTGCGGCGCGCTGGGCGGAATCTGCGTGCGCAGTTCTTCGAGCTCGGCGCGCACGGTTTCCAGCGCCGCATCGAAGCGCGCTGACTCCTCGGCGATCTGGTACTGCGGCACCACGTAATGCGCGACCTCGAGCTTGGCGTGCGACACCAAGTGCGCGTGTCCGATGGCGATGCCACCGGACACCGGGGTGCCGTGCATGGTGAAGCTCATGGCTGCGCGAAGTTCCGAGTTTGTGGTTTCGAGTTTCGGGTTAAATGCCCTATCAGTCTAGCTCAACTCGAAACCCGAAACCCACAACTTGGAGCTGGGTTTAGTCGCCTTCCTCGAAGCAATTGGCGATGAGCCCGGTCAATGCCTGCATCGCCGCCGCCTCATCGGGCCCGTCGGTCTCGATATTGATGGTGGCGCCTTTCGCCGCGGCCAGCATCATCACGCCCATGATGCTTTTGGCGTTGACGCGCTTGCCGTTGCGGGTAAGCCAGATGTTGCTTTTAAACTTGCCGGCCAACTGGGTAAGCTTGGCCGACGCTCGCGCGTGCAGGCCGAGCTTGTTGATGATCTCAGCTTCCCGTTGCAGCATTATGCAGCTTGAACATCGGCACCCGCATCACGCCTTCGCAACCGCCGCTGATCGCCTTGGTCACTATCGTCGGCAGATCGCGGTCGCGGTAAGTCAGCACGCGGATCAGCATTGGCACGCTGACACCGGCCACCGCCTCGATTTTCCCCGGTGTCACCAGTTTGGCCGCCATATTGCTCGGCGTGCCGCCGTACATGTCGGTCAGAATCAGCACACCGTCGCCGGCGTCGAGCTCCTTGACCAGGGTGCGCGCCTGCGGCAGCAATAGCGCCGGGTCGTCCTGCGCGGTGACGCCGAGCTGTTTAAGCCGCGGCGGCCGTTTGTTGAGCACATGGCTCGCGCAATGGATCAGGCTTTCGCCCAGCGTACCATGAGTAATGATCAGTATGCCTATCATGCAAGCGCGCCTTGGTGCGGATCCGGATCGGTAATTATTTTACCTTATTGCGGCGCACCACGCGGGGCCCCAGCCTGGAGGCGATTGAATAAACGGGCTTTTCGAGTGATTAGGCAGCGCAGCGCGGCGCTCAGCGGCGATCGACCGCGCGCTCCAGCGCATCGAGCAGCAGCCCCGCGACATTGCAGCCGGTCTGCTCCGTAATTTCCTGAAAGCAGGTCGGGCTGGTGACGTTGACTTCGGTCAGAAAATCGCCGATCACGTCGAGCCCGACCAGCAACAGTCCCTGTGCGTTGAGCAGCGGGGCGAGCGTTTCCGCGATCTCGCGGTCGCGCGGCGTCAACTCGCGCGCAACCCCTGTGCCTCCCGCCGCAAGATTGCCGCGCGTCTCGCCCGGTTTCGGAATGCGCGCCAGCGCATACGGCACCGGCTTGCCGCCGATCAGCAATATGCGTTTGTCGCCGTCGGCGATTGCGGGTATGAAACGCTGTGCCATTACCATGCGCCGCCCGAAATGCGTGACGCTCTCGATGATCACGTTGAGGTTCGGGTCCTGGCGGTGGACGCGGAATACCGAGACGCCGCCCATGCCGTCCAGCGGTTTAAGAATGATATCGCCATGCGCCGCCAGAAATTCATGAATCAACTCGGCGCGACGCGTGACCAGCGTCGGCGCGGTGAACTGCGGAAAACGCGCAATCGTCAATTTCTCATTGCAGTCGCGGATAGCGCGCGGATCGTTGAATACGCGAGCGCCCTGCGCCTGCGCGAGCTCGAGCAGATAGGTGCTGTAGACGTACTCCATGTCGAACGGCGGGTCCTTGCGCATCAGCACCGCGTCGAAATCCTTGAGCGGCGTGGCGTGCGGCGCATCGGCCCGATACCATGCCTGCTTGTCGCCGGTCAGGTGCAGCCGTTGCGCATGGCCGGTGACGACACCGGTGTGCCAGACCAGGTCTTCCTGCTGCAGCACGTGAAGCTCGTGCTTGCGTGCGGCAGCCTCGCGCATCATCGCGTAGGTCGAGTCTTTGTAAATCTTGAACTCGTCGAGCGGGTCGACGATAAAAGCGATCTTCATGGATGGGGATGTCGCGGGATCAGTTCGGCGCGACGCGCAGCGGAGCGACGGAATTTTCTTCGAGCGCCTGTTCCGTCCGCTCGAGTTCGACCGCGGCGGCGACCAGTGCGAGCCGCGCGATCACGCCGTAGGCATAGAAGCGGTTCGGTGGAGAGCCCGGGTCGTCGGGGTTGGGCGAATAGCATGGCTTTTCGAACGCGAGCGGCACGTACCGTGAGCCCGGCACGTTGAGGTTCTGGTCCTGGCCGCGACTCGCGTGCACGCGGTAGAAGCCGCCCACCACGAAGTGATCGATCATGTAGACCACCGGCTCGGCAACTGCACCTTCGACGGTCTCAAAGCTGTAAACGCCTTCCTGCATCAGCACTTCCTGCACCTCGAGGCCTTCCTTGACGACGGCCATTTTGTTGCGCTGCTTGCGGTTGAGCCCGCGAATTTCCGCAGGATCCTTCACCGTCATGATGCCCATGCCGTAAGTGCCGGCATCGGCTTTCACGATCACGAACGGGTCCTGCTTGATGCCGTATTCCCGG
The DNA here is from genome assembly GCA_041483135.1 of Gammaproteobacteria bacterium. Classification (GTDB taxonomy): domain Bacteria; phylum Pseudomonadota; class Gammaproteobacteria; order Burkholderiales; family SG8-41; genus PALSA-1004. The sequence goes on along the minus strand of JBGPFE010000007.1, from coordinate 107,493 downwards.
TACTTGGCGCGAATGTCGGTGAGAATTTCCGACACGTAGCCCTCGAGGCATTCCTCGCCTTTGCGCTCGCGGAAATTGATCTTGCCGCACTTCTCGAAAAAAGGATTGATCAGCCACGGGTCGACGCCGAGCAGCTGCGCGAACTCGGTGGCGACGTCCTTGTAGACCGCGAAGTGGTTTGATTTGCGGCGCATGAACCAGCCGGCGTGCAGCGGCGGCAGCACGGCTTGTTCGAGATTCCGCAGGATCTCGGGCAGGCCTGCCGACAGGTCGTTGTTGAGCAGCACCACGCACGGATCGAAACCGTCGACGCCGAGGCGATTGCCGGTGCGCTCGAGCGGCTCGAGCCTGAGCTTGCCGCCGCCCGGCAGCTCGATGTCCGTCGGCGCGGTCAGGTCCGGCAGCAGGCTCCCGATGCGCACTATCATGCCGGCGTGAGTCAGTATTTTTTGCAGTGCCACGACGTTCTGCATGTAGAACGTATTGCGCGTGTGGTTTTCCGGGATCAACAGCACGCCGCGCGCATCGGGGCAGATTTTCTCGACCGCCGTCATCGTTGCCTGCACGCACAGCGCATCGAACTCCGGGTTGAGGTTGTTGAACCCGCCGGGGTAAAGGTTGGTGTCGACCGGTGCGAGCTTGAAGCCGCTGTTGCGCAGGTCCGCCGACGCATAGAACGGCGTCGCGTGCTCCTGCCATTGGCCGCGCAGCCAGTGCTCGATCGCCGGCATTGCCTTGAGGATCTGGCGTTCGAGATCGAGCGGCGGGCCGCTCAAGGCCGTGATCAGATGCGGGACGGTGGTCATGGCAGCTTATAATTAAGCCGGGCAGGTATTGTAGCAAACCTGCTCGCCATATTCCGTTAGACCGCACGGTCGCTCGACAGATACACTATGAACTGTTATTTCGCGGCGCTTGCCGCAAGGCGCACCATCTGCACAGGACAGAACTATTGGTCGAACCGCTGCTGCTTGCCCGGCGGTGATGGCTGACGGCAACCCACAGGAGGCTTGAACAGATGAGCTTCAAAATCGAACCGGCGCAGCGCGCCGATATCCCGCGGCTGGTCGATTTGCTCAACGATTTGTTCGGCGCCGAACTCGACTTCACTGCTGATGCGGCGCACCAGGCGCGCGGGCTCGAGCTGCTGATCGCCGAGGCCGCGAAAAGCGACCGGCAGACAGTTGCGGTGGCGCGCGACGACAAGGGACTGGCGGTAGGCATGGCGAGCGCGCAACTCGTGATCTCGACCGTCGAGGGCGCGCCCTCGGCCTGGATCGAGGACATGGTGGTGCATTCGGATTATCGCCGCCAGGGTATCGGTAAATTGCTGCTCGAGCATCTGCTCGCGTGGGCGAAAGCGCGCGGCGCAATGCGCGCGCAATTGGTGGCGGACCGGGAAAACGAAAGCGCCGAGCTGTTCTATAGCGGAATGGGCTGGCAGGCCACTCAACTCACCGTGCGGCGCCGCTTCATCGAGTAGCTCGACCGGCAGCGAACCGGTGGCTGTCGAACAGATAAGGGCGCGGCTGCCCCTTCATGCGTAGCCAGGATCATCGCCGTTAAAAGGCGCATCCCGGAGAGAAAAAAACGGGGCCGGCTCAGCCGGCCCCGTCCTGATTTCAGAACAGAATAACTGATCAGTAGTTGTAGGCTTTTTCGCCGTGATCCGCGAGATCGAGCCCCTCTTCCTGATCTTCATCGCTGGCACGGATACCGATGGTGACCTTCAGGATCAGCAGGATCAAGAAGGCGACGCCACCCGACCAGACCAGCGTGATACCGATGTCCCACAACTGCGAAATGATCTGCGCCATGGCATCGAAGTCGCCCACCTTGTTGGCGACGTAGTCGTAGACGCCGGTGCCGCCGAAATACGGATTGACGAACGTGCCGGTGCCGAGCGATCCGATCATGCCGCCGATGCAGTGCACGCCGAACGTATCGAGTGCGTCGTCATAGCCCAGCCATGCTTTCACCTTGGTCACGGCGAAGAAGCAGAGTACGCCCGCGATGGCGCAGGTGACAAACGCGCCGACCGGACCGACGTAGCCAGCCGCAGGCGTGATCGCCACCAGACCGGCGACGATGCCGGAGCAGATGCCCAGCAAGCTTGGTTTGCCCTTGACTATCCATTCCGTGAGCGCCCAGGCGACGCCCGCAGTGGCTGTGCCGAACAATGTATTGAAGAATGCCATGCCGGCGCTGCCGTTGGCTTCCAGCGCGGAGCCCGCGTTGAAACCGAACCAGCCCATCCACAGCATGCCCGTGCCGATTGCCGTCATCATCACGCTATGCGGCGCCATCTGCACCTTGCCGTAACCGGCGCGCTTGCCGAGCATCAGCGCACATACCAGCGCGGCGATACCGGAGTTGACGTGCACCACGGTGCCGCCCGCAAAGTCGAGCGCGCCTTTCTGGAAGATGAAGCCTGCGTGGCTATTCGCCACATCCGCAACCTGCGCCGTGGTGTAGGCATCGGGGCCATCCCAATACCAGACCATGTGCGCGACCGGCAGATACGCAAACGTGAACCACAGAATGCTGAAGAGGATCATGGAGGAAAACTTGAAGCGTTCCGCGAAGCCGCCGGTGATCAGCGCGACGGTGATCGCGGCGAACGTCAGCTGGAACATGCAGTACACGAAATCGGGCAAGTACTGTCCCTTGCTGAAAGTCGCGGCGACCGCAGTGGCGGGGTCTTCGCCGAGCATGAACAGCTTATCGAGCGAGCCGATGAACGGATTGGTGCCAGCGGTGAATGCAATGCTGTAGCCATAAATTACCCACAGCACGGCGATCACGCAGAAGATCGAAAAACTTTGCATCACGGTCGACAGCGCGTTCTTGGTGCGGGCCATGCCGGCATAGAACAGAGCCAGGCCGGGGACCGTCATCAACAGCACGAACGCCGTGGATGTCAGCATCCACGCGACGTCGCCCTTGTTGCAGTCGAAGCCCTTGTCGCCGCATTTGGGCGTGGCCGCAACCGCTGCTGCGGCCGGTGCCGTCGCTGCGGTGGGTGCCGCCGCGGCCGGCGCGGCGTCTTTCTTCTCGTCTGCCTTCGCGGCAGGCGCTTCGGCGGCGGGTTTGTCCGCCGGCTTGTCCTGCGCAATGGTTGGTGCAGCGCCGAAGCTGAATGCGCCGATCAGCGCGAGTACGGTTAATATGCGTTTCATGTAGTTCTCCCTTATAGCGCGTCGGCGCCGGTTTCGCCGGTGCGGATGCGATAGACCTGCTCAAGTTCGAAAATAAAAATCTTGCCGTCGCCGATCTTGCCGGTGTTGGCGGACTTCTCGATCGCCTCGACCACCTGATCGAGCATTTCGCTCTTGATCGCGGCCTCGATTTTTACTTTGGGCAGAAAGTCGACCACGTATTCCGCGCCGCGGTAGAGCTCGGTGTGGCCTTTCTGCCGTCCGAATCCCTTGACTTCAGTAACGGTGATGCCCTGCACGCCGATGGCGGACAGCGCTTCACGCACTTCGTCAAGCTTGAATGGCTTGATGATTGCAGTGACTAGTTTCATAGTGATTCCCCGAGAAATGGGACCGGCGCGAGCCGGCCCCGTGGTTCAGCTGTTAGAAGGTTTTCTGAATGAAGACGGTGCCCGTGCTTTTCGCGATGTCCTTCGGGTATGGGCCGTAGAACGCGGTGGCAGTACCGGGAACGCCATATGCCAAGTCGTTGACTCCGCCGTAGCCCGCCTTGTTGGTGCCGTAGCCTTTCGACCAGAAGGCGCCGAGCGTGAAGTCCTTCGGCAGCGCGTACGTCAATCCGACCTTCACGTCCTTGTAGCTCAGGAGCTGGTCGTTGTCCGGCGTGAAAGTAGTCGATCCGAATGCGCCGGGACAGGCCGCGGTCGCGGGGCCGATTAGACAGTTCCGCGGATCCGAGCCCCTGTATTTTTGCCAGCCCCAGTGCAGATTCAGCGTCAAACCGGTGTCGCCGAGCGGCGGGTTCGCCGACAGATCGAGATACCCGGTGCCCCGGCTGTCGAGCGCGCCGAAGGTGTGATCGAGCACGCTGTAGGAATACTTGATGCTCGCCCATTTCCAGCTGCCCGCAAGATAGACTTCCCAGGTATCGAGCTTGGGCGCGCCGGTGAAACTCGGCAGCAGACCGGTGATCGTGGCGTTGTACGGCGAACTGATGCCTCCGGGGTACCAGTAATAAAGGGTGCCGACGTCGATACCGAAATCTTGGGGCAGGCTCCACTTGTAGCCGCCGTAGAAATCCCACTCCAGGCTGCCGCCGGACTCATAGGTTCCGCTAATTACGTTAGGAGTACCCAATAATGAGTTATTTGTCGAGGCGTTCTCCTTGGGCCAGCTGATGTTCGACATCCAGGTGCCGGCGTAAAAGCCCGATTCATGCGCCCAGTCGAAGCCACCTTGCGCCGCCGGTTTGGTATTGGTCTGGGTCAGTCCACGGAATATGTATTGGCTGAATATCCCGAAATTACCGGTCAGCGTGTATGGGGGTTTCGCTTCCGCTGGCTTGGCGTCTGCGGGTGCGGCTTGCGCGAACGCCAGACCCGGCAGGCTGATCGCTGCAGCGATCGCTCCCGCCATGAGAGTTCTCTTGAACATGATTTTCCCTTTCGTTCGTTAACAAATGTGTAGTACTACGCGGTGGCTCTCAGCACATACTGTGCCAACGAATAAGTTACTGATAAGATGGATATAAGCTAGAAGTGTCCGGCACCAGGGCTCATTTTGATGCACTAAAATGATGCCGCATAAATTGTTGCGCACCATATTCGTGCCATCGTTGGTTTTGGGTTGCCAACTATGCCTATTTGCAAAAAAGCTGTTCCCTTTTTGCAACTCATGCGCCGTAATGCAGACAATAGCGTGGTAAATTCGAGACAGAACTCGAAACTGCGGGGTCATCGATGGCCAATCAACAATTGCTCGATGAATTAGGCGCCAAGATCAAAGAAGTAATCGCCAACAGCCCGGCGCGCGATATTGAAAAAAATCTGCGCGCAATGCTGGCAGCAACATTCGCGCGCCTTGATCTGGTAACTCGCCAGGAATTCGATATCCAGAGCGCAGTGCTCGCGCGCACGCGTGAAAAGCTCGTACAGCTCGAAGCGAAGCTCGCCGAGCTGGAAAAAAAGCGTGAGACGTGAGGCGAGAGGCGAGAGGCGAGAGGCGAGAGGCGAAGGAACGCCTGCCTGCATGGCGGCGGCAACTATGACTTAAGGCTTAGGCGCGGCACACGTCTCGTGCGTTGATCCCTTATCTGATTCTTGGATCCCGAATCCTGAATCCCGAGGGAATTCGATGTCACTCGCCGTTCTCTACAGTCGCGCACTGGCCGGCATGGATGCGCCGTTGGTCACGGTCGAGGCGCACCTCGCCAACGGCCTGCCGAGTTTTACCATCGTCGGACTACCTGAGGCGGAGGTAAAGGAGGCCAAGGATCGCGTGCGCGCCGCATTGCAGAATGCGCGGTTCGAATTTCCGGCGCGCCGCATTACGGTCAATCTTGCGCCCGCCGATCTGCCGAAGGAAAGCGGCCGTTTCGATCTGCCGATTGCGCTCGGCATCCTCGCGGCATCGGGACAGGTGCCTGCGGATCGTCTTGGCGATTACGAATTTGCCGGCGAGCTTGCATTGACCGGGGAACTACGGCCGGTCCGCGGCACGCTGGCGATGATGTGCGGAACGAACCGCGACCACCGCGCGTTCGTCGTGCCGCACGAGAATGCGCCGGAGGCGGCACTCGTCGACGGCGCGCGGGTGTATGCCGCGCGTACTTTGCTCGACGTATGCGCGCATCTGGCCGGCCGTGCCGCGCTTACGCTGTGCAGCGACAAGCCCGCCGCGCAGCACGAGCCCTATCCCGATCTGCTCGACGTTAAAGGCCAGGCTCACGCCAGGCGCGCGCTCGAAATCGCCGCTGCGGGCGGCCACAGCCTGATCATGATCGGCCCGCCGGGCAGCGGCAAGACCATGCTCGCGACGCGCCTGCCCGGCATACTGCCGCCGATGACGCAGGCGGAAGCGCTCGCATCGGCCGCAGTTCAATCGCTGGGCAGCGCCGGTTTCGATGTGCGCAACTGGCGGCGGCGTCCGTTTCGTGCGCCGCATCACACCGCGTCAGGGGTGGCGCTGGTCGGCGGCGGCAGCAACCCGCGGCCGGGCGAAATCTCGATGGCGATGCACGGCGTGCTGTTTCTCGACGAGCTGCCGGAATTCGGCCGCCAGGTGCTCGAGGTTCTGCGCGAACCGCTGGAGTCGGGCCGCATCAGCGTGTCGCGCGCGGCGCGCCAGGCGGAATTCCCGGCGCAGTTCCAACTGGTCGCGGCGATGAACCCGTGTGCGTGCGGCTATCTCGGCCATTACAGCGGCAAATGCCGCTGCACGCCGGACCAGGTCGCGCGCTACCGCGGCAGGATTTCCGGTCCGCTGCTCGATCGCATCGATCTGCAGGTCGAGGTGCCGGCGGTCGCACAGCAGGATCTCACGCGCGGCGCATACGGAGAATCGAGTGACGCCGTGCGTGTGCGTGTCGCCGCAGCGCGCGAGCGCCAGCTCGCGCGCCAGGGCAAGCCCAATTCGCAATTGACAACGCGCGAGATCGACCAGCATTGCGTACCGGATGAAGCGGGCGCGCTGCTGCTCAAGCAGGCGATCAGCCGGCTCGGGCTGTCGGCGCGCGCCTATCACCGCGTGCTCAAAGTCGCGCGCACTATCGCCGATTTTGCCGGCGACAGCGCAATTGCAAGCGGCCAGGTGGCGGAAGCGATTCAGTATCGACGTTTCGACCGCGCGTTGGCGTAGCGCGCCGTCCAATGCCGTGGAAACCGCGGAGCGGCTAGACGAAACTCAGAACGATTGGTAAACGATGGGCCCGCCGGCAAGCCAAAGCGCCTTGTGTTCAAATCGGCGGTCGCGCGGGAAATCCCGTATTTCCACTACATAAGGCACATTAATGATCAACCCGTGTGTCAGGTTGCGCGCCACCGCGCTTTCACTGTTCTTGGCGAGGACATAGGTCGGGAAGGCTTCTATTGTCAAGGCGAGGAATTCGTAACCGAATTCAACGATAAATCGATTGACTGCCTCGACCACGCCGAAATTCTTGTATTGCGCTTGCACGTGGTTGGTGTAGTCATGTCCGACGATGAAGCCGTCGTGCTTGACTTTGCTTTGATAGACCGTAAGGTCCCGGTACGCGGCTTCCAGCGTATGCATGCCGTCGATATAAACCCAGTCGAGCTGACCGTCCGCGAAAAAAATCGCCGCATCTTCCGAATAATCGCGATGCACGCAAACCGTGCCGCGGCTAATTTCGTCGCGAAATCGAGCCGACACCGACTCGAACCGCGCTTCCTGCTCCGGGTCGGATACATTGTTGTCATCCTTCGCGTAGTCCACGCGTTCCTGATGTTCCCACGGGTCGATCAGGTGCAGGCGCCGGGGGGCGGCAGTGTCCACGATGGATTGGGAAAAATCGCCGTTGGCAACGCCGATCTCGGCAACTTCCCCGCCTTTGGGCAGAAATTGCAGCAGCTGGCTGCGGGACATCGGGCACAACAGCACCAGGCTTCCAATCTCTCGGTATAACGGTTCGGCGACGATAACGCAGAACGAAAGGGAATACAAATCGCAGCGGGCACTGTGATTCATTCAGTGCGGGCGGTTAGCATGATGCGCGTCGGCACCAGCAAGGTTGCGCGAACGGCGCGATCTCCGGCTCGACGCGGTCGCGAAGCGCCGCCGGCGCCGCACATGTGGCTGGCGATGGCGTTGATACTTGTTTATTGTGTCGGCATATACTTTGCCCAGCCGATGCTGCCGATCATGATAATCGATCTGTTCCTGCTGAACCGCGGCCTCACGTCTTCGCTGCAGGCATGGCCGCAGCCGCTCTCGGGCCGCGTCGTTACCACTGGTTTGGCCGTACGGCGCGAGCTCGTCACAGCCTGAAATCGCCGCCTCGCGCATGTCGAATCTGACGCCGGAACAACGGGCCGATCGCACCACGCTGCTCCTCGCCGCGATACTCGCGGGTCTCGCGACGCTCGGCCCGTTTTCGATCGACACTTACATGCCGTCGTTTCCGTCGATCGGGCGCACCTTCAGTGCGACGACGCTGCAGATGCAGCAGACGCTGTCCGCGTATCTGATTCCGTTCGCCTTCATGATGCTGTTTCACGGTGCGCTGACCGACTCGTTCGGCCGGCGTCCGGTGATCCTGGCCGGGCTGGTGATCTTTGCATTGGCTTCGGTCGGCTGTGCGCTGTCGCAAAGTCTGCCGCAGATGCTGGCGTTCCGCGCGCTGCAGGGCATGTCGGCGGGCACGGGCATGGTGGCCGGGCGCGCGATGATCCGCGACATCTACGCCGGGCATCAGGCGCAGCGCGTGATGTCGATGGTGACGATGATTTTCGGACTGGCACCGGCGATTGCGCCGATCATGGGCGGCTGGCTCGAAGTGTGGTTCGGCTGGCGTTCGATCTTCGTGTTTTTGACGTTGTTTGCCGCACTGCTTTACGCTGGCTGTTATTTCAGTCTCGGGGAATCCCTGCCGGCATCCGCGCGGCACCCGTTCGCACCTCGCCCGCTGATGCTGAATTATCTCAAGCTGCTCGGCAGCTGGCGTTTCGGGCTGCTCTCTTCCGCGATCGCCTTCAACTTCGCGGGGTTTTTTCTCTACATCTCGTCTGCGCCGGCAGTGATCTACGGGCTGCTCGGCCTTAACGCCAACCAGTTCGCATGGCTTTTCATCCCCGGGATCTCGGGCGTCATTCTCGGTGCTTTCCTGTCGGGCCGGTTTGCCGGCAAGCTGTCGCCGCGGCACACCGTACGATACGGCTACTTTGTGATGTTTGGCGCCGCGCTGTTCAATCTGGTATATAACGTGCAGCTGCCGCCGGCCCTGCCGTGGACGGTGCTGCCGTTGATGGTTTATGCCGCCGGCATGGCGCTCGCGATGCCGAGCATCACTTTGCTCGTGCTTGACCTGTTTCCGCAGAACCGCGGGCTCGCGGCGTCATTGCAGGCGGCGCAACACAGTTTCTTTACCGGGCTTACGGCCGGCCTGCTGTCGCCGTATGTATCGGGCACGGGGCTCGGTCTTGCGGGCAGCATGGCGGCACTGGTCGTGTGCGGATTTGCATGCTGGTTTATATTTACACGCATTAACAAAGCGGAACGCATCGCATGAACGAAATACCGAACTGGATTGAGGAAAAACGCGCCGCTTATCTCTATCGCGTAGTTGCCGGATGCGAGGCCGGCACGCCGCGCGAGAAGCTGTTTCTCGGGCTTGCCGCCGAAGCCGAGAAACAGGCCGCGATCTGGGAAAAAAAGGCGCTCGCGGCGGGCGCGAGCGTGCCGCCGTTCGTGCCGGATGTGCGCTCGCGCGTCGTCGCGGGGCTGCTGCGCCGTCACGGCCCGCGCCGCTTGCGCGGCGTGCTGGCGGCGATGAAAGTACGCGGCATGTCGATTTATTCAAGCGGCGGCACAGGGAAGGTGTTTTCGCATCGGCTCGACGATATCGGTCATCACAGCGCGATGGCGGGCGGCGGCAATCTGCGCGCCGCGGTGTTTGGCGTCAACGATGGCCTGATTTCGAACGCAAGCCTGATCATGGGCGTGGCCGGCGCAGCCGTCGATAACGCGATAATCGTGCTGACCGGCATCGCGGGGCTGGTCGCCGGCGCGTTCTCGATGGCAGCCGGCGAGTACGTATCGGTGCGTTCCCAGCGCGAGATGTACGAGTACCAGATCGGGCTCGAGCGCGACGAGCTTGCCGAATACCCGGAGGAAGAAGCGCACGAGCTCGCGCTGATTTACGAAGCGCGCGGCATCGCGCCCGCTGAAGCGCGGCGCATGGCGCAGACCATCATCACCGATCCCGAGCAGGCGCTCGACACGCTCGCGCGCGAGGAGCTGGGCTTGAATCCCGAGGATCTCGGCTCGCCGTGGGGCGCGGCGCTGTCGTCGTTTTTTTCGTTCGCCGCCGGCAGCGTGGTCCCGCTGTTGCCGTTTTTGTTCGGCTTGGGCGGCGCGAGCCTGCCGGCCATGATCGCGTTGACCGTGGTCGCGCTGTTCGCGGTTGGTGCGACGCTATCGCTGTTCACCGGCCGCAGCGCGCTGGCAAGCGGCCTGCGCATGCTCGCGATCGGCGCCGCCGCTGGCGGCATCACTTACCTGGTGGGGAAATTACTGGGCGTCAGCATGGGCTGACGGGGAGACGTGAGGGGTAAGAGGCGAGGCGGGACCTCGCGCTGCTTTTATACGCCTCCCGGCGTCAGCATTGCTCCCACGGCAGTCCCTCGTGCCGCCAGCCGGTCTTGGTGCCGCGATGGTGTTTCTCGTCGAGTTCGCCCTCGAAGCCGTGCAGCACGTTGTAGACTTTGGTGAAGCCGGCTTCCTCGAGCGCGCGGCCGGCATCGAGCGACCGGTTGCCGCTGCGGCAAATCAATATCACCGGGCGGTTGACGCTCGTTGCCTTTTTCACGTGTGCGACGAAATCGGGATTGATGTCCCAGCTCGGGCCGTCGTTCCACGCGACATGGATTGCGCCGGCCGGATGGCCGACGAACAAGTACTCCATCTCGCTGCGGCAGTCGATGAATACCGCATCCGAGGTTTTGTGCAGGAACTCGTAGGCCTGCTTGGGTTCAAGGTGATCCATGCCTGTCTTGATGCCGATGCAAGGCCGCTAGTATATCGCCGCGCCGCCGCCGCGCGCAGGGCTGCGAGTCGCCTGCGCGCACTCGCGAGGCAGTTTGACAATTCGGCTTTCTGCGCGTAACCTTCTAATTCTGCGCCGATTTCGAGCATTGCTTGCGGGCGCCGCCGGGGAAGTGAACATCGCTTCGGCCGGGTGTATAAACAAATCCTGCTAAGCGGCGTGACCCGATCGGCGCCCGCGGATCGGGTTTTTTATTTTCGCTTTAGATATGAATCGTTCAGAAGCATTGGTCAAACTGCTTACCGAGCGCATTGTCATTCTCGACGGCGCGGTGGGCACCATGATCCAGAGCTACCGGCTCGACGAAGCGGGCTACCGCGGCCAACGCTTCAAGGATTCCGCGCGCGATCTTAAAGGCAACAACGACCTGCTCACGTTGACGCAGCCGCGGATCATCCGCGAAATCCACGCCCAGTATCTCGCGGCCGGCGCCGACATCATCGAGACCAACACTTTCAACTCGACGGGAATCGCGCAGGCCGACTACGCGATGGAATCTCTGGTGTGCGAGTTGAATGCCGAAGCCGCCAGGCTTGCGCGCTCCATCGCCGCGGAGTTCGAGAGCAAAGACGGCCGGCCGCGTTTCGTCGCCGGCGCGCTCGGGCCGACCAACCGCACCGCGTCGATTTCGCCCGACGTCAACGATCCGGGCTTCCGCAACGTCACTTTCGACGAACTGGTTATTGCTTACACGGAGCAGGTGCACGGCCTGATCGAAGGCGGGGTCGACCTGCTGCTGCTCGAGACCATTTTCGACACGTTGAACGCCAAGGCTGCGCTGTTCGCGATCGACCGGTATTTCGAGCAGCACAAGCTGCAGCTGCCGGTCATCATCTCGGGCACCATCACCGATGCTTCGGGCCGCACGCTGTCGGGCCAGACCACGGAAGCATTCTGGAATTCGGTGTGCCACGCGCGGCCGCTGGCCATCGGGCTCAACTGCGCGCTCGGTGCGCAATTGATGCGGCCGTACATCGAGGAGTTGTCGCGCATAGCCGACACCTATGTGTCCGCCTATCCGAATGCCGGGCTGCCGAATCCGCTCGCCGAAACCGGTTATGACGAAACGCCGGACTACACTGCGGGGCTATTGAAGGAATTCGCGCAAAGCGGTTTCGTCAACATCGTCGGCGGCTGCTGCGGCACGACACCCGCGCATATCAAGGCGATTGCCGAGGCCGTACGCGATATTCCGCCGCGCGTCGTGCCCGTAATCGAGAAGCGCACGCGGCTGTCCGGCCTCGAGCCGCTCAACATCGGCGACGACTCGCTGTTCGTCAACGTCGGCGAGCGCACCAACGTCACCGGCTCGAAAGCGTTCGCGCGCCTGATACTCGCCGGCAATTACGCCGAGGCGCTGGCGGTCGCGCGCCAGCAGGTCGAGAGCGGCGCGCAGATGATCGACATCAACATGGATGAGGCGATGCTCGACTCGAAGGCCGCGATGACGACTTTCCTGAACCTGATCGCGTCCGAGCCCGATATTTCGCGCGTGCCGGTAATGATCGATTCGTCGAAGTGGGAAGTCATCGAGGCCGGCTTGAAGTGCGTGCAGGGCAAGTGCGTGGTGAATTCGATCAGCATGAAAGAAGGCCGGGACGAGTTCGTGCGCCAGGCGAAGCTGGCACGCCGCTACGGCGCAGCGGTCGTGGTGATGGCGTTCGACGACAAGGGCCAGGCCGACACGCTCGAGCGCCGGGTGGAAATCAGCAAGCGGGCCTATCACATTCTGATCGATGAAGTCGGTTTCCCGCCGGAAGACATCATTCTCGATCCGAATATTTTCGCGATCGCGACGGGCATCGAAGAGCACTGCGATTACGGCAAGGATTTCATCGAGGCGACGCGCATCATCAGGCATACGCTGCCGTACGCGAAGGTGAGTGGCGGACTGTCGAACATATCGTTCTCGTTCCGCGGCAACGACCCGGTGCGCGCGGCGATCCACACCGCGTTCCTGTATCACGCGATCAAGGCCGGCCTCACGATGGCGATCGTCAACGCCGGCCAGATCGGCGTGTACGACGAGATTCCCCGGGACCTTCTTGACCACGTCGAAGACATCATCTTCAACCGCCGGCCGGACGCCGCCGAGCGCATGGTCAGGTTTGCCAATACGGTGAAAGGCGGCGGCAAGTCGCAGGTCGAGGACCTCGAGTGGCGCAAAGGCGCGGTCGAAGCGCGCCTGACCCACGCGCTGGTGAAAGGCATCACCGATTTCATCATCGAGGACACCGAGGAAGCGCGTCTCAAATTCGACCGCCCGATCCAGGTGATCGAGGGGCCATTGATGGACGGCATGAACGTGGTCGGCGACCTGTTCGGCTCCGGCAAGATGTTTCTGCCGCAGGTCGTGAAATCGGCACGCGTGATGAAACAGGCGGTTGCGCACCTGGTGCCGTATATCGAGGCCGAGAAAGCAAAGTCGGGCGACTTGAGGCCCAAGGGCAAGATCGTGCTCGCGACCGTCAAGGGGGACGTGCACGACATCGGCAAGAACATCGTCGGCGTGGTGCTTCAGTGCAACAACTACGAAGTCATCAATCTCGGCGTGATGGTGCCATGGCAGAAGATTTCGCAGGTCGCGCGCGACGAGAAATGCGACATCATCGGCTTGTCGGGACTGATTACGCCGTCGCTCGAGGAAATGGCGCACAACGCACGCGAGATGGAGCGCGAAGGCTTCGAAATTCCGCTGCTGATCGGGGGCGCTACGACCTCGCGCACGCACACGGTCGTCAAGATCGCGCCCGGCTATCACGGCCCCGTGATCTGGGTGCCCGATGCGTCGCGCAGCGTGAGCGTGTGCAGCAATTTACTGTCGGATGAACTGAGGGACAAGTATCTCGCCGACGTGCGCGCTGAGTATGCGCGCATCAGGACGCAGCACGAAAACAAGCAAGGCCCGGGACCGCTGCACAAGCTCACTGACGCGCGCAAGCATGGACTTAAAACCGATTGGAGCGCCTACGCGCCGCCGGTGCCGTCGTTTCTCGGCCTGAAGCAATTAAAAAATTACAACCTTGCCGAAATCGCCGAGTACATCGACTGGGGGCCGTTCTTCCAGACGTGGGAGCTCGCGGGCGCGTACCCGAAAATCCTCGACGACGAGATCGTCGGCGTGGAGGCGCGCAAGGTGCTCGCCGACGGCAAGGCCATGCTGAAGAAAATCATCGACGGCAAGTGGTTGACTGCCAACGCCGTGTTCGGCATTTTCCCGGCCAACAGCGTGAACGATGGCGACGACATCGAAATTTATGCCGACGAGAAGCGCAAACGCGTGCTGATGACATGGCACAACCTGCGTCAGCAGAACGTGAAGCCCGCGGGACGGCCCAACCTGTGCCTCGGCGACTTTGTTGCGCCGACAGGCGCGGGAATCAGGGATTACATCGGCGCGTTCGCGGTCACCGCCGGCATTGGCATCGAGAAGCGCGTCAAGGCGTTCGAGGACAAGCACGACGACTACAACGCTATCATGCTGAAAGCGCTCGCTGATCGGCTTGCCGAAGCCTTTACCGAGTTACTGCACAAACGCGTACGCAAGGAGTTCTGGGGTTATGCCAAAGGTGAGGATCTCGACAACGCAGCGCTGATCGCCGAGAAATACCGCGGCATCCGTCCCGCACCCGGCTATCCGGCGTGCCCCGAGCACACCGAGAAAGGCGCGCTGTTCGAGCTGTTGCGCGCACCCGAAGTCGGCATCACCTTGACCGAAAGCTATGCGATGTATCCGGCGTCGTCGGTGAGCGGCTTCTACCTGTCGCACCCCGAGGCGCAGTATTTTGCGGTCGGCAAGATCGCTCGCGATCAGGTCGAGGACTACGCGCGGCGCAAGGATATGCCGGTGGCGGACGCCGAACGCTGGCTCGCGCCGTATCTCGCCTACGACAATGCGCTGGCGACCGCCGCGAACGAAGCGCAAAGCGTCGCCGTGTAGCGCCGGGCCCGGGTGGCGCGACACGACAGGATGAGATCCGCGGCCGGCGCGTTAAAATCACACCTTGGGTGAGACGGCGGTAACGGAGGTTCCTTGACTACCCGTGTCAACGATTCATTCTCGGCAGCGGAGCTCGCGCAGTTCGAAAGCGACGGTTATGTCGTCGCGCGCGGTTTCGCCGACCGCGCTGAATGCGCGGCGCTCAAGGCGGTGGCGCAGCGGCACCTGGATGCGGTGAAGGCGCCGGTCGAGTACGAGGCCGACACCCAATATCCGGGCGCGCCGATATCGCGCGATGCGCCGGGCGGGAAAACCGTGCGCCGGCTGCTGCAGGCTTATGCGCGCGATCCGGCGATCGCGCGCTGGGCGATACAGCCCACGATCGCGGCGCGCCTCAAACAACTGATCTGCCCGCGCATCGGGCTGTCACAGGCGCATCACAACTGCGTGATGACCAAGAGCCCCAGCTACAGCAGCATCACCAGCTGGCATCAAGACATACGTTATTGGTCGTTCGAGCGCCCGGAGCTGATTTCGGTGTGGCTCGCGCTCGGGCGCGAATACTTCGAAAACGGCTGCCTGCTGGTGCTGCCGGGCACGCACACCATGGAATTCAAAGCCGGGCAGCTCGACGAAGCATCGTTCCTGCGCCCCGACGTTGAGCGTAACAAGCCGTTGATCCGCACCCAGCGCCGCGTCGAACTCGAGGCGGGCGACGTGCTGTTTTTCCACTGCCGGCTGTTCCACGCGGCGGGGCACAACCAGACCGCGGACACCAAATTCTCGCTGATATTCACTTACCATGCGGCCGACAACCGGCCGCTCGCGGGTACGCGCTCGGCGTCGCTGCCGGAAATCCCGCTGCCCTGATGAGTTGCTGATTCCCGATGCATATCCACATCCTCGGCATCTGCGGCACTTTCATGGGCGGCATAGCGGCGATTGCGGATGCCGCCGGCCATACCGTGACCGGCTGCGATGCCAACGTATATCCACCGATGAGCGCGCAGCTCGAGGCGCAGGGCATCCGGCTGATCGAAGGCTTCGGCGCCGATCAAACAAGCCTGAAGCCCGATGTGTTCGTGATCGGCAACGTCGTCTCGCGCGGCAACGCGCTGATGGAGGAAATCCTCAACCGCGGGCTGCCGTATATATCCGGTCCGCAATGGCTTGCGGAAAATGTGCTGCGCGGCCGATGGGTGCTCGCGGCCGCCGGCACGCACGGCAAGACCACGACGGCGGCGATGCTCGCGTGGATGCTCGAACAGGCGGGTTTGAAGCCGGGCTTTCTGATTGGCGGCGTGCCGGAGAACTTCGGCGTCTCGGCGCGCGCCGGCGACGCGCCGTTCTTCGTGATCGAAGCCGACGAATACGACACCGCGTTCTTCGACAAGCGCTCGAAATTCGTGCACTACTCTCCGCGCACCACGATCCTCAACAATCTCGAATTAGATCACGCCGACATCTTTCCCGACCTCGCTGCTATCGAGACCCAGTTTCACCATCTGGTGCGCACGCTGCCCGGCAATGGCCTGATCGTCGCCAACGGTGGTGATGCGGCGGTCAAGCGCGTGCTCGATCGCGGTTGCTGGACACCGGTCGAGCGTTTCGCCGCCGCCGACGGCTGGCAGGCGGGCCCGCAATCCAGCGACGGCCGTTTCGCGGTGAGCTTCAACGGCAAGCCTCAAGGCGAAGTAAAATGGGATCTGCTCGGCGAGCACAATCGATTGAACGCGCTCGCCGCAATTGCTGCCGCACGCCATGCCGGCGTTCCCGTTGCCGACGCAATCGGGTGTCTCGCCGAATTCAGGAACGTGAAGCGCCGGCTCGAAGTGCGCGGCAAGGCCAAGGGCATTACCGTTTACGACGATTTCGCGCACCACCCGACCGCGATCCGCGCCACGCTTGCCGGATTGCGCGCCAAAGTCAACGGCGCGCGCATACTCGCGGTACTCGAGCCGCGTTCGAACACCATGAAACTCGGCGTGATGAAAGACGAGTTCGCGGCGAGCCTCGCCGCTGCCGACCGCGTGTTCTGCTATGGCGCGGGGTTGGGATGGGACCCGGCCGCCACGCTGGCGCCGCTCGGCACCAGGGCCGAAGTCCACCACGACATTCCGCAGCTCGTCGCCGCAATCGCCGCCGCCGCAAAAACCGGCGATCATGTGCTGGTCATGAGCAACGGCGGGTTCGGCGGCATACACGAAAAACTTCTCGCGCGCCTGCGGCAAAGCTAGAAGCCGGCCGCGGAACCGTCGCTGCGCGGATCGAATTCCGCTTCGAGCGCGCCATTTAACGCGGTAAAATCCGCCGTATGACCAGCATTCTCGAGCGCGATACCGTCGGCGCATTCTGCCGTCACACCCACGTTGAATGCGCCGGTTCAGCGCGCGGACCGCTCGCCGGCTACACGTTCGGCGCCAAGGACATCTACGACATCGCCGGCAATCATACTGGCTTCGGCAGCCCCGAATGGCTCGCGACGCACGACGCAGCGACTGCAACGGCGCCTGCCGTGCGGCGCCTGCTCGACGCCGGCGCGCACATGGTCGGCAGGACGCACACTGACGAGATGACTTACAGTCTCAACGGGGAAAACGCGCATTACGGCACGCCGATCAACGTCAACGCACCGGGCCGCATTCCGGGCGGCTCGTCGAGTGGCTCGGCGGCGGCGGTCGCGGCGAAGCTGGTCAATTTCGCGCTCGGTTCCGACACCGGCGGTTCGGTGCGCGCGCCGGCAAGTTTCTGCGGCATTTACGGCATGCGGCCGACGCATGGACGGATTCCGCTCGACGGCGCGTGTCCACTCGCGCGCAGTTTCGACACCGCGGGATGGTTCGCGCGCGACGCCGGACTCATGGAGCAGGTCGGGCGCGTACTGTTGAGAGACGAGCTGCCGGCGCCCAAGCCATCGCGCCTGCTGCTAGCGCAGGATGCCTTCGCGCTCGCCGGTGACGAGGTGACGAAGGCTTTGCAACCGGCGCTCGAACGGGTGACGGCAGTGCTCGGCAAAGCGCACACGGTGACGGTGGCGAGTGAAGGGCTGCCACAGTGGTATCAGGTCTTCCGGACGCTGCAGGGCGCCGAAGTATGGGCTCAGCACGGCGAGTGGGTAACGCGCGTCAAACCCGACCTCGGGCCTGGCGTGCGTGAGCGCATGCTATGGGCGGCGACGGTTCAGGCCAAGGATGCGGAACCGCTCAAGGCCGAACGCGAAGACATTGCGCGCCGCATGTACGAGTTGCTCGCGGACGACGCAGTGCTCGTGCTGCCGACGTTGACGGGAATCGCGCCGCGACTGAATACCCCGCTCGCGGAAATCGACGATTTCCGCGCGCGCGCGATGAGCCTGCTGTGCATCGCCGGGCTCGCGCGCCTGCCGCAGATCAATCTGCCGCTCGAGAAACTCTACGGCTGTCCGCTTGGCGTGTCGCTGATCGCGGCGCGCAACGGCGACACCATGCTGCTCGAGATCGCACGTCGCGTTCCCGTGCAGTGATCGTCTACATCCACGGCTTTAACAGCTCGCCGGCGTCGTCCAAGGCCGGCGTGCTTCAGCGCGAGCTGGAGCGCCGCGGACATGGCACGGATTTTATCGCGCCGCCGTTGCCGCATTCGCCTGCCGCTGCAGTGAAGTTGCTTGAGGGATTGGTGCGCAGGGATCCTGATGCGTCCCTGATCGGCAGCTCGCTCGGCGGTTATTATGCGACCCGGCTCGCCGAAACGCATGGCGTGCGCGCGGTGCTGGTCAATCCCGCGGTGCGGCCGTATGAATTACTTGCCGGGTGCGTCGGACGGCAGAAAAATTTCCACACCGGCGAAGATTACGATTTCACCGCGCAGCACATCGCCGAGTTGCGCGCGCTCGAAGTTGATTCGATCACTCCCGGGCGCTACTTGCTGATGGTCGAAACCGGCGACGAAGTGCTCGATTACCGCCACGCGGTTGAGAAGTATCGCGGCGCGCGCCAACTCGTAATCGAGGGCGGCGACCACGGCTTCAGCGATTTCGCCGATCATATCGAGACCGCGCTGGAGTTTTGCGGGATCCGGAGCTGACCGGCCCGCTCCCGTATAATCGCATTTCCTCGCCCCATATCAGGTTCAGGATGATCCCGGTTCACGAGCTTGCCTTGTTCGCTTTCGCGTCGCTGATACTGGCGCTGACGCCCGGACCCAACATGGCTTATCTGATGTCACGCACGATTTGCCAGGGCCGCCACGCCGGCGCGGTTTCCCTCGCGGGGACGACGCTCGGGTTGGCCGCGCACATGCTGGCGGCCGCGTTCGGATTGAGCGCATTGCTCTTCGCGGTTCCATTCGCGTTCGAATTCATAAAATATGCCGGCGCGGCTTATTTGCTGTGGCTGGCGTGGAACGCGGTCAAGCCGGGCGGCGCGACTGCCATCGAAACAGCATCTTTGACGCCCGCGCCCGGCGCCGATCTTTTCCGGATGGCGCTGGTCACGAGCCTGCTCAATCCCAAGGTTGCGATGTTCTACCTTGCGCTGCTGCCGCAATTTGTCGACGCTGCGCGTGGCCCGGTGCTGGCGCAATGCATCGCGCTGGGCTCAATTCAGATCGTGATTTGCGCCGTGGTCGATTTGGTGCTCTACGTGCTTGCGGCGGGCATGATGGCGCGTTGGCTAAGCACGCGGCCGCTGTGGTTGAAATTGCAGCGCTGGTTTATGGGCTTGGTGCTTGCCGGGCTTGCCGTGCGTCTTGCCGTTGAGTCGCGCAAGTGATCCGCGGTCGCGCTCGCGGCCGCATCAAGCATAAATGAACGTTTTCTACGAAGAGGAGGGAAGCTTCAGGATGGGGGCTGTTCTTGCCGACAACGACACCTCGCTGCAGGTCGAAGCGCCGCACGGGAAGCGCAGCAAGATCAAAGCTTCTGCCGTGCTGCTGCGTTTCGAACGGCCGGCGCTCGCTGCATTCATGGATGCAGCGCAGCGCGTCGCTGACGCCGTAGACATCGATTTCCTGTGGCAGTGCTGCGGTCCCGGCGAGTTTTCGTTCGACGCCTTGGGCAAAGAATATTTCGGCCATGCTCCAGACGCGCTCGAATCCGCGGGGCTATTGCTCAAGCTGCACAGTGCGCCGATGTATTTCTACAAGAAGGGCAAGGGACGCTACAAGGCGGCGCCGGCCGATGCGCTCAAGGCGGCGCTCGCGAGCGTCGAGAAAAAGCGGCTGCAGGCCGAGCAGAAGCAGCGTTACGTCGACGAGCTCGCCGCCAGCCGTTTGCCGGACGAGTTCCGGCCGATCGCATCGTTGCTGCTTTATGCTCCCGACAAGAACACGATCGAGTGGAAAGCGCTCGACGCCGCATGCGAGCAACTGAAACTCACACCGGCACGCCTGTTCGCGAAATGCGGCGCGCTCGCCTCGGCGCACGATTATCACCTCAACCGTTTCCTGTTCGAGTATTTTCCGCAAGGCACCGGCTTCGGCGAGCTGCCAGCAGTCGCCGCGCCCGCCGGCTTGCCGCGTGCCGACGTTCAGGCGTTCAGCATCGACGACGCGACGACGACCGAAATCGACGACGCGTTCTCGGTGACGCAGCTCCCCAACGGCAACACGCAGATCGGCATTCATATCGCCGCGCCGGCGCTCGGAATTGCGCCCGGCTCGCCGATCGATGCGGTCGCGCGCGCGCGGCTTTCCACCGTCTATTTTCCGGGCCAGAAAATCACCATGCTGCCCGAGGCGGCGATCGCGGCATTCACGCTCGCTGCCGGCGGCGAGCGTCCCGCGCTGTCGTTTTACGCTGAAGTCGGCGGCTACGGCGCCATAGTCGGCACGGCGAGCCGCTGCGAGCGCGTGCCCATCGCCGCCAACCTGCGCCACGCCGAGCTCGACGAAGTATTCAACGCCGATACGCTCGCGGCGGGCGAAATCGCGCACGAGCATGGCGCCGAGCTCATGCGGCTGTGGCAGTTCGCGCAGCAGCTGGAGACCGCGCGCGGCAAGGCGGATCAGGAGGGCGGGCAGCGCACGGAATACAATTTTTACGTCGACGGGGGGCGTGTGCGCATCGTCGAGCGCCAGCGCGGCACGCCGGTCGACAAGGTGGTGTCGGAGCTGATGATCTTCGTCAACGCCGAGTGGGGGCGGCAGCTGAGCGAGGCCGGTTATGCCGCCATCTATCGCGCGCAGGCCAACGGCATGGCGCGCATGACCACTGTGGCGGCGGCGCACGACGGACTTGGCGTCGCGCAATACGCGTGGGCGAGCTCGCCGCTGCGGCGTTACGTCGATCTGATCAACCAGCGCCAGGTCCTCGCGCTGCTGGCGGGAGAGCCAGGACCGTACCAGCCGGGGGACGAAGCGCTGCTCGTTGCGCTGCGCGATTTCGAGCTCGCCTACGACGCCTATGCCGGGTTTCAGCGCAATATGGAGCGCTACTGGTGCCTGCGCTGGATCGAGCAGGAAAATGTGCGGGCGCTCGACGCGACGGTGATCCGTGACAATCTGGTCCGGCTCAATCGCCTGCCGCTGGTGCTACGCGTGCCGTCGCTGCGCGACGCAGCGGCCGGCGACCAGGTGCGCATCGCGCTGTCGCGCCTCGATCCGTGGGAACTCACCGTACATGGTGATTTCGAAGCCATGGTGAGCGCCCCCTCACTCAATGAGCACCGGGAGTGAACCTCTTAGATAACTTTAGAAATATGTTGCAAATATCTGTGAAATAAGGTATTTGTATATACTGTCCATATTGTTGCGTACAATATATCGCCATGAGCCTGACCAGCTCAACAAGATCGCTGCCGTTGGGGAGAAACTTGATCCCACTGGATAACCTGCCGCTGGCGGATAAATTTTCTGCGCTGCAGCGCAAGCTGCTGGCGATGGATGATATGTCGCGCTTCCAGTACGCGGTGCTGGCGTCGTTCGTGTTGCACGCGATCGTGCTGTTCGGAGTCACCATCCGGCCGCCCGATCTGTCCAGGCTCGACAGCGTCGCACCGCCGCTCGAAGTGGTGCTGGTCAACGCCAAATCGTCGCGCCGGCCGCTCCATGCCGATGCGCTTGCGCAGCACAATCTAGACGGGGGCGGCAACACCGACCTCGACCGCCGCGCCACCAGCCCCCTGCCGGTTACGCGTGACGACAAGCGGACCCGTGAGCTGACAATGCAATCACGGCGTGTCCAGCAGCTCGAGCAGGACGCGAAAAAACTGATGACGCAACTCAAGTCGCAGACCCAGATCGAGCCGGCCGCCACCCAGCCGCAGCCGCAGACCGAGACCAAAGTCGGGCCAAATGCCGCCGACATCATGAGCAAAAGCCTCGAGATCGCGCGGCTTGAAGCGCAGATTGGTAAAAACCTGGACGACTACAATAAACGGCCGCGCCGGCGTTTTATCGGCGGGCGCATGCAGGAATACCGCTTCGCGCGCTACGAAGAGGACTGGCGCCTGAAGGTCGAGCGTATCGGCACGCTCAATTATCCGCAAGCCGCGCGCGATCAGAAGATTTATGGCAGCCTGAAGATTACGGTATCAATCAAGGCCGACGGCACGGTCGAAAACGTCGAGGTCAACCGTTCGTCCGGGCAGAAGATACTCGACGAAGCAGCACGGCGCATCGTGCAACTGGCCGCACCCTATGCGGCGTTCCCTCCCGACATCTCCAAAGACACCGACATCCTCAGCATCACCCGCACCTGGACTTTCACGCGTTCCGACCAGTTGTTTACAGAGTAAAGCTGGTTTCGAGTTGCGTGTTTAGGGTTTCGAGTTGTAAGTCGGCCTTCAACTAAGATAACAATTTTAAACCCGAAACCCGCAACTAGAAACTTAACAAATGACCGACCACTATGCCGTGGTGGGCAATCCCGTTGCCCACAGCGTTTCGCCGCAAATTCACGCCGAATTTGCACGCCAGACCGGGCAGGACCTCGATTACGTGAGATTGCTCGCGCCGCTCGACGGTTTTGCCGCGTGCATTGCGGATTTTCGTTCTCGCGGCGGCAAGGGCGTCAACGTGACGCTGCCGTTCAAGCACGAAGCATGGAAGCTGGCCGCAGCGCATGCCGGTTATGCGCTCGACGCTGGCGCGGTGAACACCATCGATTTCCGAAACGGAAAAATCACCGGGTACAACACGGACGGCGTCGGCCTGGTGCAGGACATCCGGGGCAACCTGCAATGCGCGATCAAGGGCAAACGAGTGCTTTTGCTGGGGGCCGGCGGCGCGACATACGGCGTGATCGAGCCGTTAATGCGCGAACACCCGGAACAGCTGGTCGTGGCAAATCGCACGATTCGGAAAGCAATTGCCCTGGTCGGGCATTTTGAGAAACTGCAGAGCTTCTCGGCCAGGGGTATTTCAGCCAGACCGTATCCCGAATTACAGAATTTCAAGTTTGATATCGTGATCAATGCCACCTCGGCGGGCTTGAACGATGAGATGCCTTCGGTGCCATCCGGAAT
The DNA here is from genome assembly GCA_041483135.1 of Gammaproteobacteria bacterium. Taxonomy (GTDB): domain Bacteria; phylum Pseudomonadota; class Gammaproteobacteria; order Burkholderiales; family SG8-41; genus PALSA-1004. The sequence goes on along the minus strand of JBGPFE010000007.1, from coordinate 84,393 downwards.
TTTTGATCCGGGCGCGCTTGCTTACGACATGGTCTACGGTAAACGCACGCCGTTTATGAAGTTTGCGGCGGGATGTGGCACAAAAATTTCTGACGGCATGGGCATGCTGGTCGAGCAGGCGGCGGAATCGTTTTTTATCTGGCGCGGCGTGCGGCCGCAGACTGCGCCCGTGATCGCGCTGCTGAAAGGCGTGAATAGTGAATCGTGAATCGTAAATGGTAAGGCGGGTGTTCGCCCGCTTCTCACGATTTACGATTCACTATTTACGATTTACCCATGCTGAAATTGCCTTGGCGCTGGACGATGTATGGCGTGCTGCTGGCGCTGATCGCGCTTGCGCTGGTGCAATTCTGGTTCGTTATCCACCTTTGGTACTGGGTTGATCACAATCCGGAGTCGACCGCGTTCATGGATACGCGCCTCGAGCGGCTCCGCGAGAAGAACCCGCGGGCGACACTGCAGCGGCAATGGGTCCCGTATAACCAGATTTCGGTGAATCTCAAACGCGCGATCATCGCGGCCGAGGACGCCAAGTTTCTTGATCACGAAGGTTTCGACTGGGACAGCATCGCCAGGGCGTACGAAAAGAACCTGAAGAAGGGCAAGATCGTCGCGGGCGCCTCGACCATCAGCCAGCAGCTCGCCAAGAACCTGTTCCTGTCAGGCGAGCGCACCTGGTGGCGCAAGGCGCAGGAAGCGGTGATCACGGTGATGCTCGAAGCCATCATGACCAAACGCCGAATTCTCGAGATTTATCTCAACGTGATCGAGTGGGGCAACGGCGTGTTCGGCGCCGAGGCCGCGGCCCACCATCATTTCGGCATCGCGGCGGCGGATCTGTCGGCGGAACAGGCGGCACAGCTTGCGGCTATGGTGCCGAGTCCGCGCCGCTACAGCCCCGGCAGCGAGACGCCGTATCTGCAGAAACGCACCGAGCTCATCTTCTCCCGCATGAATGCGGTGCCGGTGCCGTAACCATAGGCGGGCGTTTTTTCGTGCCACACAATACTGCTGGCATGATTGCCCGTCACGACTTGACCCAGTACGAGACCTGGAATAATCTGATGTACAGGGTTGTTTACCCAGAAAATAGTTCTGCCCGCCACTGCAATCGCATCGCGAGCCCGCGTTACCCGGGCGCAGAGCAGAAATCCGAGGAGACTATCAGACTTGCGCTGTAGCCATGCGCGAGGGGTCGGTGTTTATCACGAATCAACGCTGGAGGGGACACATGATACAACTCAACATCAACGGGAAGCCGCTACAGGTCGACGTCGAACCCGAGACGCCGCTGCTGTGGGTCATTCGCGAGCAGGTCGGACTGACTGGAACGAAATACGGCTGTGGCATTGAAGAGTGTGGCGCATGCTCGGTGCACATCAACGGCGAGGTGCGGCGATCCTGCTCCGTTCACGTCAGCGCCGTGAAACCCACTGACAGGATAGTCACTATCGAGGGCCTGTCGCCCGACAGTTCGCATCCGGTGCAGAAGGCGTGGGCTGCGCTCGATGTGCCCCAGTGCGGTTATTGCCAGTCCGGGCAGATCATGGCAGCCGTGGCGCTGCTCATCAAGGTACCAAAGCCCACCGACAAGGACATCGACAAGGCGATGACCAATATCTGCCGCTGCGGCACCTATCAGCGCATTCGGGCGGCTGTGCACATGGCGGCTGGCACGGGCGCGGGCGGGAGCGGCTCCATTATTCACATGCCGGCTGGCGCGGCCAAGAGTCCTGTCGCTCCCACCGATGGCAGCAAGCCAGAGCGTGAGGAAGTTCACTGAGGAGATTCATCATGAACAAGACCAACTCCGGCAAAGCCACGAACATTTCGCGCCGCAAGTTCATCGTCGGCTCCGCCGCGGCAGGCGGCGGGCTGGCGCTTGGATTCAATCTTCCGTTCGGTGTTGCACCGGCTGCGGCGCAAAGCGCTGCCGCTGGCCCCGAAGTCACTGCGTGGGTCGTCATCAAGCCCGACGACACCTGCATGATCCGCATCGCCCGCACGGAGATGGGACAGGGCACGCACACCGGCCTCGCCCAGCTCGTCGCCGAGGAGCTCGAGTGCGATTGGAGGAAGGTGGTTCTCGCGCCTGTTACTCCCGGGCAGAACCTCGCCCGCAAGCGCATTTGGGGCGATATGGCGACCGGCGGCAGCCGCGGTATCCGCGGCTCGCACGACTATGTCCGTCGCGGGGGCGCTGCCGCGCGCATGATGCTCATGCAGGCGGCGGCTGACGAGTGGAAGGTGCCCGTCAGCGAAGTCACCGTGGCCAACGGCATCATTACGCACGCGGCCTCCGGGCGCTCGACAAGCTACGGCAAGGTCGCGGCAGCGGCATCCAAATTGACCCCGCCGGATCCCAAGAGCATCAAGCTCAAAAATCCGCAAGATTGGAAGGTGGCCGGCAAGCCCATGAAGCGCCTGGACACGGCCGACAAGCTGAATGGTCAGAAGATATATTCGATCGACCTCAAGCTGCCGGGCATGTTGTACGCCGCGATCAAGGATTGCCCGGTGTTCGGCGGCAAGCTCGTGAGTTACGACGAGGCCAAAGTATCAGGGCGGCCGGGTGTGCGCGGAGTTGTTAAAGTGAACGACTCGGCTGTCGCTGTCGTCGCCGATAGATGGTGGCGGGCCAAGGCGGCGCTCGACGTGCTTCCCATCGTCTGGGATGAGGGTCCCAATGCGTCCGTGTCCAGCGCAACAATCGCGGCGCACCTCAAGGAGGGCCTGACGGCGAACGACGCGTTCGCAGACATAAACGAGGGTGACGCGCTCAAGGCGATCGAGGGCGCTGCGAAAAAAGTTGAAGCGGTCTACAGCACACCATTCCTGTCCCACGCGACGATGGAACCCATGAACTGCACGGTCAGGATCACGGCGGACCGGGCCGAGGTGTGGATGCCGAGCCAGAACGCGGAGGCCTCGCTGGCCGCCTTGTCCACTTCATCCGGGCTGCCGCTGGCGCAATGCGAAGCCTATAACTACGATCCCGGCGGCGGTTTCGGCCGGCGCGGCGGCACCCAGGATTTCGTGCGCCAGGCCGTCGCCATCGCCAAGCAGTTTCCGAGCACCCCGGTCAAGCTGATCTGGAGCCGCGAGGAAGACCAGGCGCACGACTTTTACCGGCCGATTTCGCAATGCAAGCTCGCCGCGGGCGTCGATCAAAGCGGCAATCTGGTCGGATTGCACATTCGTGTGTCCGGGCAGTCGATCAACGCGTTCGCGAATCCGGCGGCGATCAAAGACGGCAAGGATGTCAGACAACTCCAGGGCCTCTGGAAGCAGCCAGGGGACGCGCAGATCGGCTATAGCGTGCCGAACCTGCGTACCGAGTACGCGATGCGCAATACGCACGTGCCGGTCGGCCCCTGGCGGGGTGTGAACACCAACCAGAATAGCGTGTACCTGGAATGCTTCATGGACGAGGTGGCGCGGGCGGCCGGCAAGGACCCGCTCGAATTTCGCCGCGCCCTCATGCAGAATCACCCGAAGCATCTCGGCGTGCTGAACGCGGCGGCGGAGAAGGGCAATTGGGGCAAACCGCTGCCCGCCGGAGTGTATCGGGGGATCGCGCAATTCATGGGGTATGCCAGCTACTCGGCGGCCGTCGCCGAGGTCTCAGTGAGCAGCAGGGGCGAGGTCAAGGTTCATCGCATGGTGCTCGCGCTCAATTGCGGCCATGCGGTCAATCCCGACCAGATCGCCGCCCAGGTCGAAGGCTCGGTGGCCTATGGTCTGAGCGCGACGTTCTACGGCGAATGTACGGTCGAGAAAGGGCGCATCGCCGAGCTGAATTTCAACAAATACCGGATCCTGCGGCTGGCAGCAATGCCGAAGGTCGAAACGGTGATCGTACCGACATACGACTTCTGGGGCGGTGTGGGCGAACCGACGATCTGCGTGACGGCGCCGGCGGTCCTCAACGCCATCGCTGCTGCGACCGGCAAGCCGGTGCGCAACCTGCCGGTCAAGAACCATGGCCTCACCGTCGTCTAAAACGCAAGGAGACTGACGGCAACATGCATTTGCGCGGCTGGTTTGCGGTGCTCGGCGCGGTGGCGGGCTGTGCCACCGCGGCACCGGAGGCATTGGCGCCGTACCGCGTGGAGGACGACGCAATCCACAAACCGCTCGCGCCGTTGCCAGGTGATGCGGCGCGCGGTCGAGACGTCGTGCTGGGACGCGACGGCAATTGCCTGCTGTGCCATGCCGTGCCCGCAGCCGGCGCGCGCTTCATGGGCAACCTTTCGTCCTCATTAGCCGGCGTCGGAGCGCGGCTTAGCCCGGGCCAGCTGCGGCTGCGCGTCGTCGATTCCATGCGCTTGAACCGGGACACCATCATGCCGGCCTATTACCGCATAGACGGGCTCAACCAGGTGGCCGAAGGCTGGCGCGGCAAGCCGGTATTGACTGCGCAGCAGGTCGAGGACACCGTCGCTTACCTGCTCACCCTGCGCTGATGGATGCTCCCGCGCGCCGCCGTTTCATCTCGGTGCTGGCCGGCCTTGCCGCGATGCCGCTGCTACCGGTTCGCGCGGCGCGCGCCCAGCCCGATCCGTTCGCGCCGCTCATCCTGCAGGTCACTGGCGGTGCGCCAGTCAAGGCCGGGCGAGTGACGATCGACACGCCGCGGCTTGCCGACAACGGCCACTCGGTGCCGCTCAAAGTGAGCGTGCAAAGTCCGATGACCGCCGCCGACCACGTGCGCAGCATCACGCTGCTTTCTGAAAAGAATCCGCGCCCCGTTATGGCGACGTTTCATCTGGGCCCGAAGGCGGGTCGGGCCGAGGTGGTTACGCGCGTGCGGCTGAACGGCACGCAGCGCCTGCTCGCGGTCGCGCAGCTCTCGGACGGCTCGTTCTGGTCGGGGAGCGCCGAGGTGGAGGTCACGGAGTCCGCCTGTCTGGATGCGTCCTGACATGGTTGCGCGAGTGCAACTGCCGCGTGAGGCAAAATCCGGCGAGGTGATCGAGATCCGCATTGCGATCCAGCATCCGATGGAAACCGGTTTCCGCTACGACCTTGCAGGCAAGCCGATTCCCAGGAATGTCATCAATAGCCTGGCGTGCCGTTACAACGGCGTGGAGATCTTTCGCGCCGAGCTGGGATCCGGCATCGCGGCCAATCCTTACCTGCAGTTCTATACGCTTGCCGAAGCCAGCGGCGAAATCGAGTTTTCCTGGGTGGACGACGCGGGCGAGCGCGGCAGCGAGCGTGCTTCCATCGCTGTCGTCAGCTAATGGGTGGCCCGTGACTGGCGACTGGTTTGCGCACGGTTTTTTCTGCCTTGCCCTTCGTGTTTTCCTGACCGGCGCGCATCTGCGTTTATGTGCGGTTCCCTCGCTGTTGGTCTTTGCTTTGACAGCATCTGCGGCGGAGTCGCAGCGTCCAGTCCCGTCCAAATCGGGAATCGAATTCGCCAGTGCCGACATTCGCGCGCTGCAGCAGGACGATTTCGCCAATCCCGGCATGCTGTGGATCGTGCGCGGCGAGAAGTTGTGGCGGGAAGCGGCAGGCAAGGAAAGTAATTCATGCGCGAGCTGCCACCACGACGCGCAGGCCAGCATGCGAGGCATCGCAACGCGCTACCCGCTGCTCGATCCCGGCACAGCGCGCCTGATCAACCTTGAAGGCCGCATCATGCAATGCCGCGAGCGGCGCCAGCAGGCGGAGCCTCTGCGCTACGAATCCGAAGAGTTGCTCGCGCTCACCGCTTATGTCGCACACCAGTCGCGCGGCATGCCGGTCAACGTCACCATCGATTGGCAGAACCGCCACAATTTTGAAGCCGGGCGCGCCTTGTATTACCGCCGCGTCGGGCAGCTGAACCTGTCGTGCGCGCAGTGCCACGCAGAAAACTGGGGCAAGCAGCTCGGTCCCGAGACCCTCAGCCAGGGCCACGGCAACGCCTATCCGGCCTACCGTCTCGAATGGCAGACGGTGGGCTCGCTGCACCGCCGATTCAGGAGTTGCCTGTCTGGCGTGCGCGCCGAAATGCTGCCGTACGGCGCGCCGCAATACGTCGATCTCGAGTTGTATCTCGCGTGGCGCGCGAACGGGTTGACGATCGAAACGCCCGGCGTCAGGCGCTAGACCGTCACTTGGCGGCGTCGCCGGTCAGCCAGCTGAAGCGCACGCGGTCGAAATCCTCGCCCTGCTCGAGCAACTCCTCGAACCTGAGGTGTTGCTTCCCGTCGCCCATCATCGCCTCGTAGATGACGCCGGCGACAAAACCTCCCCGCGCAAGCAGCAATTCATGCCGGACCGCGCTCACGTTCGCGCCGAGCACGATCACGTTGAGGTAATCGTAGCCCGAAGCAGCGGATGATTTGGTCCAGTCTTCGACGCGCATACCGGTCTGGCCGACTCTGCGCAGCAACACCGTCGCCGGCTTTTTCGCGAGTACTTCGATGCCGGCGTGCGCGTGGTCTTCACCGTCGCGATAGAGCCGCCGTGCCACCCCCATGCACCAGGGCTCGCTTTCGCTTTTCAGCGCGAACAATGTGCCGATCCTGGCGCGGGATTCGCTGGTGCGCGGAATTTCCGCGCCGAGGCCCCGGGCGCTCGCATCGCGCTGGAGCCATTTTTCCTGCTGGGGGACGTTGGCCGGATCGGAGATGATGCCAAGCGTTGCCTTGAGGTTGTCATCCATCGAGAGGATGACTTCGGCCCAGCCGCGGTATTCTGCGCGTGGCACCAGCAGGCAGGCGGCCGGGAAGCCATGGGCGACGGCGAGTTCGGCATTCACGCTGTGACGCGGTTCGCTGCGATGCGGCGGGTGCTCGCCCCAGAAACGCGTGAGGCGTCCCAACACCACCAGCTTTTCCTGCGACGTATATTCCTCGCCGAAGCGCTGTTCCTTGGCGCTGGATTCGGAGGACAGGCGCCGGATGACCTCTTTGATTTTGACGATCGCAACGCCGGCGCCGAAAAAGCGGGCCGTAGTTTCCAGCGTCGCCGCGCCGGTGACGTGTTCCGGCGGGCGCGGTTGAGAGAGATCGACGTACCAGTTGCATCCCGCTTCGGGCGCGGACTTGAACAGGAACGCGTCGGCATAGCGCGCGGTAATGCGCGCCGCGAGCTCGGTCTGCTGCGGCAACATCGAATCCGGCCGCGCGGCGTCGAGCATCAGGGCGCGCAGCAGCTGCTGCCGTGCGGTGGTCGGCCAGGTTTCGCCGGCATAGGCGATGACCCGCTGATTGTCGCATCGGGCGTCCTCGCTCAGCCGGTAAAGCGCGAACAGCTCCAGCCACAACGGCTCGCGCACCGGCACGTAGCGCAGGCGCAGCACCTTGGCCTGGTTGGCCAGTGCGCGCAAGGTGCGTACGACCAGCAGCGGCAATTCGTCCTGGTGCGCGCGGAGCAGCCTGGGGTCGTGCTGGATTTCATCGAGGCAGTGGCGATAGGCGTGCGCGAGACGCTCCCAGAATTGCAGCGCGGCCTGCCATAACTGCTGGCGCTCGAATTCCTTCAGCGCGCGGGAGGCGAGGTAGAGCCGGTTTAGCTCGGGTTCGAAGGGTTGTCCGGTTTCGTCGACCAGTTTGACGATGCCGATGCGTGTTGCCAGTCTGAATCCGGCAGCGTTGGTGACGGTGGTCAGCCACGAGGTTATTTCCTCGAGCGCCTTGAGCGGGTCCTCGGGCAGACCGGAAAGCAACCGCTCCGCCTCCTCGATGCTGTGCATCGGGTGATCGGGTTTTTGCGAAAGGTTGGCCAGCCAGTCCAGCATTGTTGCACCATGCTCATCATGCCAGCGTGCGGCCACGTGCTGCAAGCATCACGGCCTGCCGCGGTCGGTGTCCCCCGGTTACTGCCCGGCGGGTCTGGCGTTAAACACTTCCAGCGCGATGCGATGCGCGTCGATGGCCGACGGAACACCGCAATACATGGCGACGAGCAGCAGGACTTCCCGGATTTCCTCCTGCGTGCAGCCGTTCGTCAGCGCACCCCGCACATGCACGCGAAATTCGTTCGGGTGGTTGGTCGCCGCGGTAATCCCGAGCATTGCCAGGCTGCGCTGCTTGAGCGTAAGCCCGCTGCGGTTCCAGACATCGCCGTAGATATAGGCGTTGATGATCTGCTGCAGCGGCGCGCCGAACTCGCCGAGCGACTGCATCCGCTTCTCGACCGTCTCGGCTCCGAACAGTTCCTTGCGCAGCTTGAGCCCCCGTTCGTAGAGATCGCGTGTATCCATGGTGACCCCCCTTTCCAATAGGAACCGAAGGCGCCCGTTTGCAACACCGCAGGCGCCAGTTCACGCATGATGTCCGGATATTTTAAGTCCTTCCTGAGTTATGCGGGCTTTCTTTTCCTGAATGGTCGTCGAATATCCGGTTTGCCCGCAACTTGATCAATGGATAAACTCCGGAAAGATAATTATGGAGGTTGAGCTGAAAGTGATTGCCAATCCTGAAGTTCAGGCGCGCTTTACGACGATCAACCTCGAAGCGGCCCCCATGGGTGCGAAAAAATTCGGCGCGTTCGTCAAGACCGATAACGTGAAATGGGCGAAGCTGATCAAGAATGCCGGTATCGAACCGCAGTGACGGAGCGGAGAGCCGCAGGACAATTGCGATGAACGAACCCATCATCGACGCTCACCACCACATATGGCGCGTCAAGGAAGTCCCCTGGCTGAGCGGGCCGCAGGTCCCGCGCATCTTCGGCGATTACGCGCCGCTGCGGCGTGATTACCTCGTCGAGGAATTGATCGGCGAGATCGCGCCCCACGGCGTGGTCAAATCCGTTTACATCCAGATCAATGTCGCGCCGGGGCGTGAAGCGGATGAAGTCCGGTGGGTGCAGTCGGTGGCCGATGCCCACGGTTTCCCGCACGGCATCGTCGGCTATGCGGACCTCGCCGCGGCGGATGTCGCGGCGACGCTCGACCGCGAGATGGCTTGCGCCAATCTGCGCGGAATACGCCAGCAGCTGCACTGGCACGAAAAACCGCTCTACCGTTTTGCCGCGCGGCCGGATTTGATGAATGACCGCGCGTGGCGCGCGGGGCTGCGCGAGATCGAGCAACGTAGCCTCGTCTTCGAGCTGCAGGTGTTCGCGAGCCAGATGGCCGACGCCGCGGAGCTCGCCAAGGACTTTCCGGGCGTCACGTTCGTGCTGCTGCACGCCGGCATGCTCGAGGACCGCAGCCAGGATGGCTGGGCGCGCTGGCGCGAGGGCATGCGCAAGCTCGCGGACTGCCGCAATGTGTGCGTCAAGCTCTCCGGGCTCGGCACGTTCGAGCACCAATGCTCGGTCGAGCTGTGGCAACCCGTGGTGAAGGAGACGCTCGCCATGTTCGGGGCGGAGCGCTGCCTCTACGGCAGCAACTACCCGATCGAGAAGCTGTGGACGACGTACGACCGCACCATCGCCGTGATGCGGGAATGCACCTCCGGCTTGTCCGGGCAGGAGCGTCGCGCGGTTTTCCATGACACGGCAAAACGCGTCTATCGTCTTTGATGCGTGACGTGTGCCGCTGAGATTATCGTTTGCGTGAGGATGAGATGATCGATGCAGCTATCGTGGGCCTGGGCAGGTGGGGCAAGGGCCACGTGCAGTCCATCCAGGGCAAAAGCAAGCGCGTGCGCTTCGTGCGGGGTGTCGACACGGCGCCGGCGGCGCTGCGCGACTTCGCCGCGCAGCGCGGCTTCACCCTGTGCACCGATCTTGCGGAAGTGCTGGCAGACCCCGCCGTGCAGGCGGTCGTGCTCGTTACCCCGCATTCGCTGCATCGCCCGATGGTCGAGGCGAGCGCGCGCGCCGGCAAGCAGGTGTTCTGCGAGAAGCCGCTCGCGCTCAACAAATCCGATGCGGTGTGCATGATCGAGGCCTGCCGCAGCGCCGGTGTCGTGCTCGGCGTCGGGCACAACCGGCGACTGTGGCCGTCGATGCGCGAACTCAAGCGCGCCGTTGCCTCGGGCGAGCTCGGCGAGATACTGCACATCGAGGGCCACTTCAGCAACGAACACTCCAATAACGCCGGCGGCACCTGGCGCGATTCCCCTGCCGAGTCGCCGGGCGGGGGCATGACCGGCGCCGGGCTTCACATTCTCGACGCCTTCATCAATCTCATCGGGCCGGTGCGTCGTGTGCGCGGGCAGCTGCTCGTCCACAAGCCGCCACCCGCCCCACTCGATACGGCGGCGGTGATTCTCGAGTTTGCCAATGGTGCGAGCGGAACAATCGCCACCGTGCGCGCGACGCCGGTTTTCTGGCGTGTTCACGTCTTCGGCTCGCGCGGCTCGGCCGAGGCGATAGGCGAGCATGAAGTGGTGCTGCGCAAGAGCGGCGCGCAACCGGAGCGGCTCTCGCTGGAGCCCGTGGATACGTTGCTCATGGAAATGGAAGCGTTTGCCGACGCGATTGAGGGCCGCGCACCGTTCCCGATCCCGCAGTCGCAGATGATCGACACCGTGGCGGCGTTCGAGGCCATCGTCAAGGCGCTCGATTCCGGCGCCACGGTTTGCGTGGACGCCTCGTAGCGGTCCCCGCGTTACGGGGGAGGCTTAAGTCCCGCTAATGCCGATCCAACTTGTTTCGCCCAACGCAGGCGCGTCGCTTGCCGGCGGTGATCTGGCCGCCGAGGACAGTTAGGTTTGCCGTAAATAGTTGGAACGGCACTAGCGGAGCGCGGCGTTGAGCTTTTCAAGCGCCACGGCGCCCGGGCACAGCTCGCGCTCGCCGAGCTTGTTGAGCGGCTTCTCGAGCGTGTTGAGGTACGCGTGCAGGTCGGACGGATCGGATTTGAAGAAGAGCAATCCGGTCACGACCTCGCCGGCTGCGGCGCGTTCATGCAGGTAGTTCATCGCCTTGATGCGGTCGGTCGGATCGTAGTCCGGCGCGAGCTTGCGGAGCCGCAGCACCGAGCCGTCGTGCTGCGTGATCTCGACCGCATCGCCCGGCGCATAGTCGGCGGTGATTTCCTCGCGGCCGGTGATGAAGTCGAGCCGGTTCACCGCCTCGTTGTGCTCGCGCACGTAGTCGTAGCTCTTGGTCGAGCCGGCGTGGTTGTTGAACGCGACGCACGGGCTGACGACATCGATGAAGGCCGCACCCCGGTGCTCGATCGCCGCCTTGATGAGCGGCACCAGTTGTTGCTTGTCGCCAGAGAAGCTGCGCGCGACGAAAGTCGCGCCAAGCTGCAGCGCGAGCCCGATCATGTCGAGCGGCTCGTCGTTGTTGATCACGCCGCGTTTGGATTTAGAACCCTTGTCCGCGGTCGCGGAGAACTGGCCCTTGGTAAGCCCGTAGACGCCGTTGTTCTCGACGATGTAAACCATGTTCACGCCGCGCCGCATGCAGTGCGCGAACTGGCCGAGCCCGATCGATGCCGAATCGCCGTCGCCTGACACGCCCATATAAAGCAGGTCGCGATTGGCGAGATTGGCGCCGGTCAGCACCGACGGCATGCGGCCGTGCACGCTGTTGAAGGCGTGCGAATTGCCGAGGAAATAGGTCGGCGTTTTCGACGAGCAGCCGATGCCGGAGAGTTTGGCGACACGGTGCGGCTCGATATCGAGCTCCCAGCATGCCTGCACGACCGCAGCGCTGATTGAGTCGTGGCCGCAGCCGGCGCACAGCGTCGACACCGCGCCCTCGTAGTCGCGGCGGGTGTAGCCGACTTTGTTCTTCGGCAGCTCGGGATGATGCAGTTTGGGTTTGGCGAGGTAAGTCATGGTTTAACCTTGTGACTGGATCCCGGCTTTCGCGGGGATAGTGTCGTTGCGCGGCTTGCTTAGCGATCCGCTCACGACACCACCTTCTTGAGAGGAACCACCATGCGCGCGGCGGCATGCTGGGAAATCTGTTGAACGATGAAGCGCGCGGTGATCGGCGTGCCGTCGTAGTGCAGCACCGACAGCAGGCGCGTCGGATTCACTTTGGCTTCGTTGACAAGCAGGGTCTTCAGTTGCGCATCGCGGTTCTGCTCGACCACGAACACCCACGGATGAGCGGCGACGAAGTCGGCGATCTCTTCCTGGAACGGGAAGCCGCGCACGCGCAGCGCGTTGATGTAGATGCCGCGTTCGGCCAGCACGTCGAGCGCTTCCTGCATCGCCGGGCTGGTCGAGCCGTAAAAAATCGCGCCGAAGCGCGCCGGCTTTTCCGCCGGGTACAGCAGCGGCTTGGGAACGAGCGTCTTCGCGGTTTCAAGCTTGCGCAGCAGGCGCTGCATGTTGTCGACGTAGTCGGGGCCGGCTTCGCTGTAGCGCGCGTAGCGGTCTTTGGTGGTGCCGCGCGTGGAGTAGGCGCCGCGCCGGGGATGCGTACCGGGCAAGGTGCGGTAGGGGATGCCGTCACCGTCGATGTCGAGGTAGCGGCCGAAGTCCTTGCCGGCCTCGAGTTCTTCATACGTCATCACTTTGCCGCGGTCGTAGGCGCGCGCGTCGTCCCACTTCAGCGGCTCGCACAAACGCGTGTTCATGCCGATGTCGAGATCGGTCATCACGAACACCGGCGTCTGCAGCCGGTCGGCGAGATCGAACGCCTGCGCCGTGAATTCGAAGCACTCACGCGGATCCTCGGGGAGCAGCAGCACATGCTTGGTGTCGCCGTGCGACGCGTAGGCGCACGAAAGCAAGTCCGACTGCTGAGTGCGCGTCGGCATGCCGGTCGACGGCCCGCCGCGCTGCACGTCGATGATCACCACCGGGATTTCGGCGAAATACGCGAGGCCGATGAATTCCGTCATCAGCGAAATGCCGGGGCCTGAAGTGCAGGTGAACGCGCGCGCGCCGTTCCAGCCGGCGCCGATCGCGATACCGATCGAGGCGAGTTCATCCTCGGCCTGCACGATCGCGAATTTGTGCTTGCCGGTTGCGGGATCGATGCGGTATTTCTGGCAGTGCTTGATGAACGCTTCGGCGAGCGACGAGGACGGCGTGATCGGATACCACGCGCACACCGTAGCGCCCCCGTATACCGCGCCGAGCGCCGCTGCGCTGTTGCCGTCGATGAATATCTTGTGGCCGACGCCGTTGGCGCGCTTCACGCGCAGGCCGATCGGGCCGCCGAGGTGCTCGCGCGCGTAATCGCGCCCGAGCCGCAGCGCCTTCACGTTGGATTGCAGCAGCGTTTCCTTGCCCTTGTATTGCTCGGAAAACAGCCGCTCGATCTCGTTCGGATCGATGTCGAGCAGCGTCGACAGCGCGCCGACGTAAATGATGTTCTTGAAGAGTTGTCGCTGGCGCGGGTCGCTGTAGGTTGCGTTGCAGATCCCTGTCAACGGCATGCCGATCACGTTGACATCGTCGCGGAACCTGGATTTCGGCAGCGGCTTGGTGTTGTCGTAGAACACGTAGCCGCCCGCTTCGATCTCCTTGAGATCGGCGTCCCACGTCTGCGGGTTCATCGCCACCATCAGGTCGACACCGCCGCGCCGGCCCTGGTAATCCGACTCGCTGACGCGAACCTCGTACCACGTCGGCAGACCCTGAATGTTGGACGGGAAGATGTTGCGCGGGGAGATCGGCACGCCCATGCGCAGGATCGAGCGCGCGAAGAGTTCGTTGGCGCTCGCCGACCCGGAGCCGTTGACGTTGGCGAACTTGACTACGAAATTGTTGACAGCCTCGACCCTCTTAACCACGGCTGCCTCGTATCAAAGCTATGACCATTGGAAATCCCTTGTGACTCGTTGCAACCCCGGTCGAGGCCCGGCGTCGATTCGCCTTGCTCGCATCCCCAAGCAAGCTTGGGGCCCCTGCTCGGTGGCTCACGCCGCTGCTCCTCTGCGCTTCATGCGGCTTTCCGTTGCGGCCTGGTGCGGCACCCGGGCCCGGCATTAGTCATGTACAGCAAGAACTTCTGCATGTCCCACGCGCCGGTCGGGCAGCGCTCGGCGCATAGTCCGCAGTGCAGGCACACGTCCTCGTCCTTTGCCATGATGCGGCCGGTCTTGAGTTTGTCGGACGCGTATAAATCCTGAGACAGATTATGCGCAGGGGCGTTCAGGCGCGAGCGCAGTGCTTTCTCGTCGCCGTTCGTTGTGAACGTGATGCAGTCCATCGGGCAGATGTCCACGCAGGCGTCGCATTCGATGCACAGCGACCCGGTAAACACCGTCTGCGCATCGCAGTTGAGGCAGCGTCTTGCTTCGGCCAGCGCGAGCTTGGGATCGAAGCCGAGCTCGACCTCGACCTTGATGTTCCTCAGCGCGATCTTCTGGTCCTTGAGCGGGACTTTGTAGCGCTGGTCATTCGATATCGCGTTGTCGTAGCTCCACTCATGGATGCCCATCTTCTGCGAGGTGAGGTTCACCAGCGGCGATGGGCGCTGCTTGATGTCCTCGCCGTTGCACAGCTTGTCGATCGAGATCGCCGCGTCGTGACCGTGCGCGACCGCCCAGATGATGTTCTTGGGGCCGAACGCGGAATCGCCGCCGAAGAACACGTTGGGCAGCGTCGATTGCAGCGTGACCTTGTCGACGACCGGCAGGCCCCACTGGTCGAACTCGATGCCGGCGTCGCGCTCGATCCACGGAAACGCGTTTTCCTGGCCGACGGCGACCAGCACATCGTCGCATTCGTAATGCACGTCCGCCTCGCCGGTCGGCACCAGTTTGCGGCGGGGTTTGCCCGATGAGCCATCGTATTCGGCTTTGACTTTCTCGAACGTGACGCCGTCGAGCTTGCCGTTCACATGCGTGAATGCTTTCGGCACCAGGTAGTTGAGGATCGGGATGCCCTCGTGCTGCGCGTCTTCCTTCTCCCAGGGGCTCGCTTTCATTTCCTCGAATCCGGAGCGCACAATGACCTTGACGTCTTCGCCGCCGAGCCGCTTGGAGGAACGGCAGCAGTCCATCGCGGTGTTGCCGCCGCCGAGCACGATCACGCGCTTGCCGATCTTGTCGGTGTGGCCGAACGACACGCTGGAGAGCCAGTCGATGCCGATGTGGATGTTTTTCGCCGCTTCCCTGCGGCCCGGGATGTCGAGGTCGCGCCCGCGCGGCGCGCCGGTGCCGACGAATATCGCGTCATAGCCTTCGGCGAGAAGTTTCTTCATGCTGCCGATTTCGACGCCGCCCTTGAACTCGACGCCGAGGTTGAGGACGTAGCCGACTTCCTCGTCGATGACCTCGAGCGGCAGGCGGAAGCGCGGGATCTGCGACCAGATCATGCCGCCGGCGCGCGCATCGCGGTCGAACACCATGATTTCATAGCCGAGCGGCGCGAGATCGCGCGCGACGGTGAGCGAAGCGGGGCCGGCGCCGAGCAGCGCGATGCGCTTGCCGTTTTTCCTGGCCGGCGCTTTGGGCAGGCGGTCGCGGATGTCGTCTTTGTAGTCGGCGGCGACGCGCTTCAGGCGGCAGATCGCGACCGGTTCCGGTTTCTCGCCGTTGTTCTCCTCGACGCGGCCGCGGCGACAGGCCGGTTCGCACGGGCGATCGCAGGTGCGGCCGAGAATGCCGGGAAACACGTTCGATTCCCAGTTGATCATGTAGGCGTCGCTGTATCTGCCAGCGGCGATCAACCGGATGTATTCGGGAACGGGTGTGTGGGCGGGGCACGCCCACTGACAATCGACGACTTTATGGAAATAGTCGGGCTGGTGAATATCGGTGGGTTTCAACGCGTCTCCTTGCTACGCCTTTTTCGTTCTTCACTGCTCAGCTTTGCCGGTGAGACGTACTAACGCTTGAGCTGCAAAACGGACAAATGGCGCCTTGGGTTGGCAGCTATATTACGCTTGTGTTTCGACGCTGAAAAGCCCTGCAATTTCAAGTACTAGGGATTGATGTGGTGGCGGTGCAGCGCCGCTTATGGCCAAGGGCCTCGGAACACCTGAAATGCACCGAGGCTGCAATGAGTAACGCCGGCGTTAAACCTTTAATTTGAAACTGAAAAGGACGATTTAATCAGCCGCTGGAAGCTGGGTAAGATTACAATGGTGAGACATCAAGACACAAAGGCGAAGCATGAAACCCAAAATCACCATAGCGTGGGAACACCTCGGCACCGTCGGTGGCACGCGCTATGACTCATCGAAATGGACCGAAGACCGTTCGACTCTGTGGGTTACGTTGTGGTCGGATCAGCTCAAGCGCGTGCGCAGCGGCGTCTATCGCTACACATTGTGCGAGGACAAAGACCTCGAGCGCCCGACGGGCGCGCGGCATCACGCGAATGTCAAAGAGGCGATCGAGCGGGGCGCGCCGATGCGCGGATTTCTCGTGTGGCCCAAGCCGGAAGTCAACGCCCAAGGCCAGCGCGGGATCGAGGACGCGGACGCCACGCGGCAATACGAGATCGAAGTCGAAAGCCGCGAAGGCAACGTTATCGTGGCGCTGGCCAAGGGGATGTAGTTAAAGCGCGCTGTCCCGGCTCAGCCAAGAAAACGCCGGTGATGTCGCCGGCGTTTTCGTATCAATGGCCCGCGGGGTCATTCCATTGCGGCAGCAGGACGATGCAGTTGGGATTGAAGCCTTTGTTCTTGAGCGTGTCGATGCTGCCGATGACCGCTTCCTTCTGCATATCAATCACGGTGATCGACCCATCGCTCATTCCGGGCAGGTTCAAGAGCGCGTTCTGAACATACGCGTAGCGCCCATCCAGCGTGAACGCGACATGGTGTGCTCCTTCAGCCGCCGGGAAGGATTTCAACAGCTGCGGATTGGCCGGATCCTTGCTGATGTCGAAGATGTGCAGCTGGCCGGGTTTTGCGGTGGTGACATAAAGACGGCTGCCCTTCTTGTTGAAGTAAATTTCGAGCGGCACGCCGGCCTTGAGCGGACCGAAATCGTAGACCTGCTTCACCGTGAAGCTTTTCT
Organism: Gammaproteobacteria bacterium; assembly: GCA_041483135.1. Taxonomy (GTDB): domain Bacteria; phylum Pseudomonadota; class Gammaproteobacteria; order Burkholderiales; family SG8-41; genus PALSA-1004. The sequence continues at coordinate 67,616 of JBGPFE010000007.1, read as the reverse complement.
TATCTGTATTCCATATCGCGGCTGAGAGCGTGCCTGCATACATGTTGGTTACGTATGCCACCGGCGGCTTGGATTCCGGGACGAACGTGACTTCCACCGGCGCTTCGCCGCTCGGCGAGGCTTTGGTCGACACTTTGTGCGTCGCCACGGTCTCGCCGGTGCTCGCCCTGATTTCCTGGATGGTCTCGCCGGCGTCACCGAGGTCCGACGCCCGCACCGAGCTCGTCAGCAGGATGCGGTCAATGCCGTCATGAATCGTGATCCCGTGCGGATACGGCTTCGGCAACGCAACGGTCTTGATCGGTTTGTCGGCGACTGCGTCGCCGATTATCATGTTCTGCGAACCCATGCAGCTCAGGAACCATTTTTTGTTGTCGGCGGAAAACACCACGTCCTCGCCGACAGAGCAGCCGGGCACGCCGATTGTTTTGATCTGATACGGCTTGCGCTTCATGTCGATCACGCGCAATTCCGGTTTCCCGAGCGACGTTATGTACGCTTTCGAGGCATTCTTGTTGTAAAAGATGTGATGGGCGACCGTATCCGGCGGCAACGGCATGTCAGTCAGTATTTTGCCGAAGTTCTTGGACTTCGGGTCGACGTCGATAATGGCGATGCCTTCGCGGCGGTCTTGCGGCGCGACCGGACGCTTGAGGGCTTTCAATGAATCCGCCGATTTGGTCTCGTAATTCATCATCGCGAGAATCTCGGCATGGGCGAACATGGGCAGCGCGGCGACCGCGACAACCGTCCCGAAAAGAAGCGGGTGCTTGAGTTTCATGGCGGATCTCCCTTGGATAACTCGTGCTGAAAAATCGATGCTGTGACCGTCGCCGCGGATTATGAAGCAGGAGACCGTGTGTCCTTGACCTGGACGATGCTTCCGGCCTCGGCAGCTGAGCGGCGCGCTCGGCATAAAATAGTCTCCTACGCGAGCGGTTGTGTCAAATTCGGCGACCGGATGCGGGACAGTTCCTTTAAAGCGATGATTATTCAAGACATGCCAAAGCGAGGTTTAGTGAACTTTCGATCCCGTTTCGCGAACACACTCAGGCGCAAGGTATTGTTGATGCTGGCCGTGTGTTGCGCGGTGATGTTCCCGCCGCATTTCAATCGCAGCGCAGGGGTTGTCGATGCGGCCGCTGCCGACGTTCCAAAGGATGCTCCGCGGCGCAGTTATAAACTTCAGATTGAGAAACGCAAACTCGCGGGCAGCCCGAACACGCTGCGAGTTACGAGGGGAGAAATCGTTGAGTTGCAATGGACGACCGATGAAGCGACCACGCTGCATCTGCATGGTTACAACATCGAGTTACCCATCGAGCCGGGAAAGCCCGGCGTGATGACGTTCGAAGCCTATGCCGCCGGCCGCTTTCCCATGGAAGCGCATGGTTTCAAGGGCGGGCCACGCAAAGAAACGACGTTATTGTACCTGGAAGTCTATCCGCGATAACGGGATGCTCATGCATCTGGCAAATAGGGCGCGCAATACGCATCGCAAGAATTATTTGACCGCAGCGGGGCTGGTGAGCGCGGTGGCATTTGCCGGCGCCACCCATGCGCACGGTTTCGGCCAACGTTACGATTTGCCAGTCCCGCTGTGGCTTTACCTGACCGGCGCGGGCGCTGCGGTCGGCGTTTCTTTCCTGGTAATGGTCTTGTTCTATCGCGGGTCATCGCAGCCGGACACCTGCCCGCGCATCAATCTGCTGACGTGGCGCATCGGTCGCGTGCTCGCGCATCCGCTGATGCTGTCGATTTGCCGCGCGCTCGCCACGGCGCTGTTTGTTCTGGTTGTATGTGCCGGGTTGTTCGGAGTCCAGACCCCGTTCAAAAACATCGCCCCGGTAATGGTGTGGGCGATCTGGTGGGTGGGCATGGCTTACATTTCGGCGCTGCTCGGAAACCTGTGGGCACTCATTAACCCGCTCGACATTGCCTATGCCTGGACGGAAAGCGCTTATGCGCGCGTGAAACACGGCGCGGAGCTTTCGCTCGGGCTGCGTTACCCGGAGGGGCTGGGCCTGTGGCCGGCGGTCGCCCTGTACTTTGCTTTTGCATGGAGCGAACTGGTCTGGGAGCGCTCGGACGTGCCGGCGAGCGTCGCGACCGCGATTCTTATTTACTCCGCCATTACGTGGGTGGGAATGTTTCTGTTCGGCCGGGAGACGTGGCTGCGCCGCGGAGAAACGTTTTCACTGGTGTTCGGCTTGCTGGCCCGCTTCGCGCCGACGGAGTTTCGCGTCGCAAATGCAAAACCGGAGTGGAACCTCCGGCCTTATGCGGTGGGGCTGCTGAGCGATGAGCCTGTGCCGCCGTCGCTGCTGGCGCTGGTCGTTCTGATACTGGTGACCGTGACGTTCGACGGAATTCTCGAAACGCCGCCGTGGGTGAGTCTCGTTGCCTGGTTCGACGACTGGCTGTCGGCGCCCCCGTTGCTGCAGACGGTCGGCGCGGTTCGCACCATCGCCTGCACATTCGGCCTGGTTGCCTTCTGGATTCTGTTCATGTCGGTTTACTTCGTCTTCGCGTGGTTGATAGCGAGGATGGCTGCCACGGTGTCTTCCGGGGCCGGGCTGCCAAGAGACCAGATCGGGACGGCAACGGTTGCCCGTTTTTTTGTGCTCACGCTGGTGCCGATTGCGATCGCCTACCACCTGGCGCACTACCTGTCTTTTCTGCTGATGGCGGGTCAATACGTGATTCCGCTTGCTTCCGATCCATTTGGCTTCGGCTGGGATCTGTTCGGCACCACCGGCTACTTCGTAAGAATCGCGATCATCGATGCGCGCTTCGTCTGGTATCTGTCAGTGATCGCCATCGTGATCGGGCACATCGCGGCGGTATACCTCGCGCACGCGATGGCCTTGCGGGTCTTCAAGGAAAAACGCGCCGCGATCAGGAGCCAGTATCCGATGCTCGTGCTGATGATCGGTTACACCATGCTGAGCCTGTGGATCATTGCGCAGCCCATCGTCAGCAGCCGTCCCGGTTGACGGTTGCGGCCCGCCGCCCGGGTTCGCCCGCGTCAAGGGGCGATACTGTCGATGATCACCGCGACGCCGTAAGCGATGCCCAGCGCGAGGCAAAATATCACGGCGCTGCGCGCCAGGCCTTTCGGTATGTCCATGCCGTCGAGGTAGCGCTTGATGAAGTAGCTCGCAACGAAGTACGCGAACGTCGATAGCAGCAGGCTTAGCATCCGTTAACCGTAAGGTGCCGATACCGGGCGCTGGTTGAAGCCGATGCGCCCGGTGTAACTTACGAAGCTAACGTGGTTTCCGCTTGCGCGCGCTCGCGGCTGGGCGTTTAGCCGTGGCGCGCTTGGCATGAGACGGCCGGGGCTCGATCACCAGATCAGGACCACGCAGGAACAACTGGACCTTGAGTTCAAGAAAGCCATGGCGCAAGCCGTCGAATTCGCGCCTGGGGTCGGGCGTGTAATCGCGAACCTGGTCGAGTCCGAGCAGGGCAACGTGATCGGTGCGGATGTTCCTGATCCGCACGCCTTTCTTGGCCTCGACCTCCTGCACGAGCCAGTCATCATCCATGATTCGAAGCTCGGTGGTGCCGCGGAAACGCCGCGCGGGCGGCCGCAGCCTGACGCGGTGATGAAGGCATTTCTCGAGTTTGCTCGTGTTCACGGGCGTGGCGTAACGGCAAAGCCCGTTTGCCGTTACGGGGTTTCTCCCTCGACCGGGGGCGTGGCCGGGCTCGCTTCCGCGTTCTCCGGCGGCGGCGGAGCGTTCTCGGCCAGTTTGCGCAGCCGTTTTTCCTCTTTCTTTTTCTTCTTCGCCAACTCTTTCTGACGCTTTTCAAATTGATAGTTTGGTTTGGCCAATGGCTGATCCTTTCATGGAGGGTTCGTTATTATGCACCCGGCGCCCAAAAAAAGCGCGTCGGCGCCCGCGGGGAAGCCTGACCAGGCTACCCGACACGGACGCCGACGACCCGCCAGATCAGCGCGGAACTTCAGTACCGTTCGTGCTCGTGTTGCCGGAAATGCCCGTGGTGCCGGTGGTGATCACGGAACTCGCGGCGCTCGAGGTATTCGCGCCTCTCGTGCCAACGCGGCTCTCGGTGGCGATAAACCACGGGCGCCGGCGCGACGTACACCGGCAGCGGTGCGACATACATCGGCGCAGGTACGCCGAAATCGACGAAAACATCGATGCCCGCGAAAGCGGCGGGCGCCGTCGTGAGCAAGCCTGATACTGCAACGATTCCCAATATGCGTTTCATGGCTGTTCTCCTCTATTGCCGGGCCCCGTCAGAGAGCGCGGCGCTAACGCGTGGAATCCACGCACATGAATTAACGCACGGAACGACCGGCAAGCTGTTGCGGGGCGGTTAAAGATTGTTTCCGTTTGTAACGCGCCGCCGCGTGCCGCGGGAACTTATTGTCCGTGGCGCGGGAAAACGGCCGGGCCCTTGATTGCGAATCGATTGCCCGGCACCGATGTTATTTCTTCGGCATGTAGAGATCGGTAATGCTGCCTGCCGCGATCTCCGCAGCGAAGAACACGGTTTCCGACAGCGTCGGATGCGGATGGATGGTGAGGCCGAGGTCGGTCGCATCCGCGCCCATCTCGAGCGCGAGCACGGTTTCCGCGATCAACTCGCCGGCGTTCACGCCGACTATGCCGGCGCCGATGATGCGCCTGGTGTTCCTGTCGAACAGAAGCTTGGTCATGCCTTCGTCGCGGCCGGTGGCAAGCGCGCGGCCGCTCGCGGCCCACGGAAACACGGCTTTCTCGTATTCGACGCCCTGCGCCTGGGCCTGGATTTCGGTGAGCCCCATCCACGCGACTTCGGGATCGGTGTAGGCGACCGACGGAATCGTGCGCGCATCGAATGCGACCTTGTGGCCCGCGATCACTTCAGCGGTGAGCTTGCCTTCATGCGTCGCCTTGTGCGCGAGCATCGGCTCGCCGACGATGTCGCCGATACCGAAGATGTGCGGCACATTGGTGCGCATCTGCTGGTCGACCGGAATGAAGCCGCGCTCGTTGACTTGCACGCCCGCAGCCCCGGCCTTGATGTCGCGTCCGTTCGGGCGGCGGCCGACCGCCATCAGCACGTAGTCGAAGGTATCGGTCGTTGCGGCATTCTGGTTGCTGCCGCTTTCGAAAGTCACCTTGAGACCATCCTTCACGGGTTCGATCTTCGACACCCTGGTCTTGAGCAGGATTTTCTCGTAGCGTTTCTCGATGCGCCTGGCGAGCGGGTGCACGACATCGCGGTCGGCGCCGGGCATGAGACCATCCAGCAGCTCGACCACGGTGATTTTGGCCCCGAGCGCATCGAACACGGTCGCCATCTCGAGCCCGATGATGCCGCCGCCGATCACGAGCAGCCGCCTCGGTACTTCCGGCAGCGCGAGCGCGCCGGTCGAATCGATGAGCCGCGGGTTGTCGTACGGGAAGCCGGGAATGCGCGCGACGCTCGAGCCAGCGGCGATGATGCAGTTGTCGAACGACACGGTCTTCACGCCGCCCTTGGTTTCGACGCGGATGGTATTTGGTGTAGCGAATTCGCCCTTGCCCTGGACGATTTCGACCTTGCGCTGCCTGGCAAGCCCGGCAAGGCCCTTGGTCAACTTGCCGATCACGCTTTCCTTCCATGCGCGCAACTTGCCGATTTCGATTTTCGGTTTGCCGAACATGATGCCGCTGTGCGCCATCTCATCGGCTTCAGTGATTACTTTCGCGATGTGCAAGAGCGCTTTCGACGGAATGCAGCCGACGTTCAAGCACACCCCGCCCAAAGTCGGATAGCGCTCGATCAGCACGGTATGCTTGCCGAGGTCGGCGGCGCGGAATGCCGCGGTGTAGCCGCCGGGGCCGGCGCCGAGCACCACGACTTCGGCGTGGATGTCGCCTTTGGGGCCGGTATAGGGCGTAGTGGTCGCAGATGCAGCTGCGGGTGCTGCCGCAGCATGAGCGGGCGCAGATGTCGCAATCGCCGGCTTGGCCTGCGCTGCTGCGGGAGCTTTCACGGCAGGCGCTGCCGTTGCGGCGCCCGCGGCGTCGAGCGTGAGGATCAGCGAGCCTTGCGAAACCTTGTCGCCGACCTTGACCTTGATCTCTTTCACCGTGCCCGCCTGTGGCGCCGGCACTTCCATCGTCGCCTTGTCGGATTCGAGCATGATCAGCGGATCTTCCGGCTTGACGCTGTCGCCGGGCTTGACCAGCACCTCGATGATCGGGATGTTCTTGAAATCGCCGATATCGGGGACTTTGACTTCAATGGTTTGGCTCATGTTATTCGTCGGTGAATGAGTGAAGGGTGAATGAGTGAAGCCCCCTCACCCTAACCCTCTCCCCCGGGAACGGGGGAGAGGGCATTCACACATTCACTTTTTCACGTTCTTATTTCGCCGTCGCCGAACACGACCCACTTGAGCGATGTCAGCCCTTCGAGCCCGACCGGGCCGCGCGCGTGCAGCTTGTCGGTCGAGATGCCGATTTCGGCGCCGAGGCCGTATTCATAGCCGTCGGCGAAACGCGTCGAGGCGTTGACCAGCACCGAGCTCGAATCGACTTCGCGCAGGAAGCGTTGCGCGCGCGCCTTGTCCTCGGTGACGATCGCGTCGGTGTGCTGCGAGCCGTACATCGCGATGTGCTCAATCGCCTGGTCGAGCCCGTCGACCACGCGCACTGCGAGGATCGCGGCGAGATACTCGGTGTACCAGTCTTCCTCGGTGGCGGGCCGCATGCCCGGCACGATCTTGCGCGCGGCTTCATCCCCGCGCAGCTCGATGCCTTTGTCCTCGTAAATTCGCGCGAGCTTGGGCAGCACTCTGTCGGCGATGCTGCGCGCGACCAGCAGCGTTTCCATCGTGTTGCAGGTGCCGAGGCGCTGCGTCTTGGCGTTGTCGGCAATGCGGATCGCTTTCTCGACGTCGGCCCGGTCGTCGATGTAGACGTGGCACACGCCGTCGAGGTGCTTGATCATCGGGATGCGCGATTCCCGCATCACGCGCTCGATCAGACTTTTGCCGCCGCGCGGCACGACGATGTCCACGTACTCGTTCATCCGCAATAGCTCACCGACCGCCGCGCGGTCGGTGGTCTCGATCACCTGCACCGCGGTCTCGGGCAGGCCGGCGCTCTTGAGCCCCTCATGCACGCATGCGGCAATCGCCTGGTTGGAGTGAATCGCTTCCGAGCCGCCGCGCAGGATCGCCGCATTGCCTGCTTTGAGGCACAATCCGGCGGCGTCAGCCGTGACGTTCGGGCGCGATTCGTAAATGATGGCGATCACGCCAAGCGGCACGCGCATGCGGCCGACCCGGATGCCGGACGGCTGCTGCTTCAATTCGCTGATTTCGCCGATCGGATCCGGCAGCTTGACGATCTGCCGCAGGCCGTCGGCCATCGCAGCGATGGTTTTGTCGGTGAGCGTCAGGCGGTCGATCAATGCGGGCTCGAGTTTTTTCGCGCGCGCGGCCGCCAGGTCCTCCGCGTTTGCCGCGAGCAGGCGCTTGACGTCGCGCTCGATCGCCTGCGCGGTGAGCGTCAACGCCTTGTTTTTGGTCGCGGTGTCGGCCTTGGCGACGAGCCTGGATGCGGCTCTTGCCTGTTTGCCGATTCCCGCCATGTAACTTTGTATATCCATGCGGGGAATAATACCGTGTTCTAGGGAAGTTCTGAATAAGTCCTGCCGCCGATCAGAACTTCCCCTGACTTGGGGGATTTACAAGGGGGCATCGCCCCCTTGTTCAGACATACCCTAGGCGGCTTTGGGGGACTTACAGGAGAAGCGCAAGCCGAGCTGCAACAACTCGTCCCACACATCGCCTTTGGCGAGGCCCTTGATCACGCGGTCGATGTGAGACGCGTGCAGCAGTGCGGCTTCGACCTGTGCCGATGTGAAGCGATTGACGTGACGCTGGATCATGTTCTGGCGCGCGCCCCAGATGCGTGCTTCGCGCCACAACGAGTTGAGCGGCCGGCCGGAAGCAAGACCTGAGAGAACCCGGCCGACGGCGCGGATTTCTTCGGCGATCGCCCACAACACGAGCGGCGGCGCGGCGCCTTCGCCCTGCAGGCCGTCGAGCACGCGCGCCAAGTGCTGCGCGTCGCCGGAGATCACGACTTCGCCGAGATCGAACACGTCGAAACGCGCGACGTCGAGCACCGCTTCCTTGACCTGCTCGAACGAAAGTTCTCCCGCGGGGAACAGCAGCGCGAGCTTCTGCACTTCCTGGTACGCGGCGAGCAGGTTGCCCTCGACTTTGTCGGCGATGAATTCGAGCGTTTCCCCGTCGGCCGTCTGCTCCTGCGCTTTGAGCCGGCCGGCGAGCCACGCCGGCAGCTTGCCGCGCTTGACCTGTTCGGCCTCGACCATGACCCCGGAAGCATCGAGCGCCGCGAACCACGCAGCTTTCTGTCCCCGCCAGTCGACGTCGGGCAGATAAATCAGCGTGAGCGTGTCGAGGGGCAGCTGCGCGCAGAAATCCTGCAGGGCCTTGCCGCCTTCGACGCCGGGCTTGCCGTTCGGGATGCGCAGCTCGAGGATGCGGCGCGCGGCGAACAGCGATTGCGATTGACCGCTCATCCTGAGCTGCGACCAGTCGAAATGCTGCTCGGCGGTCAGCACTTCGCGTTCGCTGTGGCCGTCTTCGCGCGCCTTGGCGCGGATGCGGTCGGCCGCTTCGAGCGCGAGCAGCGGCTCGGCGCCGAACACGGTATAAAGCGGGGCGAGCCCGCGCTTCAGTTGCTGCGGCAGTTGTTCGGTGGATATTCTCATGCAGGCCTGGCCGCCGGGGGCGGAAGGATGCCGGGCGTCAAATTATTGCGCGTCTTTAGCGGCAGAGCTGCCGGTTTCGAACTTCGCCACCTGCAGGCGGCGCATCACCTGCTGCACCGCGTCGTTCTGCATGTCCCGGTAGAGCAGGTTTTCTTCCTGCGCCTTGCCGAGCACGTCGGTGTCGTTATAGGTAATATCACGGCGCAGCGCTATCTCGCTCGGGGGGGTGTATTCGATGCCTTTTGCGTCCGTGAGGCGGTAAGCAACCCGATAGCGCAATGTAATCTCGCGGATCCGGCCGGCGGCCGATAGCGAAAGGATCACGCGCTCGCGCTGCTCCGACAGTATCTGCAGCGTGACCTCCGCATCCTTCGGGTTGTCGGTGATGCGCGTTTTGCTGCCTGCGCGCACCGCGCGCGCGAGCTGGTTCGCAAACGCCGGAGATCCGGACACGTAGATCGACTCGAACGGCAGCGAGGCCTGGCCGCGCAGGTGAAAGCCGCAGCCAGCGATCAGGGTCGCCAGAGTGGCGACACTGATCGCGGTTAAAAGTGAAAAGTGAAAAGTGAAACGTTGCGTCGCATGTCCAGACCGATGCTCGAATGAGATAAGGATTTTACTTTTCACGTTTCACCTTTCATACAACGACATTTACAAGTCGGCCGGGAACGACGACGACTTTTTTCACTGGCTGGCCGTTGACGTGCTTCTGCACGTTCGGGTTCTGCAGCGCGAGTTTTTCGATCAGCGCGCGGTCGGCGTCCTTCGCGACCCGCATGTTGCCGCGCAGCTTGCCGTTGACCTGCAGTACGAACTCGATTTCGTCCTCGATCAACGCCGCAGGATCGTGCTCGGGCCACTTCGCTTCGAGGATGTCCTTTCCGAAACTCAGTTTCTGCCACAGGTGGTGCGAGATGTGCGGTGTGATCGGGCAAAGCAGGCGAAGCAGGATGCTGAGACATTCTTCTACGTCTTTGTCTACGGCTTCTAACCGATCCAGGGCGTTCAACATCTTCATCGCCGCCGACGCGACGGTGTTGAACTGGTGCTTTTCGAAATCGTGGTTCGCCTGCTTGAGCACCGAGTGGACTTCCAAGAGCGTGGCCTTCTTCACATTGAGGCCGATCTGGGTCCTATCCCCACTTCGCTTGCGCTTGTCAAATTTCTCGCAATAGCTCCACAGCCGTCGGAGGAACCTTGAAGCGCCTTCCACTCCGCTGTCCGACCATTCGAGCGTCTGCTCGGGCGGGCTCGCGAACATCATGAAGAACCGCGCGGTGTCGGCGCCGTATTCCTCGATCAACGCCTGCGGGTCGACGCCGTTGTTCTTCGACTTCGACATCGTGCCGGTGCCGCCGGCTTCGACCGGCTGGCCATCTATTTTGAGCGTAGGTGTAGCGCCGGTGATTCCCAGCGAGCCAGCGCCTGGGGTCATTACAACGTCGGCCGGATTGTAGTAAACGATACGCCCGCCGTCCGATTTCCGGAAAAAGATTTCGTTGAGCACCATGCCCTGCGTCAGCAGGTTGGTGAACGGCTCCTCTATCGTGACGAGTCCCAGATCGCGCATCACCTTGGTCCAGAAGCGCGAGTAGAGCAGGTGCAGGATCGCGTGCTCGATGCCGCCGATGTACTGATCGACCGGCAGCCAGTAATTGACGCGTTCATCGACCATCGCGCTTTTCTGATCGGCACACGCATAGCGGATGTAATACCACGACGAGTCGACGAAAGTGTCCATGGTGTCGGTTTCACGCATAGCCTTCTTGCCGCATTTGGGACACTTGCAATTGACGAAGTCGGCGCGCTTCGCGAGCGGATTGCCGCTGCCGTCCGGCACGCAGTCCTCAGGCAGCACGACCGGCAGTTGATCGTCGGGCACCGGCACATCGCCGCAATCCGTGCAATGGATGAGCGGAATCGGCGTGCCCCAGTAGCGCTGGCGCGAGATGCCCCAGTCCCTGAGCCGCCACATCACCTGTTTCTCGCCGAGGCCTTTGGCGGCAAGGTCAGCTGCTATCACATCGACCGCGGCGTCGTAATCGAGCCCGTCGTATTTGCCCGAATTCACGCATTTGCCGTGCTCGGCGTACCACGGCTGCCACGCGTCAGTGGAGTAAGGTTTGGCATTGACGTCGATCACAGGCTTGATCGCGAGGCCGTATTTCCTGGCGAACGCGAAGTCGCGCTCGTCGTGGCCCGGCACGCCCATCACCGCGCCGTCGCCATAGCCCCACAGCACGTAATTGCCGACCCACACCTCGATCTTTTCGCCGGTCAGCGGATGCGCGACGAAGAAGCCGGTCGGGAGCCCCTTCTTTTCCATCGTCGCGAAATCGGCTTCGATCACGCTGCCGCGTTTGCATTCATCGACGAATGCAGCGAGTTTCGGGTTATCGCGCGCAAGCCTTGTCGCGAGCGGATGCTCGGCCGCGACCGCGCAGAACGTGACGCCCATGATGGTGTCGGCACGCGTCGTGAACGCCCACAGCTTGTCATGCTTGCCGTCGAGCGTGTACGGGAACGCGAGCCGCACGCCGTAGCTCCTGCCGATCCAGTTCGCCTGCATCGTTTTCACGCGCTCGGGCCAGCCCGGAAGCCGGTCGAGCGCGGCGAGCAGTTCGTCGGCGTACCGGGTGATCGCCATGTAATACATCGGGATCTCGCGCTTCTCGACGAGCGCGCCGGTGCGCCAGCCGCGGCCGTCGATCACCTGCTCGTTGGCGAGCACGGTCTGATCGACCGGGTCCCAGTTGACGGTACCGGTTTTCTTGTAGACGAGACCTTTTTCGAGCATGCGCAGGAACAGCCACTGGTTCCAGCGGTAGTAGTCGGGCTGGCAGGTCGCGAGCTCGCGCTCCCAGTCGATCGCGAAACCGAGCGAGACGAGCTGCTTCTTCATGTAGGCGATGTTGTCGTACGTCCACTTGGCCGGCGGGACATTGTTTGCCATTGCCGCATTCTCGGCGGGCAGCCCGAACGCGTCCCAGCCCATGGGCTGGAGCACGTTATAACCGCGCATGCGGTGGTAACGGGTCAGCGCATCGCCTATGGTATAGTTTCGCACGTGCCCCATATGCAGCTTGCCGGACGGATAGGGGAACATCGACAGGCAGTAGTATTTGGGTTTGCCGGGCGCCTCGACGGCGCGGAACGAGCGGTGCCCGTCCCAGTATTGCTGGGCTTCGCGCTCGATCACGTGGGCGTTGTATTTGTTCTGCATACCGGCCTGAACTTGCAGCCAAAAACATAAATTATACCTGCAACGCATCTGAAATCTTGCTTCTGCCGTATATGCATGCGTTACCTGGAATCGAGGAGCTTGCGATGAAGATCAAAGCATTTCTGACGGCGGTACTGATGCTCGTGGCGACCTCCGCACTGGCGGCGGCGCGCCCCAATATCGTGGTCGAGGGCGTGCAGATGCCGGCGTGGGTCGAGCACACGAGCGGCGCGCGCGATCCGCTCGCGATCGGCGCGGTGCTCAACAACAAGGATCGCGTTTACACCGGTCCCGGCGCGCGCGCGCTGCTGCGGCTTGCCGATGGGAGTCTCATCAAGCTCGGCGAGAACGGCATCCTTGCGCTCGACGATCTCGGCCAGAAGAAAATCAAGCTCAAGGACGTGGTGACGGCATCGCTCGACGTGGTGAGCGGCGCTTTCCGCTTCACCACCCAGGTGCTCTACAAGTTCCGCGGCGAGCGCGACGTCAAGGTCAGGATCGTGACCATCACCGCCGGCATCCGCGGTACCGACCTGTGGGGCAAGGCCGACAAGACGCGCGACATCGTGTGCCTGATCGAAGGCAAGATCACGGTCGCGCGCGACAAGGACGCGTTCACCATGGACCAGCCGCTGTCGTTTTACATCGCGCCCAAGGATAAGCCTGCAGAACCGGTGGCGCCGGTGGCTAAAGAGCAATTGGCGCAATGGTCGGCGGAGACCGAGATCGCCGACGGCGCCGGCGCGCTGCGCAAAGGCGGCAAGTGGCGAGTGTATCTTGCCGAAGCCGGCAACCAGGGCGATGCGCTCGGTATCTACGATCAGCTGCGCAACGCCGGCTACGCGGCCGAAATCCGGCCTGTGAAAAGCGAGGCCGGGACGACTTACCGCGTGCGCATCTCGAATCTGCCGAGCAAGCAGGAAGCGGAAGTGCTCGCCGGCAAGCTCAAGGGCAAGATGGGGGTCACCGAACCGAAAGTTTCGAAGTAACTCAGCCGCACGTTAATGCAAAAGCGGCCAGCGATGCTGGCCGCTTTTGCTTGCGGGCGCGACATGCTGCGACCGGTAGCCTATAATTCACTGCGGCTCCAGGTTGAAAGGGGCGCGGCTCGGGCCGCGCCCTTTAACTTTCAGCAATCCACATGAATCCATCGTTTCTCGCTGGTCTCAACGAGCAGCAGCTCGAGGCCGTCTCGCTCCCGCATCAATCAGCGCTGATCCTCGCCGGCGCCGGCAGCGGCAAGACGCGCGTACTGACGACGCGCATCGCGTGGCTGATTGAGACCCGCCAGGCGAGTCCGGCGGGATTGCTCGCGGTCACGTTTACCAACAAGGCGGCGAAGGAAATGCTGTCGCGCATCAGCTCGATGCTGCCGATCAACACGCGCGGCATGTGGGTGGGCACGTTCCATGGCCTGTGCAACCGCATGCTGCGCGCGCATTACCGCGAAGCCGGGTTGCCGCAGCTTTTTCAGATAATCGACAGCCAGGACCAGCTCGCGCTGATCAAGCGGTTGCTCAAGGCCGCCAACGTCGACGAGGAAAAATTCCCGCCGCGCCAGGTTGCGTGGTACATCAACAGCCACAAAGAAGAAGGCAAACGCCCGCACGAGGCGGAGGAGTACGATAGTTTCTCGCGCCGCGCGAAGGAACTCTACGCCGCTTATGACGAGCAGTGCCAGAAAGAAGGCGTGGTCGATTTCGCCGAGCTGCTGCTGCGCTCTCACGAGCTGTTGTCGAAAAACGAAACCCTGCGCGACCATTACCGCGGCCGCTTCCGCCACATCCTGGTCGATGAATTCCAGGACACCAATCGTCTGCAGTATCAATGGCTGCGCTTGCTTGCCGGCAAGGAGAACGCGGTATTCGCGGTCGGCGACGACGATCAGTCGATCTACGCGTTTCGCGGCGCGTCGGCAGCCAACATGCAGGACCTGCAGAAGGACTTCGCGGTCGAGAAGGTCATCAAGCTCGAGCAGAATTACCGCTCGCATGGTCGCATCCTCGATGCCGCCAACGCGCTGATCGACCACAACCGCAAGCGCCTCGGCAAGAACCTGTGGACTGCGGAAGCGAAGGGCGAGCCGTTGCGCGTCTACGAGGCCGGCACCGACATCGACGAGGCAGGCTTCATCGTCGAGGAAGTGAAGTCTCTGCATAACGAAGGCGTGCGCCTGGCGGAAATCGCGCTGCTCTACCGGTCCAACGCGCAGTCGCGCGTGCTCGAGCATGCCCTGTTCAACGCCAGCATCGCGTACCGTGTTTATGGAGGCTTGCGCTTTTTCGAGCGCCAGGAAGTGAAGCACGCGCTCGCCTATCTGCGGCTGCTGGCGAGCGACGAGGACGACGGCGCGCTCATGCGCGTGATCAATTTCCCGGCGCGCGGCATCGGCAACCGCAGCCTAGAGCAGCTGCAGGACGCGGCGAAAGCGAATAGCACGAGTTTGTGGCAGGCGGCGAAGGAAAAAACAAGCGCTGGCAGCGGTCAGCGGTCAGCGGTCAGCGGTCAGCCGGATGCCGCCGCAGCCGGCAACGCCTCACCCCTCACCCCTCACCCCTCACCGACCAAAGGCATTCCGGCATTTGTCGCATTGATTGAGCAGATGCGAAACGCGACACAAGGATTGCCCTTGCCCGAGATCATCGAGCATGTAATCGAAGCGGGCGGGCTGAAGTCGTATTACCAGAACGAGCGCGACGGCGCCGACCGGCTCGCCAACCTCGATGAGCTGATCAACGCCGCCGCCGGGTTCGTGTCCGATGAGCAGCAGGACGACACCAGCCTTACCGCGTTTCTTGCCCATGCTGCGCTCGAAGCGGGCGACAACCAGGCCGAAGCGGGCGCCGACGCGCTGCAGCTGATGACGGTGCATTCGGCGAAAGGGCTCGAATTCCACAGCGTGTTCATCAGCGGGCTCGAAGAAGGCTTGTTCCCGCACGAAAACAGCTTGAGCGAAGCCGACGGCAAGGAGGAAGAACGGCGGCTCATGTATGTGGCGCTGACGCGCGCGCGGCGGCGGCTCTATCTGTCGTTCGCGCAAAGCCGCATGCTGCACGGGCAGACGCGCTATAACATCGCGTCGAGCTTTTTCCAGGAAATTCCTGAACCGTTAATGCGCCGCATTAACCGAAGTTTAAAGTTTAAAGTTTCGAGTTTCGAGGCAAAACCTAAAAGCGGCATAGCCGCCAATTTCAACTCGCAACCCGCAACCCGCAACCCGCAACTGGATTCACTGTGGCGCATCGGCCAGAACGTCACGCATCCGAAGTTCGGCGCCGGCGTGATCGTGAACGCAGAAGGCCGCGGCGCCGACGCGCGCGTGCAGGTCAATTTTGACCGCAACGGCACCAAGTGGCTGGCGCTCGAATACGCCAAATTGAGCCTGGCCTGACGCGCTAGTTCCGTTCCAACTATTCCTGGCCATCTGTGATGGGTGATCGAGGCACAATATTCAGCAGAAGGATCCTCGTGGTCATTAAACCAATCAAGTCGGAACGGCACTAGGCGGCAGCGGGCGTGCCGACGAACAAATCCTTGTAACTGGCGTAAACCGACGGCACCAGGATCGGCGCGAGCAACCACAGCCCGAGATCTGGTTGGCGCAGCGCAAGGCTTATCGGCATCAATATCACCAACGGCACCAGTATAGCCACGCAATAGATCAGCAGCGGCAGCACGTTCTTGAGACACGCCCACAGGCTCAGCGCCAGCGCCGGCAACGGCTTCACGTCGTCGAAGAACACCAGCAGCGGCGCAAACCAGACTGCCATTATCAGCGGCAGCGAGATCCCGAAACCGACGATCATCGCCATCGTCATGCGCGGCGCCGCAGCGCGCATCACCTCGACGGTTTCCTGGGTCGCGGTGCCCGACGCCATCGTTTTCGAGATGTCGCTGAGCGCATCGCCGCCGACCAGCACCATCGCCATCAGCATCAGGAAATGGCCGGCCAGCGACACGCCGCCGATCGTAATCAGCTGCGCGGCGTTTTTGAGGAAGCCGCTCGCGAGATAGCCGAGCCGCAGCGGCTTGCCCTGCTCGAGCGCCTGGGCGCCGTGCGACAGCCCGGCGAGAAAATTCGGCGCCACCAGCACCACGATCACGCCGATCAGCGGGATCGCGAACAGCACGCGGCTGCCGATGAACAGGATCGCGATCAGCAGCACCCATAGCGGCGGGTTCCTGCGGAAAATCAGCATGCCCGCCGCGATCCAGCGCCAGCCGTGGGAGGCATCGACTACTCGAATAGTCATGTTCATGGGACGAATAATTGCCGCTGCTCGGTTTCGCGCGCTGCGTGGCTCTCGAGTATGCGCTGGAAGTGCCCGGGGTCCTTCGCATGCGTGAGCAGGCCCGGGCGCGGCAGATGCAGATCATACAGCCGCGACACCCAGAAGCGCAGCGCGCCCGCGCGCAGCATCACCGGCCATGCGCCGCGCTCGATCGCGGTGAATGACCGCACTTTATGATAAGCGCCGAGCAGCGCGGCGGTGCGCCCGCGGTCAAGCACGGCGTCGGCCGTGATGCACCAGTCGTTGGCCGCAACCGCGATGTCGTAGAGCAGCACGTCGCTGCAGGCGAAATAAAAATCGATGATGCCGCCGACGCGGCCGCCGTCCCACAGCACATTGTCGCGGAACAGATCGGCATGGATGACGCCGCGCGGCAGGTCTTCGAAGCGGTAGAGCGCCTGAAAGCGCACTTCTTCCTTGAGCAGCGCCGCGGCCTGCGCGTCGAGGAACGGCAGCACTTTCGGCAGCGCGGCTTTCCACCACTTGGGCCCGCGCGGGTTCGGCATTTCGGCGCGGTAGCTGGCGCCCGCGAGGTGCATTTCCGCGAGCAGCGCGCCGATCGTCGCGCAATGAGCGGCAGTTACCTGCTTGAGGTCGGCGCCCGGCACGCAGGTAACGATGCCTGCCGGCTTGCCGTTCAATTCGCCGAGGTATTCGTTGTCGAGGCCGGCGATCGGCTGCGGGCACGGAATGCCGTGACGCACGAGATGCGCCATCAGGTTGAGATAGAACGGCAGCTCGCCGGCCTTGAGCTTTTCGAACAGCGTAAGCACGTAGCGGCCGTGCGTGGTGGTGACGAAATAATTGGTGTTTTCTATGCCTGAAGCGATGCCCTCGAGTTCGATGAGCGTGCCGATCGAATAGTGCTGCTTGAGCCACGCCGACAGCTGCCCGGGCGTGACGGTGGTGAAGACGGACATGGATGAGCTGCAAGCGTTCAGCTGTCAGCGTTCAGCCTGAATCGCAGTAGCAGCCTGTTCCGGTTTCCGAATTTAAGCTGACTGCTGAACGCTGATGGCTAGAGGGCTACCACGAATGTATGACCCACATCGGCGGGCGGACGCCGAAATCGAAAGTCTCCTGCCGCGTCATCTTGCCGTCGCCTTTTTCGTCGATCAGATAGTAGGGCGCGCCGTGGGCGGGGGTGACCTTGAGCATGAAGAGCTTGCCGCCGACGCGATACTCTTCGACGGTATCGGTGCCGCGCTTGATGATCGTCACCTGCGGCTCGAGCGCCGGGTCGAGCTCGTACCCCGCCGGCGGTGGCGGCGGGTCGGGTACCGGCTGCAGGTTGGCCGGCCGGTCCGCGGCCGCCACGGGCAGCGCGATGCTCAGCAGCAGGATGGAAAGCAGGTTGCGCATGATCATTCCTCGGGTCTTGGCAGCCTATTATCGGCCTTTCAGCGGAAAATTTAAAGAAGGATCGATCCGGCACGCAGGATTCGATACTCGGAAAATCCCGGGACCGGCAATTGTCAGGTACGAATCCTACAAACTGAGCAGTATCTCGCTGTCCGCTTCGGACGGCTCGAAGCCGCGTTTCTCGTAGTAGTCGAAAATCGCGGCCACTACCTGCTCCGGGTCGTCGATCAGCTGCACCAGGTCCATGTCGCCCGGGGCTATCATGTTCTCGGCGACGAGCCGCTCGCGGAACCAGTCAATGAGGCCGCGCCAGAACGGGGTATGGACGAGGATGATCGGCATGCGGCGGATCTTGCCGGATTGCACCAGCGCCAGCGCCTCCAGCAGCTCGTCGAGCGTGCCGAACCCGCCGGGCAGCACTACGTAAGCCGTCGCGAAGCGCACGAACGTGACCTTGCGCGCGAAGAAGTGGCGGAACGCGAGGCTGATGTCCTGATACGAGTTGGGGAACTGCTCGCGCGGCAATTCGATATTGAGCCCGATCGCCGGCGACTTGCCGAAGTAGGCGCCTTTGTTGAATGCCTCCATCATGCCCGGGCCGCCGCCCGAGATCACGCTGAAGCCGGCGTCGGACAACTGGCGCGCGATTCTCTCGGCGAGCATGAAATACGGATGGTCGACCGTAACGCGTGAGCTGCCGAACATGCTGACCGCAGGCCGGATGTTGCCCAGGCGCTCCGCCGCCTCGACGAATTCTGACATAATGCCGAACATGCGCCACGACTCGCGCGCCGACCATCCGGGTTCGGATGTCAGGCGCGGCGGGATCTTGTTGGGATGATTCATTCTTCACTCCTCATAACGAACTGGCAGGTAACGCGGGATGACAAAAACGTTGCTGCTGGTTGACGGCTCGTCTTACCTGTATCGCGCGTTCCACGCAATAAAAGATCTGCGCAATAGTAAAGGCGAACCGACCAACGCGATTTACGGCGTGCTCAACATGCTGCGCCGGTTGCACAAGGATGTTGCAGCCGATTATAGCGCCTGCGTTTTCGATGCAAAAGGCAAGACCTTCCGCGAGGAAGTCTACCCCGAATACAAGGCCAACCGGCCGCCGATGCCCGACGACCTGGTGCGGCAGATCGCGCCGCTGCACGAGACGATCCGCGCGATGGGCTGGCCGCTGCTCATCGTTGAAGGCGTCGAAGCCGACGATGTGATCGGCACGCTCGCGCGCGAGGCGCAAAAGCGCGGCCTGCGCACGGTAATCTCGACCGGCGACAAGGATATCACGCAGCTCGTCAATCCATCGGTGACGCTGGTCAACACGATGTCGAACGAGACGCTCGATGAAGCCGGCGTCGAGAAAAAATTCGGCGTCAAGCCCGAGCGCATGACCGACTATCTGGCGCTCGTCGGCGACGCGGTCGACAACGTGCCCGGCGTCGACAAAGTCGGGCCGAAGACCGCGGTCAAGTGGCTCACGCAGTACCGGACGCTCGACAACGTGATCAGGCATGCCGATGAAATCGGCGGCGTAGTCGGCGAGAACCTGCGGAAGAGCCTCGACTGGCTGCCCAAGGCGCGCGAGTTGCTGACGATCAAGTGCGACGTCGAGCTGCCGGTCAAGCTCGAAGACCTTGCGCATGACAAGCACGACACGGCGAAACTCGCCGAGCTGTTCGACCGCTTCGAGTTCAAGTCGTGGCGGCGGGAACTGGGTGGAAACAGCGGTCAGCAATCAGCGGTCAGCAGTCAGCCCGAAACCGGTGCGATCGGCACCGCTTCACGCCTGACACCTAACGCCTCGCCAGCGCGGCGTTATGAGACGATTCTGACCGATCAGCAACTCGACTCCTGGTTGGCGAAGATCTCCGCCGCTCCGCTCGTGTCGGTCGATACGGAGACCACGAGCCTCGATCCACTGCAGGCGCGGCTGGTCGGCATTTCGTTTTCGCTCGAGCCCGGGCAAGCGGCCTATCTGCCGCTCGCGCACCGCTATGCCGGCGCTCCGCGCCAGCTCGATCTCGACGCGGTATTGACGAAACTCAAACCGTGGCTCGAGAACCATCGCGCGGCAAAGCTCGGCCAGAATCTCAAGTACGATACGCACGTCTTCGCAAATCACGGCGTCCGGCTCGGCGGTATCGCGCACGACACGCTGCTGCAATCGTACGTGCTCGAAAGCCACCAGCCGCATGACATGGACAGCCTGGCCTTCCGTCATCTCGGCGTGAAGACCATCACTTACGAAGAAGTCGCCGGCAAGGGCGCGAGCCAGATCGGCTTCGACCAGGTGGCCATCGAACGCGCGTCCGAATACGCGGCGGAAGACGCCGACATCACGCTGCAGCTGCACCGCGCGCTGTATCCGCAGATCGGGAACGACGGCAAGCTCGCGAAGATTTACCGCGACATTGAAATGCCGGTGATGGCGGTGCTGCAAACCATGGAGCGCCACGGCGTGCTGCTCGACTCGAAACTGCTTGATACGCAAAGCCGCGAGCTGGGCAACAAGATGATGGAGCTCGAAGCCGCCGCGCACAAGCAGGCGGAGCAGCCGTTCAATCTCAATTCGCCGAAACAGATCCAGGAAATCCTGTTCGACAAGCAGAAGCTGCCGGTCGTCAAGAAAACGCCGGGCGGCGCGCCGTCGACCGACGAGGACGTGCTGGCCGAGCTTGCGCTCGACTATCCATTGCCGAAGCTGCTGCTCGAGTACCGCGGTATCGCGAAGCTGAAATCGACTTACACCGACAAGCTGCCGCGCATGGTCAATCCCGATACCGGCCGCGTGCATACCAACTACGCGCAGGCGGTCGCGATCACCGGCCGGCTCGCGAGCAACGATCCCAACCTGCAGAACATCCCGGTACGCACCGCCGAAGGCCGCCGTATCCGGGAAGCGTTCATCGCGCCCCGCGGCAGCCGGATTGTTTCCGCCGATTATTCGCAAATCGAACTCAGGATCATGGCGCACATTTCGCAGGACGCGAGCCTGCTCAAAGCGTTCGCGGCGGGCGAGGACATTCATCGCGCGACTGCGGCGGAAATCTTCAGCGTCGACCCCAAGAGCGTCGACGCCGAGCAGCGGCGCTACGCCAAGGTGATCAACTTCGGCTTGATTTACGGCATGTCGGCGTTCGGGCTTGCCGGCCAGCTCGGCATTGAGCGCACCGCCGCGCAGCAATACATGGACCGTTACTTCGCGCGCTATCCAGGCGTCGCCGAGTACATGCGGGTGACACGCGAGCAGGCGCGCGAGCAGGGTTACGTTGAAACCGTGTTCGGACGGCGCTTATGGTTGCCCGAGATCCGCAGCAGCAACGGCGCCCGGCGCCAGGGCGCCGAGCGCGCGGCGATCAACGCCCCGATGCAGGGCACGGCAGCGGACCTGATCAAGCTCGCGATGATCGCGGTACAGCACTGGCTCGAAGCCGGCAAGCTCAAAACCAAGCTCATCATGCAAGTGCACGACGAACTGGTGCTTGAAGCGCCGGACGGGGAAGTCGACGTGGTGAAGAAAAAACTGCCGCTGCTGATGAGCGGTGTCGCGCAACTCGCGGTGCCTTTAATCGTCGATGTGGGGGCAGGACCGAACTGGGAAAAAGCGCATTAACAGTCCATCCAGTTTTTCGAGTAGAACTCGCACACGACCCGCTTCTCGGCGTCATAGGATAATCCTTCCCCGGATTTCAGGTCGACTGCGGTATACGAATGGTGCTCGACGCCGAGGTGATTGACCAGCGTCTGCATGACATCGTTGAGCCGGGCCTCGAGGGCAAAAATCCAGCAGTACTTCGACAGCTGCCTTCGCTGGGTCGCTTCCTTGCCGAGTGCGAGCAACGCGGCTTTGTAGCGCTCGACCGGCTTCGCATCCTGTCCCGCGAACGAAAGCTCTACGGTGATCAGGAAATTGCCCTCGGCGGCGACGTTCCTCGCTTTCCAGAGTTCTTTTTCGTCTTCCGCAAGACCGATGTAGAAGCGTGGCATGGCGAATTGGTTTCGTGCTGCTCGATGGGCGCTGACTATAGTGCTTCGTTCAGGCGACGCCGGCTGCGTGGGCTTGCTGGTCGGCGTGGTAGCTCGAGCGCACGAGCGGCCCGCACGCGGCGTGAGCAAAACCCAGCGCGTTGGCCTGCCGCCCTAACTCACTGAATACCGCCGGCTCGGCGTAGCGCGCGACCGGCAGATGATGCGCGCTCGGCTGCAGGTACTGGCCGAGCGTGAGCATGTCGACGCTGTGCGCGCGCAAGTCGCGCATCACTTCAAGGATCTCGTCGTCAGTTTCGCCCAGGCCCAGCATGAGCCCCGATTTGGTCGGGATCTGCGGCAGGCGCGCCTTGAAATCCTTGAGCAGCGTGAGCGAGTTGCGGTAATCCGCACCCGGCCGCGCCTGCCTGTAGAGGCGCGGCACGGTCTCAAGGTTGTGATTCATCACGTCGGGCGGGTTCCGAACAAGGATGTCGAGCGCGACATCACGCCGGCCGCGAAAATCCGGCACCAGCACCTCGATGCGCGTTGCCGGCGATAATTCGCGCACTGCGCGGATGCAATCGGCGAAATGCTGCGCGCCGCCGTCGCGCAGATCGTCGCGATCGACGCTGGTGATCACGACGTAGTTGAGCTTGAGTGCGGCGATGGTGGTGGCGAGGTTGACCGGTTCGTCGGCAGCGGGCGGCTTAGGGCGGCCGTGCGCGACGTCGCAAAATGGACAACGGCGCGTGCACAGGTCGCCGAGGATCATGAACGTCGCGGTGCCCTTGCCGAAGCACTCGCCGATGTTGGGACACGACGCTTCTTCGCACACCGTGTGCAGCTTGTGCCCGCGCAGGATGTGCTTGATTTCCTGGAAGCGCTGGCCGTTGCCGGACTTGACGCGGATCCACTCGGGCTTCTTCAGGCGCTCGGCGGGGACGATCCTGATTGCGGACTTGCCGAATGCGCGCGCGGTTTTGGCCTCACCTTTTTGCTTGTCGGTAACGGTGCTCATGATGTGCGCGGCGCGTCAGTTCGCTTGCAGTCGCGCCAGCAGGTGCTGGGTCAGTTTATCGCCTAAAAGTTCCAGTGAGCCGGTGACGTTGAGATCGCGCATTTGCGTGACTTCGAGACCGGGATAGCCGCACGGGTCGATCGCGTGAAACGGGCTCAAGTCCATGTCGGCGTTGAGTGCGAGTCCATGATAACAGCAACCGTTCCTGATGCGCAGCCCGAGCGCCGCAATCTTGGCGTTGCCGACGTATACGCCGGGTGCATCGGCGCGGCCGGTGGATGCAATGCCGTAACCGGCGAGCAAGTCTATCACCGCCTGTTCCATCGTTCTGACCAGCGGCCGCACGCTTAAAGCCCGCCGGCGCATGTCGAGCAGCAGATAAACCACGAGCTGGCCGGGACCGTGATAAGTGATCTGGCCGCCGCGGTCGACCTTGACGACCGGAATGCCGTTGGCGACGCGCGGCAGGTGCTCGGGCCTGCCGGCGACGCCGAGCGTGTAAACCGGCGGATGCTGCAGCAGCCAGATTTCGTCGGCGGTTTCCGCCGTGCGGCGCGCGGTGTAGTCCTGCATCGCGCGCCAGGTCGGCTCGTAGTCCGCAAGCCCCAGCTTGCGAGTGGTGATGAGTGATGAGTGATGAGTAATGGGTGGCACGTTGCGCTCATTCGACAGTTCTGATTGCGTGACTGACATCGTGAAGGACGCCACGGCAGGGCTCAAGGCTGTTGCTGCTCGGCTCATCACGCATTACCCATTACTCATGACCCGTCACAGCACCATCACCACCAGCGGGTGATCGCACAGTTCTTTATACAACGCGTCCAGCTGTTCGCGCGAAGCCGCGTTGATCACGCACGTGATGCTCAGGTATTTGCCGTGCTTGCTGGTTTTCATTGCCATCGTCGTGGCGTCGAAGTCAGGCGCATGACGGCGGACGACTTCGAGCACGGCCTGCGCGAAACCCGGCTGGGTCTGCCCCATGATCTTGATGGGGAACTCGCACGGATATTCGATCAGCGACGGGTCCTGCATGCCGGGCGTAGCGACTATGCGGCGCGGCGCATCACCGTCTGCTTGAAGTCCTGATACAGCGCGTGCACGCGGCGGAACACTGCGCCGGGCTTGCCGTCGCCGACCGCGCGGCCATCCAGCTTCGTCACCGCGAGCACTTCCTTGGTCGACGACGTGACCCAGATTTCCTGCGCGGACCTCGTTTCCTGCTCGGAAACCTCGCGCACCTCGAGCGGAATCCTGTTCGAGCCAGCGATCTCGAGCACGACATCGTAAGTGATGCCTGGCAGGATCAAGTGGTTCTTCGGCGGCGCGAGCAGCACGCCGTTGCGCACGACGAACACGTTGCTCGCCGACGCTTCGGTCAGGTAGCCGTCGCGGAACATCACGGTCTCGGCTGCACCGGCGTCGACGGCGGTCTGCTTGAGCAGGCAATTGCCGAGCAGCGACACCGACTTGATGTCGCACTTCAGCCAGCGGAAATCCGTTGCGGTGATGCAAGCGACGCCGTTCTCGACCTGCTCGCGCGGCGGCGTGACGAGCGGGCTGCTCATCATGAATACCGTCGGTTTCGCGTCTTTCGGAAATTCGTGGGCGCGGCTGGCGGCGCCGCGCGTGACCTGGAAATAGATCGATTGATCGTCGCCCGCATTGCGCGCAACAAGGTCGTGGGTGAGCTTGGTCCACTCCGCGTCCGACAGCGGATTGGCGAGCCGGATGCCGTCGAGACTGTGCTGCAGGCGCTGCAAATGCTCAGGCAGCCGGAACGGATGGCGCGAATAGACCGGTATCACCTCGTACACGCCATCGCCGAAAATGAAGCCGCGGTCGAGCACCGGAATGCGCGCTTCCTCGAGCGGCATGAACTCGCCGTTCAGATAAATGATGTCAGTCGCCATGATCGCCCCGTTACTTGAACAATAATCGAATCGAATCCCAGCCGCGTCCGAGAATTCCCGCCAGCGCAATGGTTTCGAGCGCGACCACCGGGATTTCGGCATACGGCTTGCCATCGAGCATCAGTTTCATCACGCCGATTTTCTGGCCGGCGCTGATCGGCGCGAACATCGGCTGCCGGCTTTCGAGATTCGCCTTCAGCTTGTCGGCCTGCCCTTTGGGCAGGCTCACGTACAAATCGTCGAGAAACCCGGCTTTGACGCTGTTGCCGCTGCCCTTCCACACCGGCAGGCTCGCGACCGGCTGGTTTTTCTCATAGAGCTTCACGCTATCATAAAACTGGAAACCGTAGTTAAGCAGCTTCTGGCTTTCCGCCGCGCGTGCTGTCTCCGAGGCGGCGCCGAGCACCACCGAAATCAGCCGCCGCTCGCCGCGCCTGGCCGAGGTGATCAGGCAATAGCCGGCGGACTCGGTGTAGCCGGTCTTCATGCCGTCGACCGTCGGGTCCGACCACAGCAGGCGGTTGCGGTTGGCCTGCGTGATGTTGTTATAGCGGTATTCCTTCAACGAATACAGCGGGTGGTATTCGGGGAAATCGCGGATTATCGCGATCGCGAGCAGCGCCATGTCGTAGGCGGTCGAGTAGTGCTGCGGATTCGGCAGGCCGGTCGAGTTGATGAAGTGGGTGTCTTTCATGCCCAGCCGCTGCGCCTCGCGGTTCATCATTTGTGCGAAAGCATCATCGCTGCCGGCGATCAGCTCGGCGAGCGCGATGCACGCGTCGTTGCCGGATTGCACGATCATGCCGCGCATCAACTCGTCGACCGTCACCGGCTTGCGTGGCTCGATGAACATGCGCGAGCCCTCGGCTTTCCACGCGCGTTCCGATACCGGCACGACCTGCGCCGGCTGGATCTGTTTCTGCTTGAGCGCCGAGAACGCGAGATACGCCGTCATCAGCTTCGTGAGCGATGCCGGTTCGATACGCTCGTTCGGATTCTCGCTGGCGAGAGCCTGCTGACTGTGATAGTCGAGCAGCAGATAGGATTTGGCGGCGACTGGCGGCGCCGGCGGCGCGAGCGGGTTGGCGGATTGGGCGAGTGACGCGGCAGCGATGCCGAGGAAAAGCAGGAACAGTAATGCGCGCATGGCGGCGGAAAAATCGTGATTATAGCAGGCGCGCGACGCGTTCGACGGACGCGCGGGCTCGACGCGCGCCGCTACGGCCGGAAATGCTCCGCCGGAGGCGCATCAGTGCGCAGCGTCGCCGTCGCGATAGCGCCTGATTGCCGCGCGCATGAAATCGAGTTGCCGGCGAAAATTCGCGCAGCCCTGGCACAGCACCAGGTGCAGCCTGAGGCCGAGCTGTTCCCGCAATCCCAGGGGTTGCTCCTGGGCTTGCGACAAGAGCACGCTGACTTCTTTGCACGATAGCATTTGAGATCCTATTTCGCCGCGCCGCCGAACCATTTGATCTCGAGGCATTCGCGCAGGCTCAGGCGCGCGCGGTGCAATATGACCCACAGGTTGGTCGGCGTGATCGCGAGTTCCTTACAGATCTCACCGGTCGTGAGTTCCATCACCTCGCGCATCATGAACACGCGCGCGGCGCGTGCCGGCATCAGCTGCGAGCACAGCTCGAATATTTCCCAGAATTTCTTGTTTTCCAGGGATTGCTCCGGATTGCCCCAGCTCGCCGGGAACCGCTGCCAGTGCCCGTCTGCCTTGAACAGGGTGTCGATGGCGTCGGCTTCCGATTGGTCATCGCCCGAGGTCAACGGCCGCTCGCGGGATTTGCGCCGCATGACGTCGATGATCTTGTGCTTGAGGATGCCGGTGAGCCAGGTCTTGTGCGACGACCTGCCGGAGAACTGCGCGCGCCCTTCGAGCGCCGCCAGCAGGGTTTCCTGCACCGCGTCTTCGGCGAGGTCGTGGTCACGCAGCTGCAGCAGAGCGTAACGCAGCAGGTAGGAGCGGTATTGCTGCAAGTCCTGGTTGCTTGGGGCGCTCATGTGCGGGCTTGAATTTGCCGGAGATGCCGCAATCTACAAACTTTTCCGGCCCAATACAAGGTATCGCGCGCATGGCGGGCTCCTCTTGAAATCCCGCCGGCGGGACCGATATCTGAAGCGTAGGGCGCGAGCCCAATCAGACAGGAGAAGCTTTATGGCAAACATTGCCCGTTTTAACACAATCGACAACGCACTGGACGAACTGATGCGCGGCTTTTTCGTGCGTCCGATGAATTTCGAGCCGGCCGCCCCGGCGCAATTGCGCGTGGATGTGACCGAGAATAAAGGTGGCTACGTAGTGCGCGCCGAAATCCCGGGCGTCAGGAAGGAAGACATCAACGTCGCGATCGACGGCAACCAGGTCGAAATCACCGCCGAGGTCAAGAACGAAAAAGAGGTCAAAGAAGGCGAGAAGGTGCTGCGCTCGGAACGCTACTGCGGTAAGGTCTATCGGGCCTTTGCGCTGGGGCAGGACATCGACCAGAGCGCGACCCAGGCCAGGTATGCCGACGGCATACTCGAACTTACGCTGCCGAAGAAAGCCCCGACAGCGGCCAACCGCATTACCATTCAGTAACCGCGCAATCCGTGTCGGGCAAGGCGGCAGGCCGCAAGGTCTGCCGCCTTTTTTGTCGGCGGCTGTCGTGTAGAATAGTCAGCGTTTACTCCAGACTTGAGATCACATGGCTCTGACCGGCACCACTGCGGAACTGAAAGCGAAAATCCTCGCCGAGGCGCTGCCGTACATTCAGCGTTTTCACGGCAGGACCATCGTCATCAAGTACGGCGGCAACGCGATGACCGACGCGAAGCTGAGACACAGCTTCGCGAGCGACGTCGTGCTGCTGAAGCTGGTCGGCATCAACCCGGTGATCGTGCACGGCGGCGGGCCGCAGATCGACGACCAGCTCAAGAAAGTCGGCAAGAAGGGCGAGTTCGTCCAGGGCATGCGCGTGACCGATGCCGAAACCATGGACGTGGTCGAGATGGTGCTCGGCGGGCAGGTCAATACCGACATCGTGAATCTCATCAATCGGCACGGCGGCCGGGCGGTGGGGCTATCCGGCACCGACGGCCCGCTGATCCGCGCGCGCAAGATGATGATGCACGGCAAGGACGATCCCAAGCAGCTGATCGACATCGGCCAGGTCGGCGAGGTCGAGTCGATCGACCCGGAGGTGGTGCAACTGCTGACCGCGCAGAACTTCGTGCCGGTGATCGCGCCGGTCGGTGTCGGCAAGGACGGCGAGTCGTACAACATCAATGCGGATCTGGTGGCGGGCAAGCTGGCCGAGATTCTCAAGGCCGAGAAGCTGGTGGTCCTCACCAACACGCCCGGCGTGCTCGACAAGAACGGCAACCTGCTGACCGGGCTGACCGCCAAGAAGATCGACGAGCTGTTCGCCGACGGCACGATCTCCGGCGGCATGCTGCCCAAGATCGGCTCCGCGCTCGAGGCGGTGAAGAACGGCGTCAACTCGTGCCACATCATCGATGGCCGCGTCGAGCATGCGCTGTTGCTGGAAGTTCTCACCAGTGAAGGCGTCGGCACGCTGATCAAGCGGCGCTAGTGCCGTTCCAACTATTCCGAGCTATCTGTGATGGGTGATCGAGGCAAGATATTCAGCAGAAGGATCCTCATGGTCATTAGGCCAATCAAGTTGGAACGGCACTAGCCGCTCAAGGGACGCTGCGTTTGAAGTTCAACCGGGTATGGGTATTCGATCTGGATAACACGCTGCACAACGCGAGCCCGCATATCTTTCCGCATATCAATCGCGCCATGACGTCGTATCTGCAGACGCATCTCGGGCTGGACGAAGTTGCCGCGACGGAACTGCGGCGGCACTACTGGCAGCGCTATGGGGCGACGCTGATCGGGCTGATGCGCCATCACGCCACCGATCCCAGGCATTTTCTGCTCGCCACGCACGACATTCCCGATCTCGACAAGATGGTCGTGCACGAGCCCGGGCTGCGCGCGACCTTGCGGCGGCTGCCCGGCCGCAAGCTGGTATTTTCCAATTCCCCGGTGCATTATTCGCTTGCGGTGCTGGACGCGCTCGGGATCACGGACCTGTTCGACGACGTGTTCGCGATCGAGCATACCGAGTACCGGCCGAAACCGGACAGTTATGGTTTCCTCAAGCTGTTCCGCAAGAACCGTGTCCGCGCGGGCGCCTGCATCATGGTGGAAGATTCGCTCGACAACCTGAAAACTGCAAAAAAACTCGGCATGTCGACGGTATGGGTGGCACGGACGGCCAGGCTTCCCGGGTATGTCGATATCAGCATCAGGAATCTGCTGCAGCTGCCGCGTCTGGCGTGGCGGCTCGGTTAAGCGGAAGGAGTGTCATGGGGAAACGCGGAGACCGCAAGTTACAGATCCTGCAGACGCTGGCCGAGATGCTGGAAGCGCCGACGGCGGAAAAAATCACCACCGCGGCGCTGGCCGCGAGGCTCGACGTGTCGGAAGCCGCGTTATACCGGCATTTCGCGAGCAAGGCGCAGATGTTCGAGGGGCTGATCGAGTTCATCGAGGAAACGCTGTTCGGGCTCATCAACAAGATCACCAGCGAGGAAAAAAACGGCTTGAAGCAGGTCGAAGCGATTACCGCAATGTTGCTCGGCTTCGCCCAGAAGAACCGCGGCATGACGCGCGTGCTGATCGGCGATGCGCTGGTGCACGAAAACGAGCGCTTGCAGTTGCGCATCAATCAGCTGCACGACCGCGTCGAGGCGACGCTGAAGCAGGCGCTGCGCTTCGCGGCGAGCCAGCATGAGTTGCCGGCGACGCCGGACCCTGCCGCGCGCGCCAATCTGATCATGAGCTTCGTCACCGGCCGCTGGCATCAGTTTGCGAAAAGTGGATTCAAGCGCGATCCGATGCAGCACTGGAACGAACAGTGGCCGGCGCTGCTCACGCATTGAATCGCACCCATCCCATGGAGGCCACATGAATCTCACCACCCGCCAGCTCGCCGAGATCCTGATCGGCGTCGCGCGCTCGCAGCAGGCGATCATCGACGCAGTCGAAGGCATGAAAGCCGGCTTCAAGGGTACCCATCTCGCGCCAGCGCTCGATAGTGTGGCGAAGATCCGTTCCACCGGCCGCGCGCCGACGCTGCAGGAATTTCCGGCGCGCGTGCTGCTGCAGTGTCAGGGCCGCGCCGGTCCCAATGTCGAGCAGATCGTCAAGGACCTCGAGGAAATCCTGTCAGGCAAGGCGGCGACCCCGTCCGCGGTAGCCCCCGCCACGGCGCGCGCTGCCGCAGCAGCGAAGCCCGCGCCAGCCGCCGCTGCGGCTGCCCCGGCAGCAGTGGGCGAAAGCAACGACCTCGACATGACCAAGTAGGCACCGCAACGCTCGGACATCAGGGTCAGTACAGCACGAAAACGTAGTTGCATTCAGATCTTGCCGCACACGGCGCACGCCGGGTCTCGCTTCAGGCGTACCGTGCGCCATTCCATCGCCAGCGCGTCGAACAGGAGCAGGCGGCCGCTCAACGTCTCGCCGATGCCCGCAATCAGCTTCAGAGCTTCAGCCGCCTGCATCGAACCGATGATACCGGTGAGCGGCGCGAACACGCCCATCACCGCGCAGCGCAGGTCATCGCTGTCGCCGTGTTCGGGAAACAGGCAGTGATAGCACGGCGCTTGCGCATCGCGCAGGTCGAACACCGCGATCTGGCCGTCAAAGCGCACCCCGGCGCCCGACACCAGCGGTTTGCGGTGCGCAACGCAGGCGCGGTTGATCGCATGGCGCGTGGCGAAATTGTCGCTGCAATCGAGCACGATGTCGGCGCTGCGCGTGAGCTCGTTGAGCCGCGCGCCGTCAACTCGCTCGGCGAGCGCGTTAACTTTGACTTCGGGGTTGATGGCGGCGAGCGTGCGCTGCGCCGATACGGCCTTGGGAATGCCGATCGCGTCATTGCGATGCACGATCTGGCGTTGCAGGTTGGTAAGGTCGACCGCGTCGTTGTCGCAAATGGTCAGCGTGCCGACGCCGGCGGAGGCGAGATAAAGGGCCACCGGCGAACCGAGGCCGCCGGCGCCGACGATCAGCGCATGCGAGCGGCGGAATTTTTCCTGGCCTTCGATTCCGAGCTGTGGCAGCAGGATGTGCCGGCTGTAGCGCAGGAGTTGATCGTCGTTCATTTTTTCGTGAAGCGTAAGGGCGTAAGGAGTGAGGCGGAAAAGCATCCCGTCATGGATACTTCGGTCATCACGCCTCACCGGCCACAAGCTTAATGCGCCGCCGGCCGGCTGTAAAACAAAACGCCCGGCCGAACCGGGCGTTTTGAGCAGTTAATGACCGTTCTATCTGGCGCTGGCGCGCACGGTGTCGCGGCTCTTGAGGAACGCGATTGCCTGCGACAATTCGTAGTCGCTCTTCGCCACGATTTCCCCGGGTTCCGGCTTGGTGTCTTTTTCATCCACGTCTTTGGGACGCGGCACCGGCGTGAAGTTAAACGCGTTGGCGGTCGGCACCGCCGCCTTGTCGTCCTTGCCGCGGTCGTTGCTCAGGTGTTTGTCGAGATCGGCCTCGCGCAGCTTGAATGACGGATCGCGGCTCGACGTGCCGTCGTCGAGCGTGATGTCCGGCACGATGCCCTTGGCCTGGATCGAGCGGCCACTGGGCGTGTAGTAGCGCGCCGTGGTGAGCTTGATCGCCGTGCTGTTGCCGAGCGGCAGAATGGTCTGCACCGAGCCCTTGCCGAACGTCTGCGTGCCCATGATGACCGCGCGCTTGTGGTCCTGCAGCGCGCCGGCGACGATCTCGGAAGCCGACGCCGAGCCGCCGTTGACGAGCACCACCATCGGCACGTTCTTGATTTCCGGCGGCAGCTTGCTGATGTAATCTTCCTTGGCGCGGCCGCGCAGATAGTTTTCGGGGCTCGCGCTGAGGCGCATTTTCGCGTCCTCGGTGCGGCCGTCGGTATAGACCACCAGCGAGTTTTGCGGCAGGAACGCAGCCGATACCGCGACGGCGCCGTTGAGCAAGCCGCCCGGGTCGTTGCGCAGGTCGAGCACGATGCCGCGCAGCGGCCCCTGGTTCTGCTTGTAGAGGGTCTGAATCGCGGCGGCGAGCGTCTCCCCGGTGTGCTCCTGGAATTGGGTGACGCGGAAATAAGCATAACCCGGCTCGAGCAGCTTTGATTTCACGCTCTGGATCTTGATCACGGCGCGCGTCAGCGTGACGACGATCGGTTTTTGCTCGCCCTTGCGCACGATGGTAAGCGTGATCTGGGAATTGGGCTTGCCGCGCATGCGCTTCACCGCGTCGTTCAACGTCATGCCCTTGACCGAGGTATCGTCGAGTTTGACGATCAAATCGCCGGGCTTGATGCCGGCGCGCGCGGCCGGGGAATCGTCGATCGGCGACACCACCTTGACGAAGCCGTCTTCCATGCCGACCTCGATGCCGAGACCGCCGAACTCGCCCTGAGTGCCGACCTGCAGTTCGCGAAACGCATCTTGGTCGAGGTATGCCGAGTGCGGGTCGAGCCCGGCGAGCATGCCGGTGATGGCTTCGGTGATCAGTTTCTTGTCTTCGACCGGCTCGACGTAGTCGCTCTTGATGCGGCCGAACACTTCGGTGAACGCGCGCAGCTCTTCGACCGGCAGCGGCCCGAGCACGTCGCGTTGCGCGACCGCCGAGAAATTGAGCGAAATCATCACGCCCAGGCAGACGCCGAGCGCGATCAAGCCTAACTGTTGCAATTTGCTGCGCATTGCCGACTCCTGTTGATTCCGTGAGGAGTAAAGGGTGGGGGTTGAAGGATAAAATCCGGACTGATCCGGTTTTCCGCCTCACTCCTCACACCTCACGGCTCACTTCAAGCTCATTTTAGATTGACCCAGCCGAGCGGGTCGAACGCTTTGCCCTGATGCCGGATCTCGAAGTATAAACCGGAATCGGTATTCCCGCCGCTGTTGCCGACAACCGCTACGGTTTCTCCGCCGCGCGTAGCTTCGCCGACCTGTTTGTAGAGCGACTCGTTGTTGCCATACAGGCTCATGTAGCCGTCGCCATGGTCGATGATCAGCAGGTTGCCGAAGCCGCGCAGCCAGTCGGCGAATACCACCCGGCCGGCGGCGATGGCTTTGACCTCCTGGCCGGAGGGGGAGGCGATGAACAGCCCTTTCCACGATAAACCGCTATCTACACGTGGACTGCCGAAACGGTTGCGAAGTTCCCCGCGCACCGGCAGATTGAGCCGGCCTTTGAGCTGGGTAAACGGGCTACCATCGCCCGCGGCGTCGGGCAGGCGCTCGTTGCGTAGCCGCTCCGGCCGCGCGCGTGACAGCATCTGGCTTAGTTGCTCGACCAGCCTCGCCAGCCGGTTCTCATCGCGCTTGAGCGTCGAGATTTCGTGCCGCTGCTTCTCGATCCGGCGCGAAACTTTCACCAGCACTTCCCGGCGCGCGCGTTGTTCGTTCTCAAGGCGCTTGCGCTGCGCCTGCTGCTCGGTACGGATTGCGGCAAGCGCGGCGCTTTGCTGTTGCGTATCGCGCGTGAGACCGGTCAGCCGGCCCAGATTCGAGCGCAGGCCGCGAATCAGCTCCGCGCGCGCCCGCGACAGATGGGTCAGGTAATGCGCCTCACGCGCAATCTGATTCGGGTCTTCGCGGTTGAGCAGGAGCTTGAGTGTGTCGGGCTGGGCGCCGATGTACTGCTGATAGAGCAAGCGCGCGAGCCGTGCCTGCTGGGCTTGGATGTCACTGCTCACGTGCCGGCTTTGTTGCTGCAATCCGGCGAGCCGTGCATTGACCTCACGCTGCTGCCCGGCCAGCTCGTGCAGCATGCGATTAGCCTCCGAGATCGCGCGCTCGGATTCGCGCAAGGCGTCGGC
Organism: Gammaproteobacteria bacterium; assembly: GCA_041483135.1. Classification (GTDB taxonomy): domain Bacteria; phylum Pseudomonadota; class Gammaproteobacteria; order Burkholderiales; family SG8-41; genus PALSA-1004. Next base: position 34,212 of record JBGPFE010000007.1, on the reverse strand, counting down.
CGCTTCGCTTTTGGTTTCCTCGGATGCCGCGAGCGTCTTTTGCAACGCGTCGATGCGGTTGCGCAGTTGCTTGAGTTCTTCTTTCTGCGCGCCGGCCGCCGCCGCGGCCGCTGCGCTGCCAGCGGATAACGCCAGCAGGAATGCGAATATGCGAAGGGTGTGTCTAAACAAAATCGATCAGCGGCCGGCCCGTCATTTCGGGCGGCTGCGGCAGGCCCATCATGCGCAACAGGGTCGGCGCCACGTCCTGCAGTGCACCGCCGGCGCTGATTTTTGCCTTGCGCCCGATATAGAGCAGCGGCACGACGTTCAGCGTGTGCGCGGTGTGCGCCTGATGCGTGGTTTCGTCGAGCATCATTTCGGCGTTGCCATGGTCGGCGGTGATCAGCACTTCGCCGCCGCTTTCCTGCGCCGCCTTGATCACGCGGCCCAGGCACTCGTCGAGCACTTCGATCGCGCGCGTCGCTGCCGCGAGATTGCCGGTGTGGCCGACCATGTCGCCGTTGGCGTAATTGCAGATGATGGCGGCATATTGGCGGCTCTTGATTGCATCGATGAGCTTGTCGGTCACCTCGAACGCGCTCATCTCGGGCTTCAGATCGTAAGTCGCGACCTTGGGCGAAGGCACCAGCACGCGCTCCTCGCCGGGATAGGGCGTCTCGACGCCGCCGTTGAAAAAGTAGGTGACGTGCGCGTATTTCTCGGTCTCGGCGATGCGCAACTGCTTGAGGCCCTGGCGGGCGATATATTCGCCGAACCCGTTACTGATGTTCTGCGGCAAAAACGCCGCCGGCAGCTTGAAGTCCTCGCCGTAGCGCGTCAGCGTGCAGTAATAGCCGGGTTTGGGCACATACTCGCGCCGAAAGTCAGTGAAGTTGGGGTCGGTCAGCGCCAGCGTCAGCTCGCGCGCGCGGTCGGCGCGGAAATTCATGAACACACAGGCATCGCCGTCGCGCATGCGCGATGGCGTACCGCTCGCAGGCACTATCGTGGTCGCTTTGACGAATTCGTCGCTTTCGCCGCGCGCATAAGCGAGGCTGAGAGCCGACAGCGCATCGGGCGCCTGGTATTGCGCCTTGCCTTGCGTGATCAAATCGTAAGCCGGCTGCACGCGTTCCCAGCGCTTGTCGCGGTCCATCGCGTAGTAGCGGCCGACGACGGATGCGATGCGTCCGCTCTTCAGCTGCGCGCATTTGTCCTGCAGCAGCTCGAGCGACGCCGCCGCGCTTTTGGGCGGCGTGTCGCGTCCGTCGAGAAATGCATGCACGCAGACATCCCTGACACCGGCTTCGGCCGCCATTTCGAGCAGCGCCAGGATCTGCGCTTCGTGGCTGTGCACGCCGCCCGGCGACAACAGGCCCAGGATGTGCAGCGCCGACCGGTTGTCGTGTGCGGTAGCGACGGCTTTTTTCAGCACCGGGTTGGCGAAAAAATCGCGGCTTTCGATCGCCGCTTCGATGCGGGTGTAATCCTGGTAGACGACGCGCCCCGAGCCGATATTGAGGTGACCGACTTCCGAATTGCCCATCTGCGCCTTCGGCAGCCCGACCCATTTTTCGGAGGCGTCGAGCGTGGTGTGCGGGTAGGTGTTCCAGAAGAAATTCCAGTGCGGCTTGCGCGCCTGGCAGATCGCATTGTGGTCGCATTCCTCGCGGTAGCCGAAACCGTCGAGGATGATCAGCAGCACCGGCCTTACGCTCATGATTTTAATGCTTTCTGTGCCCGTATAAAATGCTGTATCATTTTATTATATTTTGTTGATAAACGCTCGGATTCCGCGCTGCAACAGAGGACAAAATGACCGACAAAGTCGCCATGCGCGCATTATTGATTGAACGCCAGGAGCATATCGAGCAGGCCGCGCGCGCAATGAAAGCCATGTCGCACCCGCTGCGGCTCAAGATCCTGTGCGTGCTCGGCGATCAGGAGGTCAGCGTGCAGGACATCGTCGAGAGCGTCGGCACTTCGCAAAGCAATATCTCCCAGCATCTCGCGATCCTGCGCGACAAAGGCGTGCTGCGCACGCGCAAGGACGCGAACCGCGTCTATTACCGCATCGGCGACACGCGCACGCTGACGCTGCTGGGCATGATGCGCGAGGTGTTTTGCGGCATTACCGACTGACGCGGGAGTTGCCATCGCACCCGCGCCGATTTCGCCCATCCTCGCTGCTTTGCTGGAATTCGCGGCTTTTATCCGAACCGACCATTAGGAACCCGTTGTGGAACCTTCGTTTTTGCTGTTTTTGCAGAAAAGCCCGTGGCACATGATGCTGTTCGGCACCGCGGTGGTGACCGGCGGCATGCTGGTGTGGCCGATTTTCAGCCGTCTGATCGTCGGCACCACGGCGCAGGTCGGCGCGCTCGAAGCGGTGCAACTCATCAACCGCCGTGACGCGATCGTGCTCGACGTGCGCGAGAAGGCCGATTACGCCGCCGGGCACATTCCGAATGCGCGCAACATCCCGTTTTCCGAACTGAGCAACCGCTTGCGCGAGCTCGAGAAGTTCAAGACGCGCCCGATCGTCGTCAACTGCCAGTCCGGAATGCGCTCCGCGAAGGCGTGCGGCGCGCTCAAGAAATTCGGTTTCAACGAAGTATTCACGCTGCGCGGCGGCCTCGGCGGCTGGGTGGAGGCAAGCCTGCCGGTGGAGAAATAATGGCCGCTGTCAGGATGTACAGCACGGGCATGTGTCCTTTCTGCCAGATGGCGGAGCGTCTGCTGGCGTCGAAGGGAATTGATAACATCAACAAGATCCGCGTCGACCTTGACCCGGGGAAGCGCACCGAAATGATGGACCGCACCGGGCGCCGCACCGTACCGCAGATATACATCGGTGAAACTCACATTGGAGGTTATGAGGAACTTGCCGATCTCGATCGGGCCGGCAAACTCGATGAGTTATTGCGCGCCTGATCTCCCGTTAAATTACCAGGAACCGCCATGAGCGAATCACCGCAGCCGACGTTTGCGATCGAAAAAATTTACCTCAAGGACCTGTCGGTCGAGGTGCCGAACGGGCCGGACGTTTTTCTCGAGCGCGAAGCACCGGCCATGGAAGTCAACATCAGCAGCAACAGCAGGGCGCTGCAGGACGGCATGTTCGAGGTGGTGCTGAAGATCACCATCACCGCCAGGATCAAGGAAAAACCCCTGTTTCTCGTGGAGGCGGCGCAGGCCGGCGTGTTCCAGATCCGCAATGTGCCGCAGCAGGACATGGGGCCCGTGCTCGGCATCGCGTGCCCGAACACGCTGTTTCCCTACGTACGCGAAACCATCTCCGCGGTGACCTCGCGCGCCGGCTTTCAGCCGGTGTTGCTGGCGCCGATGACGTTCGAAGGGATTTATCAGCAGCAGGTGCAGCAAATGCAACAGCAGCAGCCGGCCACCAAGCCGAATTAGACCGCCATGCGCATGAGCGTACGCCAGTGGGTTTACGGCGCTGCCATGCTGGCGGCGTTGGCGCCGGCCGGCGCCGCTGAATTCCGCTCGATCGCCGACGCCGCCGCGGTGCTCTACGACGCGCCATCCGCGAAGGCGAACAGGCTCTACGTTATCGGGCGCAATTATCCGGTCGAAATCGTCGTCGTAGTCGAAGGCTGGACCAAGATCCGCGACGCCGGCGGAGAACTCACGTGGATCGAATCGAAAAGCTTGAGCGAACGCCGCACGGTGATGGTCAAGGTGAAACTCGCCGACGTCCGCCAGGCCGCCGCTGACAGCGCGCCGCTCGTGTTCCAGGCCGAGCAGAACGTGTTGCTCGACCTGGTTGAGCTGACCGGCACCGGTTGGGCACGCGTCACGCATCGCGACGGACAGGGCGGATATATCAGGCTCAATCAGGTCTGGGGCGCATGAAACTCACAGTGCTCGGCGCCGGCGCGTGGGGCACTGCGATCAGCATCAGCCTTGCCGCGCGCCACGTGGTCACGTTATGGGCGCGCGATGCAAGCCAAGTGCGCGTGCTCGCCGCGACGCGCGGCAACCAGCGCTATCTTCCCGGTTTCACGCTTCCAGACGCGGTAATCGTCACCGCCGAGCTTGCTGCCGCGCTGGATGGTTGCGAGCTGATTCTGGTGGCCACCACCACCGCCGGTTTGCGGCCGACGCTGCGGCAACTTGCGGCGGCAGGCAAGGCGACGCCGCTGGTGTGGCTGTGCAAGGGTTTCGAAACCGAGTCGGCGCAATTGCCGCATCAGATCGCCGCCGGTGAGCTGCCGTCGACGTTGCCACGCGCAGTGCTGTCGGGGCCCAGCTTCGCACAGGAAGTTGCCCGTGGCCTGCCGACTGCGCTGACCCTCGCGTCCGCAGACTCCGGTTTCGCCGAACGGACGGCGCGCGAGCTGCATCACGGCAGGTTGCGCATTTATTCGAGCGATGACGTGGTCGGCGTCGAGGTTGCGGGCGCGGTGAAAAACGTGATGGCGATCGCAGCGGGAATCTGCGACGGTCTCGGGCTCGGTTACAACGCGCGCGCCGCGCTGATCACGCGCGGGCTGGCTGAAATCACGCGGCTCGGGCTCAAGTTCGGCGGCCGGATCGAGACCTTCATGGGACTCGCCGGCGCCGGCGATCTGATACTGACCTGCACCAGTGATTTGTCGCGCAATCGCAGCGTCGGCCTGCAGCTCGCGCGCAATGCCGCGCTGCCGGAAGTGCTGCGCTCGCTCGGGCACGTCGCCGAGGGTGTTTACTCCGCGCGCGCCGTCGACCGCCTCGCGCGCGAGCTCGGCGTCGAGATGCCGATTACGCGCGCGGTTTGCCGCGTGATGGATGAGAACGTCTCCGCGCGCGATGCCGTGCAGGAACTGCTGCAGCGCGACCCCAAGGCCGAGCACCGCTAGCCTGCGGGGAGCGGAGGAGCGAGAGAGGAGCAAGGTTTCCGCACCCGTTCACTTGTTCGCTCAGGTGCTTCGATAAAATCAGACGGAGCCGGCAAAATCGAGCTGCCGCCAGGCTTCGTATATCACGACGGCGACCGCGTTCGCGAGATTCAAGCTGCGGCTGCCCGGCAGCATCGGCAGCCTGAGCTGAGCGGCCGATTGCAACAGGATATGCGGCGGCAAGCCGCTGGTTTCGGGGCCGAACACGAACACATCGCCTGCCTGATAGCGGACCTGATCGTGGCGTTGCGTGCCCTTGGTGGTTACCGGGAAGAGGCGGTGGCCGGCGAGCGAATCCCGGCAGCGTTCCCAGTCGTCGTGCAGCGCGTAATCGATGCCGGAGCGGTAATCCATGCCGGCGCGCTCGAGCTGTTTGTCCGACAGCGAGAACCCGAGCGGCCGCACCAGGTGAAGGCGGCAGCCGGTGTTCGCGGCGAGCCGCATCACGTTGCCGGTATTGGGGGGGATTTCGGGCTCGAACAGGACGATGTTGAACATGCTTGTCACGCTCCGTAAAACACGCTACCTTGCCGCCACCATGGCATGCAATGTGCTGATTGCAGGTGTTTGCTGCCAACAATCTGAAATAGTTCTGGGGTAATTATGGCCAGACCGGAAAAAGTCCGCTTGGGCGAAATCCTCGTCCAGCAGAAGCTGCTGACCCAGGAGCAGTTAAAGCTCGCGCTGGAGGAGCAGAAGCGCAGCGGGCGCAAGCTGGGGCGGGTGTTCATCGAGCAGGGCTACGTCACCGAGGAGGAAATTTCCGAGGCGCTCGCCAAGCAATTGCAGGTCCCGTACATCAACCTCAAATACTACAACATCAAACCCGGGGTCACGCAGAAGCTGCCCGAAACCCAGGCGCGGCGCTTCCGCGCCATCGCGCTCGAAGACAATCCCAAGGCGTTCAAGATCGGCATGGCGGACCCAACGGACCTCAATGCGTACGACGAGATCGCGCGCATTCTGAAGCGCGATATCGAAATCGCGGTCGTCACCGAATCGCAGTTGCTGGCGACCATCGACCGCGTTTACCGGCGCACCGGTGAGATCACCGGCCTCGCGCAGGAACTCCAGGCCGAACTGGGCGACACCGTCGTCGACTTCGGCGTGCTCGCGGTCACGCCCGGTCTCGAGGAAGCCCCGGTCGTCAAGCTGCTGCAATCGGTGTTCGAGGACGCGACCCAGGTGCGCGCCTCGGACATTCATATCGAGCCGCAGGAAAAAAAACTCATCATCCGGTTCCGCATCGACGGCGTGCTGCACCTGCAGACCGAGGCCGACTCCAAGATCGCATCCGCCCTGGTGCTGCGGCTGAAGCTGATGTCGGGGCTCGACATCTCGGAAAAGCGCCTGCCGCAGGACGGGCGCTTCAATGTCAAGATCCGCAACACCATGGTCGACGTGCGGATTTCGTCCATGCCGACGCAGTTCGGCGAATCGGTGGTGATGCGCCTGCTCAACCAGGCGAGCGGCATCCTCACGCTCGACAAGCTCGGCATGCCGCCGCATATCCTCGCGCGCGTGCATTCCGTGCTGCGCAGGCCGAGCGGCATGATGCTGGTGACCGGCCCGACCGGCAGCGGCAAGACCACCACGCTCTATGCGGCGCTCTCGGAGCTCAACACCTCGGAACGCAAGATCATCACGGTGGAAGATCCGGTCGAGTACCGATTGCCGGGAATCAACCAGGTGCAGGTGCATGAAAAGATCGAGCTCACATTCGGCCGCGTGCTGCGCTCGGCATTGCGGCAGGACCCGGACGTGATACTGGTCGGCGAAATGCGCGACCAGGAAACGGTCGAGACCGGGTTACGCGCGGCGATGACCGGCCACATGGTGCTCTCGACGCTGCATACCAACGACGCGGTCACGACGCCGGTCCGGCTGCTCGACATGGGCGCGCCGCGCTACATGGTTGCGCTGTCGCTGCAGATGGTGATCGCGCAGCGGCTGGTGCGCTTGATCTGCGAAAGCTGCTCGGAAACCCATACCCTGCTGCCGGGCGAGCACGAGTGGCTGTCGCAGGAGCTTGGGCCGAAGGTCGACAATTACCGCTACGTCAAGGGCAAAGGCTGCTCGCATTGCAATGGCACCGGTTATCTCGGCCGCACCGGCGTCTACGAAATGCTCGAAATGACCAAGCCCATAGTCGAAGCCGCGAACCAGGAAGACCCGGCGGTATTCATAGAAGTCGCGACGCGCGAAATCGGCGGCCATACCCTGCGCGCCCATGCCGCACAACTGGTAGTGGAGGGCAAGACCACGGTCGACGAGGCGATGCGGATCAGTAATCAGTTTGAAGATTAGCGTTCAGCGATCAGCTTTCAGCGGTCAGCTAAACAGTGAAGGGATTCAGAAATCTCAAGGTTTGGATAAAGAGTCATGAATTGGCTCTCGAGATTTATAAACTGAGCCAAGAATTTCCCGCCCATGAAGTTTATGGATTAACCAGCCAGATCAGGCGCGCCGGCTCCTCGATCCCCGCGAATATTGCCGAGGGCTGTGGTAGAGGCAGCGATGCGGACTTTGCGCGTTTCCTGCAAATTGCGATGGGATCGGCGAGCGAACTTGAATATCATTTGCTATTGGCCAAGGATCTTGGAATGTTGAGCGAATTGAAATATACGAAGGTTGAAGCGGGTGTGACTGAAGTAAAGCGCATGCTTTCGTCTTTGATTTCGAAGCTGAAAGCTGAAAGCTGACCGCTGAGAGCTGACCGCTAACTATGGCTTATTTCGCTTACAAAGCCCGCAACACCGGTGGCGACCTGGTGCAGGGCGTGTTGGAAAGTCCCGACAGCGGCGCCGCCGCAACGCAACTTTTCAATCTCGGCATCACCCCGGTCGAGATTGCGCCGACCAGCGCGCCGGCCGCTGCCGGAGGCGGCGTGTTTGCGAATCTGTTCCGGGGAAAGGTCACGCAACAAGACCTGATGCTGTTCAGCCGCCAGATGTACACGCTGCTGAAAGCCGGCGTGCCGATCATGCGCGCGCTCGCGGGCCTGCAGGAATCGACCATCAACAAAACGTTTGCCGCGGTAATCAAGGATATACGGGATAGTCTCGACTCCGGCCGCGAGCTGTCGCCGTCGCTAGCTCGCCAGCCCAAGGTATTCACGCCGTTCTACGTCAGCATGGTGCGCGTCGGCGAAATGACCGGCCGGCTCGAGGAAGTGTTCCTAAGCATGTTCCATCATCTCGAGTTCGAGCAGTTCATGCGCAACCAGGTGAAGTCGGCGATCCGCTATCCGAGCTTCGTGATCGCGACGATGGCGGTCGCGATCGTGATCATCAATCTGTTCGTGATCCCGGCGTTTGCCAAGGTCTATAAAAGCTTCAACACTGAACTGCCGCTGATGACGCGGATCCTGATCGGTTTCTCTAATTTCATGGTGGCCTGGTGGCCGGCGATGCTGATCGCGCTGATCGCCGTTTTTTTCGGCTTCCGCTGGTGGGCCCGGACGCCCGCCGGCAAGCTCAAGTGGGACGAACTCAAGCTCAAGTTCCCGGTCGCGGGGACAATCATCCTCAAGGCAACCCTGTCGCGCTTTGCGCGCAGCTTTGCGCTGGCAAGCCGCAGCGGCGTGGCGGTGGTGCAGGCACTGACCACGGTGGCGCAGACAGTCGACAACGATTTCATCGCCGGCAAGGTCGAGAAAATGCGCGAAGGCGTCGAGCGCGGCGAATCGGTACTGCGCACCGCCGTCGCCTCTGGCGTATTCACGCCGGTCGTGTTGCAGATGATCGCGGTGGGCGAAGAGTCGGGTGCGATCGACGACATGATGCAGGAGGTCGCAGACCTCTATCAGCGCGAGGTCGAATACGAATTGAAGACGCTGTCGTCGCAGATCGAGCCGATCCTGATCATCGCGCTCGGCATCATGGTGCTGATACTCGCGCTCGGCGTCTTCCTGCCGATGTGGGACCTCGGCAAAACGATGCTTCACAAATGATCCAGACCAAGTACTTGAACGGGTCATGCCTTAGATTACGCAGGCTGCGGCGGCACGGCTTCACGCTGATTGAACTGATGATGGTCATCACTATCATCAGCCTGCTGTTCCTGGCGGCTGCCGAGCGATTCCTGTACTGGGAGGAGCGGGCCGAAAAGGCGTCAATGGAGTCGGTGCTGGCGGGGGTCAAGATGGGTTTGCAGATTCGCATGGCGGAAATGATCATGGCGAATCAGCAGGGCAAAGCAATCGAACTGGAAACCGAGAACCCGATGCGCTGGCTCCAGGAGCCGCCCGTGAATTACGCCGGCGAATATGTGGCGCGGGCCAAACCGGGGTATTGGTATTACGCGGACAAGGAACATGAACTCGTGTACGTGCCCAACAGCAACTCATATCTGGAGACCGGGCAGCCCGGCGGCAAGGAGCTGTGGTTCCGGGTCGCGGTCCGCTATGAAACCAGCGCGGTCACCGGCGGCAGGACGCCGGTGGGAGTGACTATTGTCACAGTGCGGGAATTTAAGTGGTTTTAGGTTTGTCATACGGATATAATGCGAAAATTCTGTTGATATCTCGGCACTTGCGTCAGGTATTCGAATAAATAGAGTGACAAATGTCACAGAGAGGTTGCGATGAAAGCCAGGCAAACAGGTTTTACTTTGATCGAACTGATCGTCGTGATCATTATCCTTGGCATTCTGGCCGCGACCGCGTTGCCGCGCTTTGCCGCGCTGCAGACCCAGGCGCGCATCGCCAAGCTGAGTGGCGCGCTGGGCGCGATGAAGGGTGCGGCTGCGTTGACGCATGCCGCCTGCCTTACCGATCAGCCAATGTGCAACGTGGTCGGCCCACCGCCTGGCGCGGCGACTGTCCTCATGGAGGGCGTTCCAGTCAATATGGTCAACCAATATCCGGCGGCGACCGCGACCGGCATCATTCTGGCAGCGGGGATCACCATACAACCGGCCGAGGGGTTTGCCACCAGCACCGCGGGTACTACCTTGACCTTGCAGGTGCTGGGAAATGACCCGGCCAATTGTTCCTTTACTTACACCGAGGCCACGGCCATAGGGCAATCGCCGACCTTCTCGAGCCCCCCGCTGACCGCTGGGTGCTAGGGGCTGGCACGGAACCTGCGGGGCTAATAGCAGCGGTTCCCGAAGTAAGGGCTTTTTTCACATTATTTAGGAGTAGGGCATGAAAATCATGAAGCGGGGTTTTACTTTAGTTGAGTTAGTGGTGGTGATCGTGATTCTCGGCATTCTTGCCGCGACGGCGATCCCGAGATTCATCAACGTGACAGCCCAGGCACAACTGGCTTCGCTCAATGGGCTCGTCGGCGCGATTTCTTCAGCGGTACAACTGTGCCAGGCGTCATGGGCTGCTGCCGGCGGTACGGGCGGCACATGCACGATGGTCGGCGGGTCTCCGGCAGTCACAGCAACCACCGGCATTCCGAAAGGGTCGGCACTTGGCATTGGCACTGCGCTCGGGAGCCTGAGTGGATTCACACCGGCCTATGTTTCTCCAGGAACATCAACCTATACCCTCGGCACTTCGACCTGTACGGTCACCTACGACGATGCCACCGGGTCTGCGGCGCTCGGTGTAGTCCCTGTCGGAACTACCCCCTGCTAAGCGCGTCAGTACGAACATGACTGGTTTCGGCTGAAACCGGCCGTGTCGGGCAACAACGGGGAGCGGCAGGGTTCGCCTGGCACTCCCCGTTTTTTCATTGCGCGCTCGGAGAACACATGAAGGCGGCGGGCTTTACGCTGGTTGAACTGGTCGTAACGGTGTTCGTGCTCGGCATCATCGCCGCGTTTGCCGTTCCGCGCTTCGCCGCCAGAAGTACCTTCGAATCGCGCGGCTTCTACGATCGCGCTACCGCGACTGTGCGTTATGCGCAGAAACTCGCGATCGCCCAGCGCCGCCCCGTTTTCGTGTGCGTCAACGCGCCGTCGGTTGGCGATATCAGCGTGTCATACGCGGCCGGCTGCGCGGCCCAGATCGCCGACACCACCGGCGTTGCGCTCAGAGTGCCGGCGCCGAGCGGGGTGACGCTTGCTTCAGACGCACCAGGTGACGTATTTAGTTTCCTCAGCGGGCTTGGACGGACGGCCGCTCAAGTCACGATCACGCTGACCAGTACCGTCCCGGGCGATCCGGCGCGCTCGATCGTGGTCGAGAACGAAACGGGCTATGTCCATAACTAGCAAGAGTTTCGGGTTTCGGATTTCGGGTTTGAAGTTGTATCGCCTGTGCAGCAGAAACTCGCAACTCGCAACTTGCAACTCGAAACCTAAGCAAACCGGGGTGACGCTGGTTGAACTCGTCGTGTTCATCGTCATCGTCAGCGTATCCGTGGCGGGCGTGCTGATAGCGATCGACCGGACCGCGCGCTACAGCGCTGACCCGCTGATCACGAAGCAAGCGCTCATGATTGCCGAGGCACTGCTGGAAGAAGTCGAACTGATGCCGTTCACGTTTTGTGATCCCGATGATCCGCATGTCTCGACCGCCCAGTCAGCGACCTTCGATCCCTTAGGCCTGGATCCCGCCAAATGCAGCAGCGCAGCGCAAGTCGAAAACATCGGTTTCGAAGGCGAAACCCGTTACGACGCGGCAAACCCATTCGATAACGTCAACGACTACGACGGCTTCGCGATGAACCCTATCCTCGATATCACTGGAACTCCGATAGGTGGTTTGGGGACTTACTCAGCTAACGTTGCAGTCGCTCCGGTCGCGCTCGGCGGCATCGCCGCCAACGATGCCGACGGCCAGGCCAACGTGTTGCTGATCACGGTGACAGTGAACGGCCCGACAGGCATCAGCGTCGTGCTGCAAGGCTACCGTACCAAGTACGCGCCGAATCTATGATGAAAAAAAGTTTCGGGTTTCGGATTTCGGGTTTCGAGTTAATAAGTTTCGGCCGCGCTAAAACTACGCTGAGTAGTTCTAACCCGCAACTCGCAACTCGCAACTCGCAACTTAAACAAGCTGGATTCACCCTGGTGGAAATGATCGTCGCGATCGCGATTCTGGGTATCATCAGCGCAATAGTCGCAGTGTTCATCCGCCGCCCAGTCGAGGGTTACGTCGACAGCGTGCGGCGCGCGGAGCTGAGCGACGTCGCGGATACCGCGCTGCGGCGAATCACGCGCGATCTCCGGCTCGCGTTGCCGAACAGCATCCGGGTGGCCAACCCGGGCGGCGCGGGCACGGCGTTTTATCTGGAGTTCCTGATCACCAGCGGCGGGGGCCGCTACCGTACTGCGGTGTCCAGCATCGGCCCCCCCGGCGATCCACTCGATTTTACTGCAGCGGACTTGAGCTTCGACGTACTCAGCCCGATGCCGGCTTTCGCGGGCGGAGAATCGATCGTGATCTACAACCTGGGGACGGGATTTTCCGGCGCTGATGCGTACGCGGCGGCGAACAACAATCGCGCCGCGTACGCCGGCAACGATGGGACGGCGATCACGCTTGCCGCGCCGAAACTGTTTCCGCTCGCCTCCCCCGGCAACCGGTTTCATGTCGTCCAGTATGCGGTGACGTATGCGTGCGATCCCGTTGCGCGCGAGATACGCCGCTACTGGAATTACGGGGTATTTCCTGTGCAGGTCGGCAGCACGACACCCCCGGGCGGCGGCAGTTCGGCGCCGCTCGCGCGCGATGTTAACGCCTGCACGATTACTTACGATCAGAATGCGGTGCAGGGCCGCAACGGCGTCGTGTCGCTGAGTCTGCAATTGACTGGCGCGGGCGGCGAAGCGGTCAATTTATTCCAGGAATCCCATGTCACCAATGTCCCGTAACGAGCGCATTCGCTGCCGGCTCGCCGCACGGGGGCGTGGTTTCGCGATGCCGACCGCGATATTCCTGATGGTGATCCTGGCGTTGCTAGGGGTGTTCATTGTGCGCATCAACACGATTCAATCAGGCAGTCTTACGCTGGACGTGCTCGGAACCGGCGCGTATCAAGCTGCGCGCGCCGGCACCGAGTGGGGTGCGTTCCAGGCATTGACCCCGCCTGTGGTCCCGGCGTGTTTTGCCACGACCAATCTGACATTTGCGGGCACCTCGCTGGCGCCATTCACGGCCACCGTGAGTTGCGTGCGCGCCACCCCCGACGAACTCGGCGTAACGCAGACGATCTATCAAATCACCGCAACCGCGTGCAACCAACTGGACGCCGGTACTGGACAATGTCCGAATACGGCGGCGCCGACTATCGCCAATTATACCGATCGCCAGATCACCATTATCGTCGGACGGTGATCATGCAAATAAAATGGTACACCACGCTATTTCTGCCATTGGCGATGCTGGGCGGGCTCGGCCATGCGCCGGCAGTGCTGGCGCAAGCCTGCACCAGCGCCGGTACTGGAAATTGGACCACTCCCGCAACCTGGAATGCGCCTTGCAACGTCGCGGGCGGGCCGACCGCGAACAACTCGGTGACCATCCAGAACGGCCATACCGTCACCGTGACTCTCGCGGGCGGTGCCGTACAGGCGGGTGCGCTCACCATTGCGGGGGGCGCGACCGCCACCGGGGTCACCCTCCTCAACAATCTCACCGTCACCAACGCGATGGGTGGCGTACTAAACACGGGTAACGTGATCATCAACGGGCCGACCGCGGCCGTAACCAAGCAAATCGCGGTCGGCGCATCTCCAAATATCCTCGCTGTCACTGGAAACGTGACCATCCTCGGGGGATCCGTTACCGCAAGCGCCAACAACATCGCCCAGCTTGCCATCACCAGCGGCCGGGTCAACATCGGCGGCAATCTCACCATCAACGGAGGGACCGTCCAATCCAATACGCGGGTCACCCTCACGACCGGGAGGATCGACGTTACCGGCAACGCGACGCTGACGGGCGGCGGGGCGGCCAACCAGGACGCACTGCTCAGCGTCACCGCCGCCCCCGCCGTGGCGGGAAACGGAATCAATATCACCGGTAACCTGACTACCGTCGCCACGTTCGCAGCATCGTCCAACGTCACACTTGGAGCCGGGAGCGTGGTCACGGTAACCGGAAACGTGACCAACGGCGACACGTTAACGGTGGGCGGGGGAACCTTCACCGCCAACGGGGCGACGTTTGCAACGACCGCCGTGGGCAACTCCGCCACCACGAGCGTGACAACTGGCACGCTGATCATCGCGGGCAACGCCACGGTGAACGCCAGCACCACCGTTAACTCGACCAGTACGATGACCGTGTCCACCGGGCGCATCAGCGTGACCGGCGACTTAACGGTTACCGGCGGTAACAACGCCGCCCTGCGGAACGCGCTGCTTTCGGTCACCGGCGTCCCGGCTGTCGCCGGGAACGGCGTCAACGTCAACGGCACCTTGAGCACCGTCCTCGGTGGCGGGGCAGTGACGTCGGCCAGCATATCGATCACGGCAGCCAATGGCGTGGTTAACGCGAACGGGAATTTCACCAACAACGGCACTTTCACCAATAACGCCGTCGCAGGTCAGTTGCTCCTCGGCGGCGCCACCTCGACCATCAACGGCAGCTTCGTCCGCGGCACCGGCACGGTCACGATGGACGGCGGGCCGCCGCTGGCGGTGACGCAGGCCCTGTCGGGCACGGCGCTGACCCTGCTCCCCGCCGCGAATGGTTTCAACAACCTGACCATCAACAACACGACCGGGTTCGGCGTCACGCTCGGCAGCACGGTCGCCGTCAAGGGGACGCTCGCCCTGACCAACGGCGTTGTTGCCACCGGCGCCAACACGCTTGATGTCACGACCGCACTTTGCGCGGCACCCAGCGTGACCCGCACCAATGGCTGGGTGAGCGGCAATCTGCAGAAACGTATCCCGGCAAACGCGTCGGTCTGTACATTCGAGGTGGGTGGAACAAGCGCTTACACGCCGATAACCGCTACCTTCATAGCGGGGGCTGCGGCGAGCAGCATCACCGCGAAAAGCACCGATGGAGACCACGCCAGCATCGCCACTTCCGGCCTAGACCCCAGTCTTACGGTCAATCGCTTCTGGAGTCTGACCAGTACGGTCGCGGAAGCGACCGCTTTCAGCGCGGTATTCAATTTCGTCGCAGGCGATCTTGATACCGATACGGCCCCCACCAGTGCCAACTTTGTGGCAAAGAGCTTCAGTGGCGCCGCATGGAGTACTCCCGCAGTTGGAGCGCGCGGCCTTACTAGCACAACACTCACCGGTTTGACGCTGGCGTTAGCAACGCAGAAGGATTTTGCGCTGGGTGAGCTGGCGCGCACGGCGGGAACCGGAAGCTTCAATGCGGTGGAAAATCTGGCGGATCCGATAACCGGAAAAATCTTCACCAAGCTCGCAGGCATCGCTTTCACTCTGGATCTGGTGGCGCTGAACGCCGCCCGCACTGCGATCGACACCACATTCAAGGGCGCCGTCATTGTGGATTTGCTGGATTCCAGCGACAACACCGGGGCGCTGGACGCTACCACCGGTTGCCGTCCGGTCGGCGCAGGCGCGGCCAAGTGGCATATTATCCAGACGATCGGTAATCCCCAGTTCCTGGCCGCCGATTTAGGGCGCAAACAGAATGTCTCGTTTACGGAAAGCAATGCCTGGCCCGATGCCCGTATTCGCATTACCTATCCGACCTCCGGAGCCGTTACCCTGACCGGTTGTTCCAACGACAACTTTACGATCCGGCCAACCAGCATTACCAGTGTTGCAAGCAACATGACAAACGCGGCGACCAGCGGTACGCCCCGAGCGATCGCCGGCTCGGGAACTTTCGACCTGACCGCGGATACGGGGCTCACCGGCTACACCGGAACGCCCAAGATCGACAATACCGCAGTGCAGGCGCATGCCAGCGCAATACAGAACGGCAGCGTGTCCGGCACATTTCCGGCGGCGGTATCAGGAACTTCGACGGGAACCGGCGCGTTTACCTACAGCGAAGTCGGCAATTTCCAATTTCTTGGTACTACCACGACAGCGGGGACTGCGAGCGGCGTATACGACGATACCTTTACCACCGTCGACGGGGCAAGCGATTGCACTGCCGATTTTTCGAACGTGCTCGTTGGCGGCAAATATGGATGCAAGTTCGGCATCACGGCGGATGCCGGTTTCTTTGGGCGGTTCTACCCTGCGAATTTTGTATTGGCGCCCGGAACCCTCACCAATCGCCGGATTGCGGCGTGTGCGCCGGCATCGAGCTTCACTTACGCGGGAGAACAATTCCGGGTAACCTTCACGCTGACGGCGAAAAATGGCGCAGCTACCCCGGCGACAACCCAGAATTATGACCCCGCCGCCGGCTTTGCATCATTCGACGCAGCGACAATCGCCAATCTCAATTTTGGGGCAGTTGATCTGGCGGACGCAACTCCGCCGCTCACGGCGACGGCGCTCACTGCCAGCCTGACGCTGGGCACTTCAAGCGGAACCTGGGCAAGCGGCGCCGTAACCGTTACCGCAGACCTGATGCTCACCCGTGCGGCCGCGCCCAACGGTCCGTTTGAATCGTTCAAATTGGGGATCGATCCGGCTGACGCAGACGGTGTAAAGCTGAGCAGTTACGACCTCGACACGACCGTCCCGGCCGACACGAATGACCATGGCCTGGTCGGTACAAGCATAATCCGCTATGGCCGACTGCGGCTGCAGAACGCGAACGGCTCGCAGCTGATTTCGATGCCGATACCGATCTCGGCCCAATACTGGAACGGCAGCGGTTTTATCACCAATACGGATGACAATTGCACCACGATTGCAGTCGGCAACATCGCGATCGGCAATCCGCAGCCGGTGGGCTTCGTGATTGGAGCTCCTACGGTAGGCGGCACGTTCAATTCGGGCGTCGGTAGTTTGCGGTTGCCCAAGCCCGCGGGCGGGGCGAGGGGCAGCGTCGATGTTGCGGTAAATTTGACCAACAGCACCACGAGCGTGTCATGTACTGCCGGCCTGACCAGTACTGCTGGGGCTAACATGGCTTATTTGCAGGGCTTGTGGTGCACCCCGCCCGGAACTTACACAAGCGATCCGACTGCGCGCGCGACGTTTGGCACGTATCGGAATACTGACCAGTTCATTTATCAGCGGGAGAACTTCTAAGGGCTGTGTCCGGGGACGACGGGATGCCGTCAAAGATTGACAACTGTGGCACGTTAATTTAGGTTCAGTCAGTTTGTACTGGGGTGTGACGAATGGGGTGGTTATCCAAGGGGAAAAGGCAGCCGGGGTGGCTGGCGCTCGGCCTGCATCCGGATCGCGTCGATCTGGTGCATATCAAGCGCGCGGCGAACCGCAAGCCGGAAATCGCGTTGTGCGATACCTACCGCAAGGAAGGCTCGGACATCGAGACCCTGGCGCGGCTGCGCAAGGAGCTCGCGCTCGACCAGTACCGCTGCACCACGTTGCTCAAAAGCGACGACTATCAAGTGCATCAGGTCGATGCGCCCAACGTGCCGGCCGCCGAGCTTAAAACCGCGGTGCGCTGGCGCGTGAAGGACATCATCGACTATCCGCTCGATGCGGCAACCGTCGATGTGCTCGATATTCCGGTCGACCGCAACGCGCCGGCACGCGGTCACTCGGTGTATGCGGTGACGGCGCGCAACAGCGTGATCGAAAACTGCATCAAGCCGTTCAACGAAGCCGCTGTCCCGCTCGAGGCGATCGACATACCCGACCTCGCTCAGCGCAACATCGCCGCGTTGTTCGAACCCGCGGAACGCGGCGTCGCGATGCTGGCGTTCTACGAAAAGGAGGGCATCCTGACTTTCACGCGCGGCGGCGAGCTCTATCTGGCGCGCCGCATCGAAGTCTCGCTCGCGCAATTGAGCGAAGCGGACGCTGAGCGCCGCAATCAGAATTTCGAGCGCGTCGCGCTCGAGCTGCAGCGCTCGCTCGACAATTTCGACCGCAATTACAACTACGTGCCGATCGCCAAGTTGCTGCTGGCGCCGTTGCCGCAGGATACCGGGTTGCAGCAATACCTCGCGCCCAACATCTCCATTCCGGTCGAGACCGTCGATCTCGGCGCGGTGATGAATTTCCCGACGATCCCCGAGCTCAAGCATCCTGAACGCCAGTCGCAGTTGCTGCAAACGATCGGTGCCGCATTGCGCGGCGAAGAAACGGCGGCGGCATGAGCCAGCAGATCAATCTATACAACCCGATCTTCCGTAAGAAGGGGTTCTCGTATACTTCGGCGACCGCAATGCTGTATGGCGTCGGCATAGCAATCGCGCTTGCAGCGCTGGTTGCGGTTTATGAGGACTATCAGCTGCGCGGCGTGCAGACGCAGGCGCGGGCCACCGATCAAGCATACAAGGACGCCACCGCGAACCACGAGAAACTCACGGCTGAAGTTACCAAGCGAAAACCGAATGCGCAGCTCGAGGCGGAGGTCGCGGCGCTCGATGCCAGGTTGACAGGCCGCCAGGAAATCATCGATGCCCTGAAAAGCGGCGCGGTCGGCAATATCGGCGGTTTTTCCGATTACATGCGCGCTTTTTCGCGCCAGATCATCAGCGGCCTGTGGCTGACGGGATTCGACATCGCGCTGGGAGGCAATGAACTCGCCATTCAGGGCCGCACGCTGAGTGCCGATCTGGTGGCGAGCTATCTGAAACAACTGAACCAGGAAAAAGCGCTGCAGGGCCGCCGGTTCGCGTCCATGCGCATCGATCAACCGCCGCCGGACGCCGCAAGCCTGCCCAAGGCCGGCCAGAAGGCGGATAAAAGCGTGCCCGATCAGAAGGCCTCGAAAGAGCAGAAGTCCGCGACGCCGCGCTACCTTGAATTTACAATTTCGACCATGGACATTCCCGCCAGCCCGCGACCGATGACGAAGTCCGCGGCAACCGAGATGCCGCTGCTGGGGCCGCTCAATCCGGCGGCGGCATTCGATGCGGCAAAAGCCGGCGCCGGGCAGGGGGGCGCGCGATGAAGAAACTGTGGGGCACCTATGCCGACAGGATCGACGCCCTGTCGTTGCGCGAACGGGTGATGGTGTTTGCCGCAGCGCTGGCGGCCACCGTGTTCGTGATGAACATTTTGTTCATCGATCCAGCGGTTGCGCGCAAAAAAGAGCTGGCTGCCAGGATGGCGCAACAACAGATGGAATTGCAGACATTGCAGCTGAAGATTCAGGCACTGGAGAAAAAGCGGGCCGATCCCGACGTGGCCAATCGGGTGCGGCGCGACGATATCAAACGCCAGATCACGGAGATCGACGACACGCTGAAGAACATGCAGCAGAGCCTGGTGCCGGCGCAACGCATGAACGCGTTGCTGCAGGAGGTATTGACGCGCAACCCGCGCCTGCAGTTGGTTGCGATGCGCACCCTGCCGGTGACGCTGCTGGTTGAAAAGCGCGACAAGGCGGAAAAACCCGACGCTGCCGCACCGGCGCCAAAGTCGAGCGAGAAGCCCGCAGCCAGCGACAGCAACGTTTTCAAGCACGGAGTCCAGATTACAGTCCAGGGCAGCTATGCCGATCTGTACGATTACCTGGCGCGCCTGGAAAAACTGTCGTGGCGCATGTTCTGGTCGCGCGCGAGCTTGAGCGCCGGCGACTATCCGCGCGTGACGCTGACGCTGACTATTTACACGTTGAGCCTGGACAAGGCATGGCTGGAAGTATGAACAAACTGCGAATCTTGAGTTGCGGGTTGCGAGTTGCGAGTTGCGAGTTTGGGCGGCGCAAATCCTTCGTTACTCGTGCTGTAGCCGTTAACTCGAAACTCGCAACCCGCAACTCGAAAGCGCCCGCCATCAACTCGAAACTCGAAACCCGAAACTCGAAACTGCCGGTCATCAACTCGCAACTGGTTGCCGCTGCGATTGCTGCTGCGGCCATGCTGACGGCTTGGCCGCTTTGCGGCGGCGCCCAGATCCTGAATGACCCGACCCGCCCGGCGGCCGGGATTTATTCGACCGATTCCACCGACGGCGCGGCGATCGGGCCGGTGCTGCAAAGCGTGATGATAACGCCCACCGCGCGCTCGGCGATCATCGGCGGCGAAACGGTCAAGCTCGGCGGCAAATACGGCGATGCACGCGTCATCAGAATCACCGAGAGCGAAGTCGTGCTGCGCTCGGCGACCGGCACCGACACATTGAAAATGTATCCTGGTGTGGAGATGAAACCGATTAAACCACCGGTACCGGTGCCGCAAAAGACGGTCCGCAAACGCAGCAGAACAAACAAATAACCCCCAAGGAAACAGGGATGAGAAATATTCTGTTGATTGCTTTTCTGGCGCTGAGCCTGACCGCGTGCGAGTCGAAGTTGTTCAAGAAAGACGCGGTCCAGGGGCAGATCGATTCCGATCTCAAGCAGGCGGCGCAGGGTCGCGCCAAGCCGGCGCAGCCGGCAGCCGTAAGCCAGGCACTGCTGCCGCCGCTGACGGTGGAAATGCCGAAGGCCGGCAAGCTGGTCGAACCGCGCTTCGACCTTAACGTCAACAATGCACCGGCCAACCAGGTATTCATGGCGCTGGTATCCGGCACGCGTTACAGCATGCTGGTCCATCCCGACATCAAGGAAACGATCTCGGTCAATCTCAAAGACGTGACCATGAATGAGGCGCTGGAGGCGATCCGCGAGCTCTACGGCTACGAATACAAGGTCCAGGGCACGCGCATTTACATTCAGCCGGTGACGATACAAACGCGCCTCTTTCAGGTGAATTATCTGGCCGGTCGCCGCGTCGGCCGCGCCGACGTGCGCGTGACCTCGGGTTCGATCCAGACGCCGTCGTTCAGCGCCCCACCCCAACCGCAGATACCCGGCGCTACTCCGACCCCCACGTCGTTGCCGATAGCGGGCGCCACCGGCGGCACCACCGCGCAGTCGATCGAGAGCAGCCGCGTCACCACCACGACCAACAACGATTTCTGGACCGAAATCCACGACTCGATCACCTCCATCATAGGCAGCGAGGGCGGCCGCAGTGTCGTAGTCAATCCGACCGCGGGCGTGATCCTGGTGCGCGCGCTGCCGAACGAGCTGCGCGCGGTCGAGCAGTACTTGAAAGCGATGTCGCTCGTGGTCGAGCGCCAGGTGATGCTGGAAGCGAAAATCATAGAAGTTGCGTTGTCCGATCAATATTCGACCGGCATCAACTGGGCGGCGTTCAGGACCGGGCCCAACAGCCGCTTCGGCGGCGGCGTAATCCAACCGGGCACCACGTTGCGCACCGACGGCGCGCTGCAATCGTTCACCGCACGCGGCCCCGACGGCGCGCTGCTGCCGGGTTCGACGATTTCGATCGATCCGGCGACTTCCACCCCGATTACGCCCGATCCACTCAATCCGACGATTGCCGGGTCGGTCGGTGCCATCACCAGCGCGCTGCAGTCGGGCGCCAGCACTCCGGCGTCGATTTTCGGGCTCGCATTCCAGACCAGCAATTTTGCCGCGCTGCTCAACTTTCTCGAGTCGCAGGGCACGGTGCATGTGCTGTCGAGCCCGCGCATCGCGACGCTCAACAACCAGAAAGCGGTGATCAAGGTCGGCACCGACGAATTCTTCGTCACCAACGTTTCGACCACCACCACCGCCAGCGGCACGTCGACGACGGTGTCGCCGACAATCACGGTGGCGCCGTTTTTCTCCGGCATCGCGCTGGATGTGACGCCGCAGATTTCCGACGATGACCAGATCACGCTGCACATCCACCCGTCGGTGAGCCTGGTCACTGACAAGACCAAAACGCTCAATCTCGGCACGCTGGGCGTCATCACGCTGCCGCTTGCGTCGAGCAACGTCAACGAAAGCGATACCATCGTGCGCGTGCGGGACGGCAGCATTGCCGCCATCGGCGGCCTGATGAAACAGCAGCAGATCAACACCAATTCGGGTCTTCCGGGCACTACCGAGTCGGCGTTCCTGGGCAGCATCTTCGGCAGCCGCAACCGGGCGCTCAACAAGAGCGAACTCGTGATCCTGCTGAAAACCACCGTCATCAAAGGCGAAGCCGCGTGGCAGCAGCAGGGGCAGGAAGTCACCGATCGCATTCAGAACATGCGGCGTCCCGAGCCCGCGGCCAGGGACAAGAAGTGACCGGAAAAATCGAGTTTCGAGTTTCGAGTTTCGAGTTTCGAGTCGGGTCCGACTTCACTGACCTCGCGGCAAGGTTGGCGTCAATCCTCAGATTCAAAACTCGCAACTCGCAACTCGCAACCCGCAACTGAGCATGTATCAATCCCATTTCGGTTTGCAGGAGCTGCCGTTCGGCATCACGCCGGACACCAGCTTTGCTTACGCGTGCGCGAGTCATCAGGAGGCGCTCAATACGCTGCTGGTTGCAGTCAAGAACGGCGAGGGCTTCATCAAGATCACGGGCGAAGTCGGCACCGGCAAAACGCTGCTGTGCCGCAAGTTCCTCGCGACGCTCGACGACACGTACGCATCCGCCTACATCCCGAACCCGTATCTCGAGCCGCGCACGCTCCTGCTCGCGCTCGCGGAAGAGCTCGGTGTCAATCTCGCCAAGGAAAGCGACCAGCACCATCTGCTGAAGGGGCTCACGCAGGCGCTGCTCGATCTGGCCGGGCAGGGCAAATCGGTGGTGTTGTGCCTCGACGAGGCGCAGGCGATGCCGATCGAAAGCCTGGAGGCGCTGCGCCTGCTGACCAACCTCGAAACCGAAAAGCGCAAGCTGTTGCAGGTGGTGCTGTTCGGCCAGCCCGAGCTCGACGACAAACTCGCGCAGGAGTCGGTGCGCCAGTTGCGCCAGCGCATCACTTTTCAGTACTGCCTCGGCGAGCTCGCGCGCGACGAGCTGGACTACTACCTTGCGCACCGGCTGCGGGTCGCCGGCTATCGTGGTAACCGCCTTTTCACCAAGTCGGCGGTGCGCGCGCTGCACCAGGCAAGCGGCGGCATTCCGCGGCTGGTGAACGTGTTGTCGCACAAGGCGATGCTGCTGGCTTACGGCGAGGGTGTGCAGCAGGCGACACCGCGTCATGTGCGTACCGCCGCGAGCGATACGCCGACGGCGCGGCGGAAGCGCTGGTGGCTGCTGGGATTCGCGATGTTGCTCGCGTCGGCCGGCGGCGTCGGCTGGATGATTTTCAAGTAACCGTAGCAGGCCGCGCATGAGCCTTATCAACGAGATGCTGCGGGACCTCGAGAAGCGCCGGGCGTCGAGCGCCGAGCGCGGTGGACTGCCAAATCAGGTGCGTGCGCTGCCGCGTGCGGAAAAATCCGGCACGCCATGGTGGCTGCTCGGCATCGGCGTCGCGGTGGCGCTGATCGCGGCTCTTGCGTGGCAACTCAACAACCGGCCGCTGCCATCGCAGCCGGTACCCGTGGCGCAAGTGCAGGCTCCACCGGCTACCCCCGCTGTGGAACCGCCGCTGACGGTTCAGTCTCCAGCGCCTCGCCTCGCACTTGAGCTTGAAAAAGTGCCCGCGGCTGAAACCAGACCCGCCGCGCAACCGGCGCCCGAACCGAAAGCGGTGACGACCAAGCCGGTGTCGCAACCGAAGCAGGCGAAAGCAGCGGACAAAGCGCCGAAAGCACAGGTTGCGGTGCCAGCAGCCGCAAAACCGCCGGTCAATCCGCCTATTGCTACCGCCGCGGTGATCGCTGCCGCACCGGTGGCGTCCAAACCCGCGCCTGCGGCGCCAAAAGTGGCACCAGTCAAAGCCGCTATTGCCGCTAGCGAGGCGGTTGCCACGCCGAAAACAACGCCCGCTTCCACGCATGCGCCGCAACCGGTTGCTGTGCAGGCACCTAAAACCGTCGAGGTTGTGCCGGAGAGCCGCGTTCAGACAGCGCTTGCCAACCCCCAAATCGACAAACGCTCGCAGCAGCTTACGCCATCGCAGCTCGCGGAGAACGAATACCGGGACGCGGCGAATTTACTCGGTCAGGGCCGGCTCGCGGAAGCGCAGGAAGGATTCAGGCGTGCGCTCGAGTACTCTCCGGGGCACACCGGCGCTCGCCATGGCTTGTTCGGCTTGTTGCTGGAGGCGAAGAAAAACGGCGAAGCCGAGCAGGTGCTGCAGGAAGGCCTCAAGCTCAACCCGAACCAGCAGGTATTCGCAATGGCGCTGTCGGGCCTGCAATACGAGCGCGGCGATATCGCGGGCGCGATCGAGACGCTGCAAAAGACCGAGCCGGCTGCGCTCGGCAGCCCCGATTATCTGGCGCGCCTCGCCGCGCTGCTCCAACGCCAATCGCGCCACCAGGATGCGGTCGACCACTACCAGGCGGCGCTGCGCCTGGCGCCGGGGTCGGGCGTGTGGCTGATGGGCCTCGGCATTTCACTGCAGGCGTTGAACCGCAACAGCGAGGCGCAGGACGCGTTCCGCCGCGCCAAAGCAACCAACACGCTCAATCCCGACCTGCAGGCGTTCGTCGACCAGCGGCTGAAGCAATTGCAGTAGTGCAGCGATCAGCTTTCAGCGGTCAGCCATCAGCTTGAACCGGCAGCGGCAAAATCGTTTCTGATCCTTGCTGATCGCTGATCGCTGATCGCTGATCGCTGATCGCTGATCGCTGATCGCTGATCGCTGATAGCTAGCTTCTCAGCGTCCGCGCCACCATCCACCCCTGAATTCCGGCCGCTCCCGCCTTGCGCAGGTTGCGCGCGAGCTCATTGAGCGTCGCCCCGGTCGTCATCACGTCGTCGATGACGGCGACGCGCATACCGGTCAGATCGGCGTCGCAGACAAATACGCCGCGAATGTTCTTCGCGCGTTCTTTCCATGGCAGCGCCGCTTGCGGCACGCTGTCGCGTACGCGCCGGCACGCATTGGCGGCGAGCGGCACGCCGGTCAGACGGCTCACGACGCGCGCGATTTCCAGCGCCTGATTGAAGCCGCGATCGCGCAATCGCGCGGGCGCGAGCGGCATCGGGACGATGAGATCGACGCCGCCGGCAAGTCGTTCGTTCAGCGC
Source organism: Gammaproteobacteria bacterium (assembly GCA_041483135.1). Classification (GTDB taxonomy): domain Bacteria; phylum Pseudomonadota; class Gammaproteobacteria; order Burkholderiales; family SG8-41; genus PALSA-1004. Next base: position 9,474 of record JBGPFE010000007.1, on the reverse strand, counting down.
CCGCGCCAGCAATTGCGCGAGCGCGAGGTTGCCTGCGTACTTGTATTGATGGATCAGCGGCGCGAGCGGCCAGGCATAGGCAAACGCTGCGGTGACGCCGTCAAAGCGCGGTGGCCTGGCAATGCACGCGCCGCAGACGCGCGCGTCGCTGGTCGGCAGCGCGCATTGCGGACAGTGAGTTGACGTGAGCCACGGCAGGCGCGCGTAGCAGTCGGCACAGAGCGGCCGCGCCATGGCTGGAGCGGTGCACAGCAGGCATTGCTGCGGCAGCGCAAGATGATTAATTTTCGCGCAGATGTTCAAAAATGCAGCGTGCCAATTTGACAAGCGACGGACGATCGCAGATGATTCGAAACTCATGATCTAACGGCAATTTTCCCTCATTACCCGCCATTTACCCGCAGGTTTATCGTCATGGACTCAATTACAGACAACGCAGCTATCGCCTCAGCCGCCGACAGCGCCGGTCGCAGCCGCTGGAGCGTCGATCAGGTCGCGGCATTGTTCGAGTTGCCGTTCAACGACCTGATCCACCGCGCGCACGGCGTGCACTGCGAACATTTCGATCCCAATGCGGTGCAACTGTCGACGCTGTTGTCGATCAAGACCGGCGGTTGCCCCGAGGATTGCGGCTACTGCCCGCAGGCGGCGCGCTATCACACCAACGTCGACAACGAGGACATGCTGGCCGTCGATGCCGTGGTTACGGCGGCTCGCGCGGCCAAAGACAAGGGCGCGACGCGTTTTTGCATGGGCGCGGCATGGCGCGGCCCCAAGCAGCGCGATCTCGAGCGCGTAATCGACATGGTGAAGGCGGTGCGCGCACTGGGGCTCGAAACCTGCGCGACACTCGGCATGCTGAAAGAGGGCCAGGCCGAGCAATTGAAGGCGGCAGGCCTCGACTATTACAACCACAACCTCGACACCGCGCCCGAGTTTTACGGCGAGATCATCTCAACGCGCACGCAGGACGACCGTCTCGACACGCTCGCCCGAGTGCGCGATGCCGGCATCCACGTTTGCTGCGGCGGCATCGTCGGCATGGGCGAGACGCGCCGCACGCGCGCTGCCTTGATCGCCCAGCTCGCCAATCTCGATCCCTATCCCGAAAGCGTGCCGATCAACAATCTGGTGCAAGTCGAGGGCACGCCGCTGCACGGCACCGCCAGGCTCGATCTGTTCGAGTTCGTGCGCACCATCGCGTGCGCCCGCATCACGATGCCGAAGGCGATGGTGCGGCTGTCCGCAGGGCGCCAGGAAATGCCCGAGGGCATCCAGGCGCTGTGCTTTTTCGCCGGCGCCAACTCGGTTTTCTACGGCGACAAACTGCTCACCACCGGTAACCCCGAAGCGGCACGCGACCGCGCGTTGATGGATAAGCTCGGCATGTATCCGATGAAGGTGAGGAGTGAGGGGTAAGGAGTGAGGCGAACAATCAATAAGCCAGCACCGCTTTTGCTTGCCCCGACTGACGCCTAACGCTTCAAGGCGTCACATGTCACTTCCCGATCTGGCTGCCGAGCTCGCTGCGCTTGATGCGCGCGGCCTCAAGCGCCATCGCCGCCTGCTCGAAAGCCCGCAAAGCGCGCATGTCGTGGTCGATGGCCGCGAGGTCGTGGCGTTTTGCAGCAACGACTATCTGGGTCTGGCGGGCGATCCGCGGCTCGCGGCGGCGGCAGCCGAAGGTGCTGCACGCTACGGTATCGGCGCCGGAGCGTCGCATCTGATCCTCGGCCATAGTACCGCGCATCACATACTGGAAGACGCGCTCGCGCAGTTTGTGCGCTTGCCGCGCGCGCTGCTGTTTTCGACCGGCTACATGGCGAATATCGGCATCGTTACCGCGCTTGCCGGGCGCAACGACGCAGTGTTCGCCGACAAGCTGAACCATGCATCACTGAATGACGCGGTGCTGTTGTCGCGCGCCGAATTCAAGCGCTACCCGCACGGCGATCTCGCCGCGCTCGAAAAGCTGCTTGCGGCGTCTCAAGCGCGCCGCAGACTGGTGGTGAGCGATGCGGTATTCAGCATGGACGGCGATGTCGCGCCGGTGCCCGGCCTGCTGCGGTTGTGCGAACGCTACGACGCGTGGCTCGTGCTCGACGACGCGCACGGCTTCGGCGTGCTGGGTGAGACCGGCGGCGGTGTGCTGCAGCATTGCGGTGTCGCCTCGCCCCGCATCGTTTACATGGCGACGCTCGGCAAGGCGGCCGGCGTGTTTGGCGCATTTGTCGCGGGCGAGCCCGCTGTAATAGAAACGCTGGTGCAGCGCGCGCGTCCGTATATTTACACCACGGCGACTCCGCCGCTGCTGGCGCACACGCTTTTGGCGAGCCTCGAAATCATCGCTGCCGAACACTGGCGGCGCGAGTTGCTGGCGCGGCTGATCGATCAGCTCAAGCGGGGCGTGGCCGGTCTGCGCTGGCGGTTGCTGCCATCCGACACCGCGATCCAGCCGCTTGTGATCGGCGCCAACAAAGAGGCGCTGCATGTTTCGGAGCAACTCGCAGCGCGTGGCGTACTGGTGCCGGCGATCCGGCCGCCGACCGTGCCGCAGGGCAGCGCGCGATTGCGTATTTCATTGTCGGCTGCGCACAGCGAGCAGGACGTTACGCAGCTTACGCAGGCGCTACTCGACGTCGGCGCCGGGGCATGACGCTGCACATCGCGACACACGGCAGCGGACCCGATATCGTGCTGCTCCACGGCTGGGGCATGAACGCCGCGGTGTGGGATGACACAGTACCCGCGTTCGCACAACATTTTCGGGTCCACTGCGTCGACTTGCCGGGCCATGGAGGCAGCAGCGCGTGCATACCCTACACGTTCGACGCGATAGCCGATGCGCTGGCAGCCGCGCTGCCGCCACGCTTGACCGTGTGCGGCTGGTCGCTCGGCGGGCAGGTGGCGCTTACTTGGGCGTTGCGCCATCCGCGGCAAGTCGAGCGCCTGGTGCTGATCGCAACGACGCCGCGCTTCGTGCGCAGATATGGATGGGATCACGGCATCGACGCCGCGGTGCTCGACGGTTTCGCGCACGGCCTGACGCGGGACTACCGTGCCACGCTGCAGCGTTTTCTGGTGTTGCAGGCCCAGGGCGATACCGCTGCGCGCACGGTGTTGCGCAAGCTGCGCGAGCGGATTCTCATGCGCGGCGAACCCGATGTCGCGGCGCTCGAAGCGGGCTTGCGGATACTGCAGGAAACCGATTTGCGCGACAACCTGCCGCATATTGCGCAGCCGGCACTGATCCTGCACGGCGGGTGCGACGCCATCGTGCCGCGGGCGGCGGGCGAATACCTGCAGCATTCATTGCCGCGCGCCACGCTTGAAGTATTTGCCGGCGCCGCGCACGCGCCGTTTGTCGCGCAGCCGCAGCGCACCGCGCAGCGCATCGTGGAGTTCTGCGGTGAGCAATGATCTCGCGCTCGACAAGCGCCTGCTGCGGCAGTCGTTCGAGAAGGCAGCCGCCGGCTATGACGCCGCGGCGGTGCTGCAGCACGAGATCTGCCGGCGCATGCTGCCGCGGCTCGATTACATCAAGCACCAACCGGCGGCGCTGCTCGACGCCGGCAGCGGCACCGGCAACGCCGTGACCGCTCTGCTCGCGCGTTATCCGCATGCGACGCTTTACGCGCTCGATATCGCGTTCGCGATGGTGCAGCGTACGCGCGCAAGGGTGCCGTGGTGGCAGCGCCTGCACGGGCGCGGCGTGCTGCCGGTGTGCGGCGACATCGAACGGCTGCCGTTGCGCGCCGCCGCGGTCGGTATGGTGTGGTCCAACCTCGCGTTGCAATGGGTGAACGACCCGCCCCGTGCGTTCGCCGAATTCAGCCGCGTGCTAACGCCCGGCGGGCTCTTGATGTTCAGCACTTTCGGTCCCGATACATTGAAAGAGTTGCGCACGGCCTATCAGGGCGCCGACGGCTACACCCACGTCAATCGCTTTATCGACATGCATGACCTCGGCGACATGCTGGTGCACGCTGGTTTTGCCAACCCGGTGATGGACATGGAGTACATGACGCTGACTTATCCCGACGCGCTCGCCTTGATGCGCGACCTGAAAGCGATCGGCGCTCGCAACGTGACGGCGGGGCGCAGGCGAGGCATGACCGCGCGCGCGACCCTCGCCGCGGTTGAACGAAATTACGAAGCAATGCGCCGCGACGGGCGGCTGCCGGCGACCTTCGAAGTCATCTACGGTCACGCTTGGAAGCCGGAAGCGCCACGGCGCACGAGCGTCGAGCAAGTGGTGCGATGGCATGCTAAGCAAGTTTAAAGTTTCAGGTTAAAGGTTGAAAACCTGAAATCGCACCAACTCGAAACCTTAAACATGAAACCTTAAACATGAAACGGGGTTACTTCATCACCGGCACCGACACCGGCGTCGGCAAGACGCTGATAGCATGCGCGCTGCTGCACGGGTATGCGCAGCAGGGCAAGCGCGCAATCGGCATGAAGCCGGTTGCGGCCGGCGCCGTTCGCGGCACCGACGGCTTGATCAATGACGATGTAGTGCGGTTGCGCGCCGCGAGTAGCATCGCGGCACCGCTCGCGCTCGTCAATCCTTATTGCTTCGAGCCGGCGATCGCGCCCCATCTAGCCGCGCAACAGGCGGGCACCACGATCGACCTCGAAGTGATCGTCGATGCCTACCGTCAGCTCGCGGCAGCGGCGGACGTAGTGATCGCCGAAGGCGTCGGCGGGTTCTGCGTGCCGCTCAATCGCAGCGATGACAGCGCCGGTCTCGCGCAATGTCTGGGATTGCCGGTGATCCTGGTGGTCGGAATTCGCCTGGGCTGCCTCAACCATGCGCTGCTGACGGTGCAAGCAATTCGCGCCAGCGGGCTCAGGTTTGCCGGCTGGATCGCCAATCGGATTGACCCGGCGATGGCGGAGGCCAACGAAAACGTCGCGGCGCTGGGCGTGCGTCTGGCCGAGCCGCTGTTAGGCGATATCGAGTTTGCGCGGGCGCCCGACCCGCAGCGTATCGCAGCGCTGCTCGACTTGACCAACTCAGCGTGTACGCCGTGAAAAAAGCGCATGCGCGCGGCGCGGAATGCGATTCAGAGGATTTTGCCCGGAGATCTGGTTGCTTCGGACGCGCGCTCTGTGATAGATTCCACATGTTTTTTTCGGGTGTTGGCTTGCATGGGGGCGGCTGAATGGAGTGCATTTTGGGGCAGGAGCCGGGATTTGTCTTCACTGCCCGCCGCAACAACTCCCTGTCGTCGTCCGGGTTGACAATAAGTTCACGATACCTTATTTGTATAAGGTCGTAGCTTAAATTCAGGTTATGGAGTGAGTGATAAGGTATGGTCATAGCAATCGTATTGGTTATATTGGTTGTCGGCTCCGTCCTTTTTCACCTCCTGAGCCCGTGGTATTTCACTCCGCTCGCGTCCAATTGGGGCACGATCGACGACACGATCAGCCTCACGTTCTGGGTCACGGGGACGGTCTTCGTCGCCGTTAATTTGTTTATGGCTTATTGCGTGTTCCGCTACCGTCAGCGCAAAGGGAGCAGGGCGGAGTACGAACCCGAGAACAAAAAGCTGGAGGCGTGGCTGGTCGGACTGACTACGATAGGCGTCATCGCGCTGTTGGCCCCCGGCTTGTTTGTATGGGCAAATATCGTCACCGTCCCAAACGACGCGGCGGTGTTTGAGGCCGTGGGCAAGCAGTGGCACTGGAGCTATCGCTTCCCCGGGAAGGACGGCGTGCTGGGCACTGTCGATGCCAAGTACGTCAGCGACAAAAACCCGTTTGGCATAAATCCCGACGATCCCAACGGGCAGGATGACGTCCTGGTAGCAAGTCCAGAGGTACATCTCCCCATCGGCAAGCCAGTCAAGGCGCTGCTCCGTTCCATAGACGTTCTGCACGACTTCGCGGTGGCACAGTTCCGGGTCAAGATGGATCTGGTGCCGGGCTTGGTCACCTATATCTGGTTCACCCCCACCCGCACCGGGACATTCGACCTCCTCTGCGAAGAATTATGCGGCGTTGCGCATTTCACGATGCGTGGCAAAGTCATAGTGGAAGAAGAGAGCGCGTATCAGGCGTGGCTAAGCAGCTATCCGACGTTCGCGCAAACCGCGGCGCAAAAATCCGGCGATGCGGGCGCAGGCAAATCACTCTATGCAGTATGTGCATCCTGTCATGGCGCGCAAGCGGAGGGTAATCCTGCGCTGCATGCGCCGAAACTGAGCGGGCAAGGAGACTGGTACCTGCACCGGCAATTGAAATCCTTCAAGCAAGGTGCGCGGGGGACACACGACAAGGATGTCTTTGGAAAAATGATGGCGCCGATGGCGGCGACTCTGGGTGATGACGCCGCCATCGACAATGTCAGCGCTTATATCAAGACGCTGCCGGATGGTCGTGCCCCGGCCACAGTGAAGGGGAATGCGGACAACGGTCAACACCTTTATGTATCGACCTGTGGAACCTGTCACGGTCCTAATGGGAGGGGCGTACAACAGATGAATGCCCCCGGGCTGAAGGGTATGAGCGATTGGTATTTGGTCACTCAATTGAAAAATTTCAAACAGGGCGTTCGCGGCACCCATCCGCAAGACATGTACGGACCGCAAATGGCATTGATGGCCGCAACTTTGAACGACGATCAGGCGATCAATGACATCGTCGCCTACATCAATACCCTGCAATGACCGGCCTGCTCGAGCGCCATGCCGTTCATACCATTGTTGCCATAGGGATGAGACTCAGGCGAACAGAGCATTGATGAAGAAGTAGCGAACAGGAGATTCTGATGGAATACATTGCACATGACGCATCGGATTTCGCCCCTCCGGCCGAAGTCGAAGAGGCGGAACTCTACCATCCGAAAACTTTCGTCGGGAAGTACATCTGGAGCCAGGACGCCAAAGTCATTGCCGTCCAGTACGGGATCACCGCGATCGGGATAGGGTTGGTGGCTTTGGTGTTGTCGGGATTGATGCGGCTGCAACTGGGTTTCCCGCACATCTTCTCCTTTATCGATCCCGGCCACTACCTTCAGTTTGTCACCATGCACGGCATGATCATGGTCATCTACCTGCTCACCGCGCTGTTCCTGGGGGGGTTTGGCAATTACCTCATCCCGCTGATGGTCGGCGCCCGCGATATGGTTTTCCCCTATGTCAACATGGTGAGTTACTGGGTCTATCTATTCGCCGTGCTCTTACTGGTCGCGAGCTTCTTCGTGCCCGGCGGGCCCACCGGCGCCGGCTGGACCCTGTATCCGCCCCAGGCCATCCTCGCGGGCACGCCGGGGGCGACTTGGGGCATCATCTTGATGCTCGTTTCCCTGGCCTTTTTCATCATCGGATTCACGATGGGCGGTTTGAACTATGTGGTGACCGTGCTGCAGGCGCGCACGCGAGGGATGACGATGATGCGCCTGCCCTTGACGGTATGGGGGATTCTCACGGCCACCATCCTGGCGTTGTTGGCCTTTCCCGCGTTGTTCGTCAGCGCCATCATGATGACGTTGGATCTGACGCTCGGCACGAGTTTCTTCATGCCCGCCGTCGTCTCGCAGGGGCAACACCTCGACCACAACGGCGGAAGCCCGGTGTTGTTTCAACACCTGTTCTGGTTTTTCGGCCATCCCGAGGTCTACATTGTCGCCCTGCCGGCGTTCGGCATCGTCTCCGACCTGATCAGTGTCCATGCCAGAAGAAACATCTTCGGCTACCGGATGATGGTGTGGGCGATTGTGGCCATCGGCGGCCTCAGCTTCATCGTGTGGGCGCACCACATGTACGTCAGCGGGATGAACCCGTACTTCGGCTTCTTTTTCGCCACCACCACGCTGATCATCGCCGTCCCGACGGCGCTCAAGGTCTACAATTGGGTGCTGACGTTGTGGCGGGGCAACATCCACCTCACCGTGCCGATGCTGTTTGCCATCGGCTTCGTCTTCACGTTTATCAACGGCGGGTTAACGGGCCTGTTCCTCGGCAACGTGACCGTGGACGTCCCGCTTTCCGACACCATGTTCGTGGTCGCCCACTTCCATATGGTGATGGCCGTCTCCCCCGTCCTGGTTGTGTTCGGGGCGATCTACCACTGGTACCCCAAGATCACCGGGCGCATGCTGAACGACAGCCTGGGGAAATTTCATTTCTGGGTCACCTTCGTCGGGAGCTATGCCATCTACTACCCGATGCATTACCTGGGCTTTGCGGGCGTTCCGCGCCGCTACTATGCAATTACAGGCACGGACTTTATCCCCGCCTCGGCGCATTCAGTGAACGTCGCCATCACCATCGCGGCATTGATCGTGGGCGCCGTCCAGGTCGTATTTTTGTACAACCTGATCTGGAGTTATTTCAAAGGCAAGCCCTCGGGGGGCAATCCCTGGGGCGCCACCACGCTGGAGTGGCAAACCCCCGACACCCCGCCGAAGCACGGTAACTTTGGCGCGACGTTACCGGTGGTCTATCGCTGGGCATACGATTACAGCGTGCCGGGCGCCGCCGAGGACTTCATACCGCAGAACGTCCCGCCCGTTCACCGGTAAGAGCAATAAGACGCGGGCCGCCAAGAATTCAATGCCATGAGCATATTGCATCAATTGATGGCCAAGCCCTGGGTGGCGGGCCAGATCAAGGTCGATGACCTGTACGCGGGAGACGCATCTTCCGGGCTTGCGAGAAAGCTCGCTTTGAGGGTATTTCTTGCAGTGGTCGCGGTCCTGTTCATGCTTTTGGTTGTCGCATATGGACGCCGGATGGCGTATGAGGACTGGCGTCCCTCGCCTCAACTAGGGCTGTTGTGGGCGAATACGATTGCGCTGATCCTGAGCAGTGTCGCCTTGCAATGGGCGCAGTTTTCAGCACGCCGTGGGCAGATGGACGGCATGCGAGTTGGCCTGCTTGCTGGCGGTGCTTTCACCGTGGTTTTTCTGATCGGGCAGCTCTCGGCCTGGCGGCAATTGGGCACGATGGTTTATTTTGATGTAACGAACCCGGCAATCGCGTTTTTTTATCTGATCACGGGATTGCACGGATTGCATCTGCTGGGCGGTTTGGTGGCCTGGGGCAGGACCGTCGCCAGAGTGTGGGGCGATTTTGACGCGGCGAAGATCAGGCAGAGCGTGGAGTTGTGTACCGTTTACTGGCACTTCCTGCTCTTGGTTTGGTTGATCCTTTTTGGTCTGCTGTTTATGGGGAATAATTTGGACATTTTATTGAAGCTCTGCGGGATCGGCTAGACAGGGCCAAAGCACATGACACCAGCTATTCGGACAAATACCGGAGAACCCCTTCCGCTGCCTGAGGGCATCCAGGGCATTGTCGCAGACTGGTCCTCCGACCAGCGGGCGTTCAAGAACGTCCCCTGGGGCAAGGCCATGATGTGGATCTTCCTCCTCAGCGATACCTTCATCTTCAGCTCCTTCTTGATCTCGTACATGACGGTGCGAATGTCCACCACGGAGCCTTGGCCCAACCCCAGTGAGGT
>JBGPFE010000006.1:0-130894 GCA_041483135.1 Gammaproteobacteria bacterium | reverse complement strand
TTCCCAAGATAACAGAGATGTTCCGGCCTATCTTCAAGCCTTTTCGTCCTGCCTTGCTTTAGACGACGTTTCTACATTCAGCCTGATTCACCGCAGGATTGAACTCGCCCCTGATCCTCGGCCAGTGCCGGACGTCACAGCTGGTAATCGGGGGACAGACAACCGCCCAGGTGACGGGCGCCGGCATGAAGTCTTGAGCCACGATGTCATCCGAGCGCGGAGAGGATTGATAGAAGAACTCCGTGAGCGCACGTGCGTGCAGAAGAAACGCCTCCAGTGCGGCATTCTTGATAGGGCCTTCGCCAAGAACGCCCGAAGCAAGCCCATTCGCGAGTTGGCGAAACATCGAGTACTCGTACCAGATTTCGACAGACGCGCGTCGAAGATCATCTGGTGTTTGAAGATCACGCGACATAGAAAAAGGCAGATCTAACGTCTTGCTCTGTGACGGGCGAGCACAGACCTCTGAAAAAGCACCGCGCTGCCGGCCCATCCGCACCAGCTAGAGTTGGACTTCACTCCTTGCATTTGATGAACAAGCTGCGTGTAACCATCATTCCAGTTTGCGTGACGTAACCTGCCGAACCACCACCAGGGCCGACGCTCGCCGACCCAACGCTGGAACCGAACGGAATGGCTTGGCCCTCCCGGTTCACGATGTAGTAACCCTTCGAGCCACAGAGCTCACCAGCCTTCTGGAAGCAGTTACCCATGCTGTTTGCACTGCCGTCGCAGCTGATGTTGTAACCTTTCGAGCCATCGGGAAGATACATCTCCTGTGACGTGGCACAGCCAACGAGTACCGTCAAAAGTGCTACGACTACGATTCTCAGCAACATGTGACTGCCTTCCAGTGATGTCTAATGTAAATATGAACCCGAAAAGGTAGATACACATCCACCTGGATTCTCAGGGTCTCGTCAATTATTTAAGAAAATCATTGTATTATAAGTTGTATGCGCGCATGCGTTTGTCTTGTGTCAAGACACGCGGCGAAACATTCTAATGCCAAATCAATATATTACGCCGCCCGCTTTCGATCTGCTACCGCTGTATTGCGTCCGAGTCGCGTCGCTAGAGGAATTCGATAGCGGTCCACTTTCCTGGCGCATTGGCGAATGGCCGCAGGCGGCCATTCATGGCTTGCGAAAGTGACCGGTGGCGTTTCCCGATTCCAGGGCAAAATGGGTGAGGGTAAGATATCAATCGAAGCCATTGCGATGATCCTGGCGAATTCTGGGAAGCCGATTTTTTCGGAAATGGGTTTCGCCAAGGTTCGACATGCCATTTTTGCGATCTCGCGTGAAAGCGGCCGTTCGGTACGGATAGGCAACTGCGGGTCGATTCCACGGTTGTGCGTGCGGCGCATATTACGCACTGCGCCTACGACAGTGGGTAAGCTGACGGCGTTTACTGTTGTCCAGCAAAGGTGTCCACGGCGTGGACACTGCGTTCATTGCAGGTGCTCACGCGTAACGCTCGCAGGACAGACTGCCGGCGAAGCGCGCCGCCTCGGCCGCCGAGATCCCTGCGCCAGATTTTGCGACGCTTTTCTGCGCCAACCGTCTGCGCCAATGCGCAACGTCACTACCGGTGCGAACCGGTAGTGACGTTGCGCAGAACCCGCATGAATATTGGCTTCTGATGCCAATTTCCAAAGTGACGGACCCCTACAGGTTTAAGTGACGGGCTCAAAACTGGCGCATTCGACGTTCCCCTGCCGCTGGCGCAGGGCTGATCAACTGAACCGCATTCTGGGGCAGTTCCATTTCGTTGGACAGCCATCACGGTGATGATTCAATCGTTTCAGGCTCTCATCTCACGACTTCTTTTTGCAGCACAAAACTTTTGCAATATTTTTCGGAACTCAACCTATTATCTTCTGGTCACATGATGAAACGCGCGGCGGCTAGGACAATGGGATAGTCCAGCGACGTCCGACAATGTCTACCTACCGGATGCGGTGCCGCGTGAAAGTGAATTCGATGTGGTTTTACGCTGGCTGTGTCAGCCCGCTTGATGCCCGTTAACGCATCCCCTGCTCGGGTAGAGCGCCCTTAAAACCGGGGAGATCTCCTGAGAACCGGTGGCCGCAAGGCTTGGAGGTACTCGTCAAAATGTGAGTGTCGTCCGGTCGTTTTGCTCCGGACACCGTCTCGGCGAAGTTCATTCGCCGTCTAGCTGCTGCATGTCTGTCTGAAGGCATGGGTGACGGGTCAGGCTGCGCCTGAATTCCCGTCGCCTATTGCCTCGTCCCTGTCCACACCGTGGACACCTGTCCTGGCCGGCTGTGCCGTACGCCACGCGCGTTTCTGCGCGTGACGCTCGCGGTCAGCTCGCGCCCATCCGTAGAAACGGCCCCGGCTGTTTCGATCCTTGTGCAATGCAATGGCGCTCCATTGGCCATCTCGTCGTCCATCGCGACTGGCGCAATGCCGCTCGCCGAATGATCCCCGTTACGGATTGGTACCGCGTCCTCCGACGCCCCGTAGGCCAGGGTCAACGGCCATTGATGTGTTGTCAGTGCCAACAGGCACATCCATCGATGCCAATGCAAAAGCGCCGTGCAGCGCTGGCAAGAAGCAAAACCAATGCACGAAACGGGAGTGGTGTCTCCCGTGCCCCTTGTACATCCCGCACGCTTAGGCAACCGGGACGGGCATACACGCTAACCAAACTGGATCGACACCGCAGCACGGCAACAGCACGAAACGGACTGATGCAACACGGACAGCGATGAAACGAACGGGGGTGTTTTCCACGGCGGCGGGCGGGCGGCGCTTCTTACGCACGCGACCGCACGCCGCGGTGGGAAACGCCATGACGGGATTGGCGGAAACGTGGGACAGAGCAGGGTGATTGCGAGTGGGCAAGCAAAGCGATAAGCTATCGTTAAAGCTACACATGTCGCTACCTGAGGATGCGCTCGTTCCTGGTGAACTGGAGCTCATTCAAGCCCATCTCGCGGGGCTTATTGATCGGGTATTCCTGCCAGAAGTCGAATCCGAACCATTGAATGAAAAGGATCAGCCATGGCCGTAGCACTCTATGCCCGGGTTTCTACCCCTCGCCAAGCCGAGAAGGATCTATCGATTCCTGATCAGCTGCGGCAGCTACGCGAATACTGCAAAGCTCACAGCCTCGCGGTTGCCACCGAATACGTGGAACCCGGAGCGACTGGCACCGATGACCGGCGCGCGGTATTCCAGCAGATGATCGCGGATGCCAGCCAGGACCCGGCGCCGTATGAGGCGATCATCGTGCATAGCCGCTCGCGTTTCTTCCGCGATCTCTTTGAGTTTCTCGCTTACGAGCGCCGGCTCAAGCGCTCGGGCGTGCGGGTTATTTCGATCACGCAGCAGACCAGTGATGATCCCGCCGGCGAGATGGCGAGCAAGATCTTCAGCTTGTTCGATGAATACCAGAGCAAGGAGAACGGCAAGCATACGTTGCGGGCGATGCAGGAGAACGCGCGCCAGGGATTCTTTAACGGTTCACACCCGCACTTCGGGTTTAAGACAGTGGCGGCGGAAGCACTCGGCAACAAGGGCCAGCCCAAGAAGACCATCGCGGTTGAAGCGACCGAGGCGGCGATGGTACGACAAATCTTCGAGATCTACCTCAATGGTGTCAAAGGCGCATCCATGGGGTGCAAGAGCATCGCGTATTACCTGAACGAGCGCGGCATCACGATGCGCGGGCAGCGCTGGACGCGCTCGCGCGTGCATGAGGTGCTGGCCAATCCGGCCTACATCGGGGATTACTACTTCAACCGGGTCGAGGGCAAAACGGGACGAGTCAAACCGCAAAGCGAATGGGTGAAGCTCACGGTCGAGCCGATCATCGAATCAAGTATCTTCCAGCGAACGCAGGTGCGGCGCGCCGCGCGCGCCCCTGCAGCGGTGCCACCACGCGTTGTCAGCTCGCCTACGCTGCTCACCGGGCTGCTCAAGTGCGATTGTTGCGGGGCAGGGATGACGCTCGCGACGGGTAAAAGCGGACGTTACCGTTACTACAAATGCAATACGCGCATCGGCAAGGGCATCAACTACTGCAAGAGCGAGAATGTGCCGATGCAAAAGCTCGATGACCTCGTGCTGAATTCCTTGGCCGACCGGGTCTTTACGGCGGCGCGCGTCAAGCTGATGCTGGAATCACTGGCGCGGAATGTCAAAGAGAGCTGCAAGCAACAACACCGGCAGATCGAGGTGCTCAGCCGGGAACTGACGACCGTCACAGGCGGCATGGGACGCCTCTATGAGGGGATTGAGACGGGGGTGATCAAGCTCGACGATGTGCTACGTGATCGCACCGACAAGCTGCAGGCGAAGCGTCAAGCCATCCTGGCGGAAATCGCTGGCCTTAGGACTCAAAATACGCTACCGGACAATCTCCTGAAACAGAAGCACATCGACGCGTTCACCAAGGTACTACGCGAGAAGCTTCTTGAGAACGGGGCGTTTACCAAGGAATACCTGCGGCTTCTGGTCGATGAAATCCGGGTCAACAAAAAAGACGTGAAACTAACCGGCAGCTACGGTGCAGTAGCACACGCTGTGGCGGGAAATCTGGGCGACTCACATGGAGTGCCCAGATTTGCACCTAGATGGCTCCCCGACCGGGGCTCGAACCAAGGCCCCAGATTAACGGACAGCGGAAATGACCGCTTCGGGTCGATTGCGGACGTTGACTTTCGGACACTGACTATCAGCTCAAGTCCGGGCTAATACAATTCGTCTGCTTCTCCGGCTCGGCGCAGCGATTGACGGCGGTGCGCGTGCGGCAAACCGGACAGAATATTTTTTGTCGTACGCGGGCAATGGTCGTAGACTAATCGTGTTGCACACGGTTCAAGGGAGAGTCCATGGGACAAGCCGTTCAATCTGAGCGCGGCCAGGCAGCCGCGGCCACGGCAGTTGCGGCAGCAAAGACGGCATGAAGCTCTACGATTTCGAGCTGTCCGGCAACGCGTACAAAATCCGGCTGATGCTCGCGCTGCTGGGCCAGCGGTACGATGCCAGAAGCGTGGATATTTTCAGCGGCGAGAACCGCAAGCCGGAGTTCCTGCGGCTCAATCCGCGCGGACAGGTCCCGGTATTGAGCGATGGCGACTATACGGTATGGGATTCGCAGGCGATACTCGTCTATCTTGCCCGCAAATACGGCGGCGACACCTGGCTGCCGAGCGATCCCCGCTGCATGGGGGACATCATGCAGTGGCTGGCGGTGTCCGAAAACGAGGTGCTTTACGGGCTCGGCCGCGCGCGAGTGATCTCGAAATTCAAGCTGTCCGGCGACCTCGAAGCGGCGCAGAAAAGCGGCCGCGCGATCCTCGCCGTGATGGAGCAGCATCTGGCGACGCGCGACTGGCTTACGTGCGGCCGCGCTACGATCGCCGACGTCGCGTGCTATCCCTATGTCGCGCTTGCCCCGGAAGGCGGCATCGATCTCGCGCCGTACCCGGCGGTGCGCGCATGGATCGCACGCGTGCAGAAATTGCCGAATTACGCCGGCATGCCGGGAATCGGGGCGGCTTAGGGCCGGAAGAGCAGCGCAATTCGTGAAGGATCGCGCATGATCGTCGCCATCGTCACTTTCAAACTCGCGCGGTCGCGCACGCGGGACGAAATGAAGCAGGTGTTCGCGGGGACCGCGCCGAAATATCTGAACCTGCCCGGGTTGCTGCGCAAGAATTACTTCCTCAGCGAGGACGGCATGCGCGCGGGCGGGATCTACGTCTGGGAGTCGAAACAGCGTGCCGAGGCGTTCTACTCTCCCGAGTGGAAGAAGTTCGTCGAAGGCAAATACGGCTGCCCGCCCGCGATCGAATACGTCGATGCGCCGGTGATGGTCGATAATGCCGCGGGTCGCATCGTCAGCGACTAGTGCCGTTCCAACTTGTTGTCCCGAATACACGATAGCCACGTACCGAGTTTTTGCTTGAGGTATCTGCCACCCCTGCCCGATTTTAGGTATCGCTCCCGTCGGTGGGCATCATCAGGACTGTGGCATGCTTCGTAATACGCGAGACGAAGCGGCCGTCGATACTCCGTGGAAGTCACGCGACCCTGCGCGTGCTGCTTGAGCCTGTTTCGCAAATCACTCGTCGTGCCGGTGTAGAATCGCCTATCCTTCTCGCTCGAAAGCACGTAGGCGTAGTGCATCCACGATCCTCCATTTGTCCGCAAGAGTTGGAACGGCATTAGAACGGCAGCGCCGCGTCCGGCTTGACGCCGAGCAACACCCGCCGGAAATCCTCCTGGATCCGCTTCAATGCGGTTTCATTATCGGCTTCGAAGCGCAGGACCAGGACCGGCGTGGTATTGGACGCACGCGCGAGGCCGAAGCCGTCCGCGTATTCGACACGCAGCCCATCGATCGTGATCACCTCGCGCGGATTGTCGAAGCGCGCGGTTTTCCGCAACTGGTCGATCAATGCGTAGTTCTCGCCTTCAGCGAGCTTGACGTGCAGCTCCGGCGTCGTCACTGCGTCCGGCAGCGCCTGCAGCGTCGCATTGAGGTCGCGCTCCCGGCTCAGGATTTCGAGCAGCCGCGCGCCGGCGTAGAGCCCGTCGTCGAAGCCGTACCAGCGCTCCTTGAAGAAGATGTGGCCGCTCATTTCGCCGGCGAGCGGCGCGTTCATTTCCTGCATCTTGCGCTTGATCAACGAGTGCCCGGTTTTCCACAGCACCGGCTTGCCGCCGTGACGCGTGATCCAGCCGAACAGGTTGCGCGTCGATTTGACGTCGAAAATCACCGGCGCGCCCGGGTTGCGCGACAGCACGTCGGCCGCGAACAGCATCAGCTGGCGGTCCGGGTAGATGATGTCGCCGCGCTTGGTGACGACGCCGAGGCGGTCGCCGTCGCCGTCGAATGCAAGCCCGATTTCAGCATTGGTTTTGCGCAGCGTCGAGATCAGGTCTTGCAGGTTGTCCGGTACCGACGGGTCGGGGTGGTGGTTCGGGAAGTTGCCGTCGACTTCACAAAACAGCTCGGTCACTTCGCAGCCGAGCCGGCGGTAGAGACCGGGCGCGGTCGCGCCGGCGACGCCGTTGCCGCAGTCGATCGCGATTTTCATCGGCCGCGCGAGCTTGATGCCTCCCGCGATGCGCGCAAGATAGTGTTCGGCGATATTTTCCTCGCGATAGCCGCCGGCGCCGTTTGCGAGCTTGCCGTTTTCAGCGCGGCTGCGCAGCGCCAGGATCGCATCGCCCGCCAGCGTTTCGCCGCCGAGCACGATCTTGATCCCGTTGTATTGCGGGGGATTGTGCGAGCCGGTCAGCATCACGCCCGACAGCGTATTGAAGTGATGCGCGGCGAAGTAGAGCATCGGAGTTGCGACCTGGCCGACGTCGATCACGTCGACGCCGGTTGCGCGCAGCCCGCGCGCCAGCGCGGCGCAGAGCTCGGGTCCCGACAAGCGGCCGTCGCGGCCGATCACGATTTCGCGCCGGCCGCGCTCGAGCGCCTCGCTGCCGATCGCGCGGCCGATGGTTTCGACTATCGCAGGCGTAAGGGTAGTACCGACGATGCCGCGTATATCGTAGGCCTTGAAGATCTCGCGTGGCAGCGAATTCATGGGGTCAACCGGATTTGCAATACCGCGGATTATCCCATGGGGCCGCGACAGACCCGCGAAAAAAGCCGAGCACGCGCCGCGGCAGCCAGTCGAGACGGCCCGGCGGGAAAGCGCCGCCGACGAAACCGACGTGGCCGCCGGTCGCGGGCAACTCGAGGCTGACGGTGCCCGATACCTCGCCGGCTTGAGGCAATGCATGCGCCGGGAGGAACGGATCGTTGCGGGCATTGATCATCAGCGTAGGCGTGGCAATGCTTTTCAGCAACGGCTTCGCGCTCGCGCGCGTCCAGTAATCGTCGGTATCGCGGTAGCCGTGCAGCGGCGCGGTCACCACGTTGTCGAACTCGCGCAGCGTGTGCGAAGCAAGCATGATCTCCCGGTCGCACAAATCGGGAAAACGTTCGAGCTTGGCGCGTGTCTTTCGTTTCATGGTGGCGAGAAAGTTTCGCGTGTAGATCAGATTGAAGCCGGCGTCGAGCGCATTGCCCGCCGCCATCAGATCGACCGGCGCCGATATCGCGGCTGCCGCGGCGACCACGCCGGCTGCCGCGGCGCGCTGCTCCCCCAGCCACTTCAGCAGCGCGTTGCCGCCCAGCGACACGCCGACCGCAAATAGCGGTGCTGCATCGTTCATGCTCCGCAGGCGCCGCAATATCCAGTCGATTTCGGCGCTGTCGCCCGAGTGATAGGCCCGCCGCAGGCGATTGATTTCACCGCTGCAGCCGCGGAAGTGAACCACCACGCCGCGCCAGCCGGCGTCGCGCAGCGCCGCCATCAGCGCCGCCGCATAGTGGCTGTGCGAGCCGCCCTCCAAACCGTGGAACAACACTACGAGCGGAGCGAGGTTGGCTTCAGGCCTGGCTGACGGCTGATTGCTGACCGCTGAGCGCTCATCGAGCCAGTCGAGATCGATGAAATCATCGTCGGGCGTGTCCCAGCGCTCGCGGCGATAGCTGACACGCGGCCGCGGCGCGAACAGCGGCGCGTACAGCGTCTGCAGATGACCGCCCGGCAGCCAGGCGGGCGCGCGGTAGGACGCAATCGAATCGGTCATCGGAATGTGCGGGGCGCGGTCAATATGAGCGCAAGTTGCGCCTTGCAGAATAAAAGAGCGGGCCCGGCCGGGAGCCCGCTTTGTGTGTGCCGCGACCCCGGTGGCCGTAAACGTCAGTCGCGATACGAGCGGTCGGCTTTATCGAGCATGCGCAACAGCGCCGGCCACTCGAGCAGGCCCCACCGCCGGCGCACGCCGGGCTTGAAGCCATCCTGCGTTTCCCTGACGACTTCGTTGGGCGGCAGCCGGATTTCGGTGTTGCACGAGAGCGTCGTCACCTGCAGCTGGCACGCGCGCTCGAGCCGGAACATGTTGTTGAAGCACTCGGCGATCGTCGGGCCGACGGTGAGCAGCCCGTGGTTGCGCAGAATCATCGCTTCGTGATCGCCCAGGTCCTTGACCAGCCGCTCGCGTTCGTCGAGATCGAGCGCCGGACCTTCGTAGTCGTGATACGCGACATCACCGAAGCGCATCGCGGTCTGCGCAATCGGCATGAGGCCCGCTTTCATCGCCGATACCGCCATGCCGGCGAGCGTATGCGTGTGGATCACGCACTCGACGTCGTGACGCGCCGCGTGCACCGCGCTGTGGATCACGTAGCCCGCCTGGTTGATGCCGTAGTCGGTCGCGTTGAACAGGATGTTGCCGTCGACATCGATCCTGACCATGCTGGAGGCCGTCATCTCTTCATAGAGCATGCCGTAGGGATTGATCAGGAACTGGTCATGCGTGCCCGGCACGCGCGCCGAGATGTGGTTCGCGATCATCTCGGTCATGCCGAACTCGTGCATCAACCGGTAGCACGCGGCAAGATTGACGCGCGTTTCCCATTCCGTCTCTCCGACTTGCTCGCGCACCGACGGCTTTTTCTTCTTAAGCTGGGACACCGGCATGACTTATCTCCTTAACGCAGACGTCCGGCAAGATTAGCAGTCTCCCGACCCATTGCCTAGACCATTACCGCTTGACGTGGGCCGCCGCGCCGGTGCCGGCGATCTTGCCGAACACCGCGCCCGAGGTAAGACCGGTGCCGCCCGGATAGTTGTGGTAGAAAATACCTCCGACCAATTCACCAGCTGCGAACAGACCGGGGATGGGCCTGCCCGTGGTGTCCTCGACTTCGCCGTTGGTCGTGATCTTGACGCCGCCGAATGAGAAGGTCACGCCGCAGGTGACGGCATACGCTTCGAACGGCGGCTCATCGATGGTGTTCGCCCAGTTGCTCTTGTTGATCTTGAGCCCTTCGGTGCGGCGGCCGTCCTTGATGGCCGAGTTGTAAGGGATGTCGGCGCGCACCGCCTTGTTGTAGGCCTTGATCTCGCGCAGGCAGGCTTCGGTATCGACGCCCTCGAGCTTCCTGACGAGCTCCTCCAGCGTGTCGGCCCGTACCTTGGTCACCCGCTTGATGCGGTACTCGTCGCGCAGCGCAGGAATGATCTTGGCGTCGAAGATCTGCCACGCGAACATGTTCGGCTGCGCGAGGATCACCGCGCCGTACTTGGCGTAGGTGTAGTTGCGGAAGTCCGCGCCCTCGTCGACGAAACGCTCGCCGCGGGCATTCACCATGATGCCCCACGGATAGCTGTGTTTCTGGAAACCATCGCCGACCGCGAGGTCGCCGAACGGCGGGGCGTTCAGGTCCCAGCCCACGGCGTGGCAGCCCGACCAGTGGCCGTAGGGCAGCGCGCCGATGTCGAGCGCCATCTTGATGCCGAGCCCCGTGTTGTAGCGCGTGCCGCGTACCTTGGCGAGGTCCCAGTTAGGGCCGAGGTAGCGCGCGCGCATCTCCGCATTCGACTGGAAGCCACCGCACGCCAGAACCACCGCCTTCGAGCGGATTTCAATATTTTTTCCCCGATGTTTCGCCTTGACGCCGCACACGGCGCCACTGTCATCCGTAATCAGCGCAACGGCCGGGGTTTCGTAGAAGATCCTGATGCCATCGCGCGCGCACGCCTTGTGCTCGTTTTCCACGAGGCCCGGCCCGCCGCCCCATGTTTCCGCGGCGAGCCCGCCCCAGAATTTGAATTTGTTGCCGATCTTGTGCGATTGGCGTCCGAAGCTCGCCTGGAACTTGACGCCCTTCTTGCGCATCCACACCAGCGTCTCGAAGCTGCGCGAGATCAGGAGCTCGCACAAATCGGGGTCGGTGCGGTATTGCGTGATGCGCCCCATATCGTCGTAATACTGGTCGCTGGTGTAAGTCCCGAAGTCGTGAGTCTTTTTTTCTTCCTCGGTCAAATCGGGAATCACCTGCGCCAGATCGTCGACGCCGTTGAACACGAAGCGCATCAGGCCCGCGGTGTACCGGCTGTTGCCGCCGCAATCGTCGAGAGGTGCCGCTTCGAGCATGATTACTTTCGCGCCGCCTTCGCATGCCGCGAGCGCCGCGCACGAGGCGGCATTGCCGGCGCCTATTACGATGACGTCCGGATTGCCAAAATCAGTATTGCTCATCACGCTCCTCATTTGTGTTGCGTGAAAAGTGAAAAGTGAAACGTGAAACGTTCAGCATAGCGTGGTTTGTTTCCATCTTTACCTTTCACTATTCACGTTTCGCGAATTAAGCGGCGAATAATTCGCGTCGTGGCCGATGCCGCGACGAAAACGCGCCGCGATACGTCAATCGTGAAGCGGGGGAGGGTGGCTGATTATACCGCCGGCCGCGCGTAAGTGCAGCGCTCAGTTCATGTCTGAACAAGGGGACGACGCCCCCTTGTAAATCCCCCAAATTAGTGAAAGCTTGGTTTGACGGCAGAAACGGATTAGAGCTTTCTCAGTGCAAGGTTTTTGGCGCGCGCTTGCCGTCGGACTCGGGGCTCGCCGGGGCGGGCGAGGCATGGTGCACCACCATGCGCCAGCCAGTCTCGGTTCGCATGTAGATGTTGGTCGTGATCACGGGATTACGCGCACGCGCTTCGCCGGCGATCGAAATCTGCTCGTAGGCGCTGTGCACGACAAGCGTCATGCCGTTCAGCGACTGCTGATGCCGCAGCCGGAAGCGCAGCGTCTGGCCGCTGGCGAAAATCTGGCGCCACGATTCGCGCACCTGCGCGACACCCGCCAGCCGCGCGCCGCCGGGGTGCACACATACGATATCGTCATCGTCCGCCCACACCGCCATCATCGCGTCGAGGTCCGATTTCTCGAGCGCTTCGTAGAACGCCGCCTCGGCGTCCTGCGGAGTGGTGAATATCGTGCGTTTCATGATGATGGAATTTTATCAAATTCGATGCGGCTCCAGACCTGCTGCGGCGTGAGCTGGAGCATGCAGTTGAAGTGCCCGAGCGGGCACTCGCGCTGGAAGCACGGACTGCAGGGCAGATCGAGTCTGACGATCTGCGCACGGGCGGACAATGGCGGCGTGAACGCCGGGCTGCTAGAGCCGTAGATGGCCATGAGTGGTTTGTCGAGCGCCGCGGCGATATGCATCAAGCCGGAATCGTTGCTGACGACGAGCGCAGCACACGACATGAGGTCGATCGCTTCGGCGAGCGTGCTCTTGCCGCACAGGTTGATGCACGTATTGCCGCTCAAACGCGCGATCTCGTCGCCGGTCGCGGCATCCTTGGCCGATCCGGCGAGCCACGCGTCAAAGCCGGCGGTGGCGAGCTTTTGCGCGAGCTCCGCGAAATATTCGGGAGGCCAGCGCTTGGCGGGCCCGTATTCGGCGCCCGGGCACAGCACGGCGACCGGCCGTTTGAGGGCCAGCCCGAGTCGGGTCAGCGTGTCTGCGCGCTGCGCTTCATCGATTTTGAGTCGGGCCGCCGCCAGCGGGCGCTTGATTCCGTCACCCGGCGCCTCGGCGAGCAGCGCAAAGCGCTCGACCATCAACGGCATGGTTCGTTTATCGAGCCGGCGCGTGTCGTTGAGCAGTCCCCAGCGCGCTTCTCCGATAAACCCGGTGCGCACGGGTATGCCGGCAAACAACGGGATCAGCGCTGACTTGAAGGAATTCGGCAGCACGATCGCCTGCTCGTAGCGCTGCGCGGCGAGGCTGCGCGCGAGCGCGTAGCGGCGTTTCAGCGCGAGCTCGCTGTGGCCGAACGGGCTGTCGATGGTGGAGTTTATTTCCGGCATGCGCGCGAACAACGCGCGCGTCCATGGCGGCGCCAGTATATCAAGCGTAAGTTCGCGATGGCGCTCGTGCAGGCGTTTGAACAGCGGTTGCGCGAGCACCGCGTCGCCGACCCAGGATGGGGCTATGACGAGGATACGAGGCATGATGAGTGAAAGGGTGAATGAGTGAAGGGGGAAAGGCAAAACCCCGCACTTCGTACGACTCCCGCCCCCGATATTAGGGGAGGGCCGGGGAGGGGGGGCACCCCTGACCCCTCACGGCGCGCTAATGCGCGACCTTCACCGGGCCGCCCTTCAAGGTGTACTTCGTGCCGCAATACGGGCACAGCGCGTCACCGGTTTTTTCGATCGGCAAAAACACGCGTGGATGCGCATTCCACAGCAGCATTGCCGGCGTCGGGCAATGCAGCGGCAGATCCGCCGCCGTGACTTCGATATGACGCTGCTTGTTTTCGGTCTGTTGAGTCATGCTTACGCGGCAACCGGCGTGAGCCAGTCGCGGTACTTGTCGTTCTTGCCGTTGACGACGTCGAAAAACGCTTTCTGCAGCCGGGCGGTGATCGGGCCGGTCTTGCCCGCGCCGATGGTGCGGCCATCGAGTTCGCGGATCGGCGTCACTTCCGCCGCGGTGCCGGTAAAGAACGCCTCATCGGCGATGTACAAATCGTCGCGCGTGATGCGCCTGGCGGCGACGGTGTAGCCCATTTCCTGCGCTAGCGTGAT
Organism: Gammaproteobacteria bacterium; assembly: GCA_041483135.1. Classification (GTDB taxonomy): domain Bacteria; phylum Pseudomonadota; class Gammaproteobacteria; order Burkholderiales; family SG8-41; genus PALSA-1004. The sequence continues at coordinate 117,458 of JBGPFE010000006.1, read as the reverse complement.
CACCGACTGGCGGGTGATGCCGATCAGCGCGCTGGTGAGCTCGGGCTCATAGATCCTGCCGTCCTTGACCATGAACAGGTTTTCCCCCGAGCCTTCGGCGACAAAGCCGTCGACGTCGAGCAGCAGCCCTTCATCGTAGCCGTGCTCGGTTGCCTCGAGATTAGCGAGGATCGAGTTGGCATACGTGCCAGAGTATTTGGCGCGGCACATCGAAACGTTGACGTGGTGCCGGGCGTGGGACGAGGTCTTGACGCGGATGCCTTTCTCGAGCGCTTCAGTGCCGAGATAGGCGCCCCACGGCCAGGCCGCAATCGCGACGTGCGTCGACACGCCCTTGGGCGACACGCCCATTTTTTCCGAGCCGTAGAACGCGATCGGGCGGATGTAACACGACTCGAGCTTGTTGGCGCGCACCACCTCCTTGTGCGCTGCCATGAGGGCTTCCCGGCTGTACGGGATTTTCATCATGTAGATGTGCGCCGAGTTGAACAGCCGCTCGGTATGCTCTTTGAGCCGGAAGATGGCGGTGCCGCGGACGGTGTTGTAGGCGCGCAAACCCTCGAACACCGCCAGCCCATAGTGCAGCGAATGGGTCAGCACGTGCGTGGTTGCGTCACGCCAGGGCACGAGTTTGCCGTCATACCAGATGTGCCCGTCACGGTCGGCCATCGACATTGGTCAGCACTCCGCTCAAAAAACATGAATTTTAGCTTATTTCACTGATCGCTGCCCCATGCCCGCAAGCTGCGAGAGCAAGCGCCAGATGCCGTGGGGGACGTATCTATTTTGATCAAATTACCGACTTTCCTTGACCGCAAAATTGATTGATGTAAATATCTAACGTATTTCCGCGGCACTGTGTGCAAAAAGTCACGGTCACACAGTAACCTGCTGGATGCCAATAAGAAACTGGAGTTCATTCTCAATGCCGGATCCCGTCAGCAGCCTGCTCGGCAGGGTGAGCAGTCGCGTTATCAGGCCGACTGATAGCGAAGAACAAAAGCTGCACAAAACGCTGCTGATTTTCGCGTGCGGCCTGATGGGGTTCGCGGCGATGCTGTGGCTCGTGATCTACCACGCGATGGGAATCAAGTATTCGGCGACGGTGCCGTTGCTCTATCTCGCGGTGTCCGCCACCACGCTCGGCATCTACGTGTGGAAGCTCAATTTCGAGTTCTTCCGCTTCGCGCAGACCTGCCTCTACCTGTTCGTGCCGTTCATCATGCAGTGGTCGATCGGCAGTTACGTTACCTCGTCCGGCGTGATGCTGTGGGCGCTGCTGGCGCCGATCGGCGTGATGATCTTCCAGGGACCGAGGGAGTCGGTGCCGTGGTTCTTTGCTTATATCGTGATGACCGCGGTCTCGGGTTTCTTCGATTATTATCTTGCCTACGGCGCCGAAAAGCAGACCGGTTTGCCGCTGCAGACCATCGCGGTGTTCTTCGTGCTCAATTTCGCCGCGATGTCGACCATCGTTTATCTGCTCGTGATCTATTTCGTGCGCGAGAAAGACCGCCTTAAGCGTGAACTCGACGAGCAGCACCGCCTGCTGACGATCGAGCAGGAGCGCTCGGAGCGATTGCTGCTCAACGTGCTGCCCGGGCACATCGCCGAGCGGCTGAAACGCGACACGAGCGTGATCGCCGACGGCATCGCCGATTGCACTGTCATGTTCGCCGACCTGACCGATTTCACGCGCTTGTCGGAGGAAATGCCGCCGCGCGACATGGTGGCGCTGCTGAACGAGATATTTTCCTGGTTCGACATGCTCGCCGAAAACTACGGCCTCGAGAAAATCAAGACCATCGGCGATGCCTACATGGTGGCCGGCGGCCTGCTCGATAGCAGCACCGAATATACCGAGGCGCTTGCCGATATGGCGCTTGAAATACGCGACAAGATTGCGGTGCGCACGACGTACACCAGCAAGCCGCTCGGCATCCATATCGGCATCGGCAGCGGGCCGGTGGTGGCGGGTGTGATCGGCGTCAAGAAATTCATTTACGACTTGTGGGGCAACACCGTCAACATCGCGAGCCGGCTCGCGACCGAGGCGACCGCCGGCGGCATCCTGGTCGATGCAACGACCTATCACCACCTGCGCAATCTATATCAGTTCGAAGGCCCTGAATCGGTCACCGTCAAGGGCCTCCGCCAACTGACTTCCTACCGGCTGATTGCCAAGCTGCCGCGGGCGGCCGGCTACCGGGCCGTAGTCGCGTAACGGCGTTTTACCGGCGCGCTTTACCGGCGTACCGCGTCGGGCACGCTCTCCCACAGTTTCTTCACGGCCGCGATTTCGGGCGCGAGCATCGCAGCTTCGACGCGTGCGTATTTGTCGCCCTGCAGCCGCAGCGCGTGCTGCAACTGGCGGAAGCGGCGGTATGCGTCGTGTGCGGCCTGCGCCTCGGCGTCCGCGATCAGCCCCAGCTTTGCAGCGAGCTTGAGCAGCGCAAGGTTGCCGATGTTGCCGGTCAGCCCGGCGTATTGGTGTGAAAAGCCGAGCACCAGATACTGGACGACGAATTCGACATCGATCAATCCGCCGCGGTCGTGCTTGATGTCGAAGCGGCCGCCCGTGTTGGGGTGCGCCGCGAGCATTTTGTCGCGCATGGTGACCACTTCGCCACGCAGCTGCGCGAGGTCGCGGTGTTGGCGCAGCACTTCGGTGCGAATATCCTCGAAGCGGTGTTCGATGTCGCGGTCGCCGGCGACGCAGCGCGCGCGCGTCAGCGCCTGGTGCTCCCATACCCACGCCTGCTTGCGCTGGTACCGGGCGAATCCTTCGAGCGAGCTCACCAGCAGGCCGCTGACGCCGTCGGGGCGCAGCCGCAGGTCGGTTTCGTACAGCACACCCGCGGGCGTGAGGCTGGTCAACCAATTATTGATGCGTTGCGCGAGCCGCGCGTAGTTTTCGGCTGCCTCCGGCGCCGCGTCGTGATAAAGGAAGATCAGATCGAGATCGGATGCGTAGCCGAGTTCCTTGCCGCCCAGCTTGCCGTAAGCGACGATCGCGAAGCGCGGCTCGTCGCAATGCCGGGTGCGCAATCCCTGCCAGGTGATGCGCAGCACCTCCGACAGAATCAGATCGGCGAGATCGCTCAAACGATCGGAAAGTTTTTCGAGCGGCAGCTCGCCTGCAAGGTCCTGCGCCAGCAGGCGCATGGTCTGGGCGTGCTTGAAATGGCGCAGCACGTCCATCTGGCGCTCGCTGTCTCCGGCCGCCTCATCGAGCTGGTGGCGCAGCAGCGACCTGAGTTGCGTCCAGTCGGGCGCCGCGTACAGCGTGCGGGTATCGAGCAGCTCGTCGAGCAGAATCGGCTGGCGTGCGAGATATGCGGCCGCCCACGGGCTCGCGCTGGCCAGCCGCGCGCCGCGTTCAATGGTCTGCGGATATTGCAGCAGCAAAGCGAGATACGCTTCGCGCCGACAGATGCTCTCGAGGAGCCACAGCATGCGCTCGAGCGTCGCGTCCGGACCGGGCAATCCCGCGGCGATTTCGATCACTAGCGGCACCAGCCGCTCCATGCGCGCCTGGCTCGCCTGCGGCATCTGCTGCACGCGGGGGCTTTTGCGCAGCGCGGCGATCCGCGCCAGCGTTTGCTGCGGGTCGCGGTAGCCGAGCTCGCGCAGCGTGTCGACTTGCCAATCTTCATCACCGGCGCGCCACAGCCCCGCCAGCGGATGCGCGTCGTCTCGCGACGCGGCGAAGATGATTTCGAAGTGGCGCGTCACGTTGCCGCGATGATGATCGAGCTGCGTGCGCAGTGCCGCATGGTCGGAGCAATTCATTGCCGCAGCGATCAGCGCCTGGTCTTCAGCGGTACCAGGCAGTGACTGCGTTTGCTTGTCGTCGAGGTATTGCAGACGGTGCTCGAGATTGCGCAGGAATACATAAGCGTCGATTAGTTCCTGCACCGCGGAGGGGGGCAGCAGGTTGCGCGCCGCCAGCAGCGGCAGCACGGTGAGCGTCGGCTGCTCGCGCAAAGCGGCATCGCGGCCGCCCCGGATCAGCTGGAACAGCTGGGCGATGAATTCGATCTCGCGGATGCCGCCGGGCCCGAGCTTGATATTGTCGCGAATATCGCGGCGCTCGACTTCGCGCCGCACTTCACGGTGCAGCTCGCGCAGCGACTCGAATGCGCTGTAGTCGAGATGGCGGCGGAACACAAACGGCCGCACCAGGTCAGTGAGCTCCTGCGCGCGGTCGCCGCACACCACGCGCCCCTTGATCCACGCATAGCGCTCCCATTCGCGACCCTGCGTCACGAAATAGTTTTCGAGCATGTCGAAGCCGCAGGCGAGCGGCCCGTCGTTGCCGAGCGGGCGCAACCGCATGTCGACGCGGAATACATAGCCGTCAGCGGTCATGTCGTTCAGCAATGCGATCAAGCGGCGCGCCAGGTGGATGAAAAACTCGTGATTGCTCAGGGGCCGCGTGCCGCGCGTTTCGCCTTCCTCGGGATAAACGAACACGAGGTCGATGTCGGACGACACATTCAGCTCGCGGCCGCCGAGTTTGCCCATGGCGATCACGTGAAGCTTCTGCGCGCGGCCGCCGTCGGCGCCGACCGGTTCGCCGTATTGCGCCGCCAGCCAGCGCTCCAGATGCGCAACCGCGGTCGAAATTGAAATGTCGGCAAGCTCGGTGACCGTGGTGACGACTTCATTCAGGGTCGCCAGCCCGCCCAGGTCTCGCGCGATCACGCGCAGCATCACGCGCTTGCGCAAGTCCCGCAACGCATGCTTGAGCGCTGCTTCGTCCGTCGTATCCACGGCGGTGAGGTCAGCGCGCATCCGGTCGGCGGCGTATGGCTCGCCCACGCAGGCGGGCGGCAGCAGACCGGGTTCGGCAGCGAGCAGCCGGCGCGCAAAGCGCGACAGCCCGGTAGCGTGACGCACTATCGCGTCAGCGTCGGTGGCATCTGGATCGTTAGGTACGCTCATACCCTTCGGGTTATAATTGGCTGAAATATCTGACATTTTATTGGTTTAGCGCGCAACGTGCCGGCATTTTCCATCTTCAAGTGGCTGCACATCAGCACGCTCTGGGTTTACCGCGTGATGACCTGGGCGGTACTGATTTGCGGTTTCGTGTTCGCGCTGGTCGTGGCCGGCGTGCGTTTCTGGTTGCTGCCGAACATCGAGAGCTATCGCGAAACCATCGCGCGCGATCTGAGCGCAGCGACCAAACAGCACATCACGATCGGCAAGCTGGAAGGCCGGTGGAGCGGGCTTAACCTGCAGTTGACGCTCAACAATCTCGCGGTGTTCGACAACGCCGGGCAGCCCGCGCTCAAGCTCGAGCGCGTCGACAGCACTCTGTCGTGGTGGTCGCTGGTGTATTGGGAGCCGCGTTTCGACTCGCTCGAAATCGAGCGTCCCGATTTCCACGTCGCGCGCGACAAGCGCGGCGTGGTCTCCATCGCCGGTATCGAGCTGACCGAAGGCACGGCCAACACCGGCTTTTCGGACTGGCTGCTGCGGCAGCAGGAGATCGTGATTCGCGATGCGGCGATCACGTGGCAGGATGAGATGCGCGGTGCGCCCGGCCTGGCACTGAAGAGGGTCGATTTTCGTCTTGAGAACAACGGCCGCCGTCACCGCTTCGGCCTGCAGGCCGTGCCGCCTGCAAATATTGCAACGCCGCTCGATGTGCGCGGCGATTTCACCGGCAGAACCGTGCAGGCGCTCGCGCAATGGAACGGTCAGCTGTTCGCGCAGCTCGCGTATACCGACATCGCAGCCTGGCGCGCCTGGGTGCCGTTCCCGGTTTATTTTCCGCATGGCGCCGGCGCCGTGCGTATCTGGACCGGTCTGAAAAAAGGCGAGCTCGCCGAGATTACTGCCGACGTGGAGCTGTCGCAGGTCAAGACCCGCCTTGGCAAGGAGCTGCCCGAGCTCGAGCTCGATGCACTCAAGGGCCGGGTCGGCTGGAAGCAGCTCGACGACGGGTTCGAGGTCTCGACCTCCAAGCTCGGCATGACGACGTACGCTTACACGCTGCAACCGATGGATTTCCTGCTGCGCTATCGTTACGGCAGCGCCGGCAGGCCGCCGCGTGGCGAGCTGCAGGCCAACGCACTCGATCTGGAGCCGCTGGTTGCGCTGGCCGATCATCTGCCGTTCGAGCCCGAATTGCGCAAGGATCTCGCCAGCTACGCCCCGCGCGGCAGCGTTTATGACATTGCGGTCAAATGGAACGGCAGCTGGCCGCAGTCGCAGCAATACAGCGTCAAAGCCAGGTTCGTCAACCTCGGCTTGAATGCGGTCGGACGTCTGCCCGGTTTCGCCGGCGCGAGCGGCACCATCGACGGCAACGAGCGCGGCGGCACGTTTTATCTCAATACCCACAGTGCAGCTGTCGAGTTGCCGCTGGTGTTTCGCGAGAAGCTCGCGTTCGATGTGTTGACTGCGCAGGTGGCGTGGGCAAAGAAGGGCGAACAGTACGAGATCAAGCTCAATAATATTTCGTTCTCGAACCCGGATCTTGTCGGCAGCGTGTTCGGGACTTATCAGACTACCGTCGACAGCCGCGGCGTGATCGATCTTTCGGGCCATCTGACGCATGCTGATGCGCGCAGCATCGGGCGCTACATTCCACTGCGGGTCGGCGAGCGCGGCCGTAACTGGCTCGATACTGCATTGCTGGGCGGGGTTTCGAACGACGTCAAACTCCGTCTCAAGGGAAATCTCAACGATTTCCCCTTTCCCGAGGGCAGGGGCGGCGTGCTCGAGGTCGTGGCCCGCGTGACCGGCGGCGTGCTTGATTACGTCAACAGCTGGCCGAAGATGGAGAACATCGAAGGCGATCTGACTTTCCGCGGCAGACGCATGGACGTGCTGGTGCGCGATGCCTCCATTCTGGGGGCGAGGCTCGCGCATGTCCGGGCCGAGATTCCAGACCTTGGCGTCCCGGACCGGGTGCTCACCGTTAACGGCGAGGCGGAAGGCCCGACCGGCGAATTCCTCAGCTTCATCGAACAGAGCCCGGTCATCAATTTGATCGACCGCTTTACCGAGAACATTCATGCTGAGGGCCGCGGCAGGCTTGCGCTCAAGCTTGTCATCCCGTTCAACGACACTCACAACACCAAGCTCGCAGGCGCCTATCAGTTCATCAATAACAAGATCGAGAGCGACGACTTCTTCTTTCCCGTCGAGCAAGTCAACGGCAAGCTCGAGTTCAGTGAATCGGGCGTGCGCGTGCCGGGCAGCGCGACCATGACGGTGTTGGGCGGGCCGGCGACGCTCACCGGCGCGACGCAACGCGACGGCACGGTGCTCGTGAGCATGGCCGGCCGAGTCAACCTGGATAATTTCCGCCGCCCGAACACCGCGGCATGGACGCAGGCGCTGCATGGCGCAGCGGACTGGAAAGCGGCCGTCACGTTGCGCAAGCGGTTTGCCGACATCGTTGTCGACTCGACTCTGCAGGGTATCGCGTCGGATCTGCCGGCGCCGCTCGCGAAGAGCGCGGCCGACAGCATGCCGCTCAAGCTCGAGCGGCGCGTTACCGGGGTGCAGCAGGACACGCTTTCTTTCGCTCTGGGCAATATCGTCTCGGCGCAATTGCAGCGGCGCAAGGACGGCGCCAAGTCCGTCGTCGAGCGCGGTACCGTGAATCTCGGTGGCAACGCCGCCGATCCCGAGCGCAAGGGTATCTGGATCACCGGCGGTCTGAAAAGCCTCGATCTCGATCAGTGGCTCGTGTTGTGGAAGTCGGACTTTGGCGGCGGTAGCACCGATCTCGCGGGGCTCGATGTCAAATTCGGCACGCTCGACTTGTTCGGCCGCCGCTTCAACGAGCTTGCGATCAGCGGCAGCGCGCAGGGCAGCGTGTGGCGTACGGCGCTGGTCGGGCGCGAGCTGGTCGGCGAATTGACCTGGCAGTCGCAGGGCAAGGGGAAGGTCACTGCGCGCATGAAAAACCTGGTGGTCCCGGCCGTGACCCAGAGCAAGCCGGCGCCGGTATCCGACAGAGACCAGCCGCTCGAGCTGCCCGCGCTCGACATCTACGCCGACAACTTTCAGGTCCACCAGGCGAGCCTCGGGAAGCTCGAACTCACCGCGGTGCCCGACGGCCGCGACTGGAAACTCGAGCGGCTGCGCGTCATCAACCCGGATGCGACTTTGAACATCGACGGCGTCTGGCAGGGCTGGCTCACGCAGCCGCGCACCATGGTCAACGTCAAACTCGAAGTCAACGATATCGGCAAGCTGCTGGTCCGCCTCGGCCAGCCGGAAGGCGTCAGGCGCGGCACCGCCAAGCTCGAAGGCCCGTTGTCGTGGTCCGGCAATCCGAGCGAGCTCGATTATGCGACGCTGTCCGGTAATTTCGTGCTGGATGCCAATAAAGGCCAGTTCGTCAAGCTCGATCCGGGCATCGGCAAACTGCTGGGCGTGTTGAGCCTGCAGTCGTTGCCGCGGCGCTTGTCGCTCGATTTCCGCGACATCTTCAGCGAAGGGCTCGCGTTCGATGAAATCGTCGGTACGGTGAAGGTCAATCGCGGCATAGCAAGCACCGAGAATTTCCGCATTCTGGGACCGGCGGTGCGCATCCAGATGAGCGGTGAAGTCGATCTCGCGCAGGAAACACAAAAATTGCGAGTCAAGGTATATCCGAGCATGAGCGACAGCGTGTCGGTCGCCGGCGCGCTGATCGGCGGCCCGATTGCGGGAATAGCCGCGTTTGTCGCGCAGAAGCTGCTCAAGGATCCGATCGATCAGATCACGGCGTACGAATACGGTGTTTCCGGAACCTGGGCCGATCCGCAGGTATCAAAAATCGAGTCCGCACAGTCGACAGCGGCGGACAAGCCGCAAGCATTGGAGAAATCGAAGTGAGCCGCGTGTTAGCGTGGGCGCTGTTGTGCATGATCGCGACGACGGCGCGGCCCGACGATATTTTTACGGTCGCGCCCGAATTGTGGGACCGACCGCGCACCGCGCGTGCCGTGCTCGAACAGCCGGCGGTGAAGCAGGCGTTGAATCTGCATTTGTCGCAGCCCGGCTCGCGGCTCGTGATCCATCACGGCTACGGGCAGGACCCGCTGCTGCAGGCGGAGGAATTGCGCGCATGGCTGATGGCGCTCGCAATCGACGGCGTGCGCGTGAGCCTCATCAATGACGTGAGACCGAACGAGCCACTCAAGATCGAAGTCGTGAAATGAACCCGCAACCCGCGTCCTCATTCGGCCGCGCGCGGCCGCATACCCGACCGGATACCAAAGGCCAGCCGGCGGCGGCAGTGCGGATCGCCGGCGTGCAAATGGCCTCGGGCCCGAACGTGGCCGCCAACCTCAACGAGGCGCGGCGGCTGATAGGCATGGCGGCCGAGCAAGGCGCGAAGCTCATCGTGTTGCCCGAGTATTTCGGCATCATGGGCATGCAGGACAGCGACAAGGTCAAGGTCCGCGAGGAAGAGGGCAAGGGCCCGATCCAGCACTTCCTGGCCGAGACCGCCAAGCAGCACGAGATCTGGCTGGTCGGCGGTTCGGTGCCGCTCGCATCTGACGATGAGCACAAAGTGCGCAACAGCTGCCTCGTGTATGACGACAAGGGCAGGCTCGTCGCGCGCTATGACAAAATCCATCTGTTCGGTTTCGACATGGGCAAGGAACATTATTCTGAAGAGCTGACCATCGAGCCCGGTCACGACGTGAAGGTGATCGATTCCCCGTTCGGGCGCATCGGGTTGTCGATCTGCTACGACCTGCGCTTTCCCGAGCTGTATCGCGCGATGAAGGAGGTCGACATTATCCTGGTGCCGTCGGCATTCACCGAAACCACCGGCAAGGCGCATTGGGAGACGCTCATCCGCGCGCGCGCGATCGAAAACCTTGCCTATGTGCTGGCGCCGGCGCAGGGCGGCTATCATGTGAACGGCCGCGAGACTCACGGCGACAGCATGATCGTCGATCCGTGGGGTGTCGTGCTCGACCGCTTGCCGCGCGGCTCCGGCGTGGTGGCGGCCGGGATCAATCCCGAATATATTCAGCGGCTGCGCAGCAGCCTGCCGGCGTTGGCCCACCGGACGCTGCACCGGTGCTAGTCAAGAGTTTCGAGTTGCGAGTTTGAAGTTATTTGCCTGTGGCGCTTGAAACCCTGTAGCTTAACGCCAACATATTGATATTGAATCGGTCAACCGGAATCCAAATGACTATTCGGCCGCAACTCGAAACTCGCAACTCGCAACTCGAAACTTCGTTCGCGACGGCGAACGAGATCCTGCTCGCGCCGTATTCGCTCGACCACAACGCGCTGCAGCAGGTGTTCGGCCAGATCCTCACGCACACGGTCGATTACGCCGACCTGTATTTCCAGTACAGCCGCAGCGAGGGCTGGAGCCTCGAGGAGGGCATCGTCAAGTCAGGCAGCTTCAACATCGATCAGGGCGTCGGCGTGCGCGCGGTCGCCGGCGACAAGACCGCGTTCGCGTACTCGGACGACATCAGCCTCACCGCATTGACTTCGGCGGCGCGGGCCACGCGCGCGATTGCGCGCCAGGGCACGGCCGGCGCGACACAGGTTGCGATGCGCGGCAGCGGCCGCAGTCTGTATGTGCCGCACGACCCGCTCGCAAGCCTCGACGATGCGGCCAAAGTCGCGCTGCTCGAAAACATCGAGCGCAAGGCGCGCGCGCTGGATCCGCGCGTGACGCAGGTGATCGCACACCTCGGCGGCGAATATGAAGTGGTGCTGGTCACCCGCAGCGACGGCGTGACCGCGGCCGACGTGCGGCCGCTCACGCGGGTATCGCTGCAGGTGATCGTCGAACAGGACGGCCGGCGCGAGCAGGGCAGCGCCGGCGGCGGCGGACGCTTCGATTATGCGTATTTCACCGATGCCGTCCTGCAGGATTACGCGCAGAAAGCGGTCGCGCAGGCGCTGACCAATCTTGACGCACGTCCGGCGCCGGCGGGAACCATGACGGTCGTGCTCGGCCCCGGCTGGCCCGGCATCCTGCTGCACGAAGCGATCGGGCACGGACTCGAAGGCGATTTCAACCGCAAGGGCAGTTCGGCCTTCAGCGGCCGCATCGGCGAGCGCGTCGCCGCGCCCGGCGTGACAGTGGTCGACGACGGCACGATACCGCGGAGGCGCGGCTCGCTCAACATCGACGACGAAGGCAATCCGACCCAGCGCAACGTCCTGATCGAGAACGGCGTGCTCAAGGGCTACATGCAGGACAGCTTGAACGCGCGGCTGATGGGCGTGCCGGTCACCGGCAACGGGCGGCGCGAATCGTTCGCGCACATCCCGATGCCGCGCATGACCAATACGTGCATGCTGAACGGCGACAAGGACCCGCAGGAAATCATCGCCTCGGTCAGGCACGGGCTGTATGCGGTCAATTTCGCCGGCGGGCAGGTCGACATCACGAGCGGCAAGTTCGTGTTCTCGGCGGCCGAAGCGTACATGATCGAAGACGGCAAGGTCACCTGCGCGGTCAAAGGCGCGACGCTGATCGGCAACGGCCCCGACGTGCTGACGCGAGTCGCCATGATCGGCAACGACATGGCGCTCGACACCGGCGTCGGCACCTGCGGCAAGGAAGGCCAGAGCGTGCCGGTCGGCGTCGGCCAGCCGACGCTCAGGATCGACGGCTTGACCGTCGGCGGAACTGCATAAATCCATTGCAACCGCCGATGCACGCCGACAAATGAAACAGTGAATGAGTGAAGGAGTGAAGGAGTGAAGGAGTGAAGGAAAAAACTCCCTCTCCCCCATTCACTGGGGGAGAGGGCCGGGGTGAGGGGTCACCCTTTCACTTCTTCACTCGTTCACTTTTCACCGCTTATGCGCAAACTGGCCGACATCGAGCGCGAACGCGCACAGCTTCAAAACGACGACGAAGAGCAGCCCGCGCTGCCGCACGGCGCGAAGAACTACATCACGCCCGCGGGACACGCCCGGCTCAAGGGCGAACTGCAGCAGCTGCTCGACAAGGAGCGGCCCGAGCTAGTCAAGGTAATTGCGTGGGCGGCATCGAACGGCGACCGCTCGGAAAACGCCGACTACATTTACGGCAAGCGGCGGCTGCGCGAGATCGACCGCCGCATCCGTTTTCTCACCAAGCGCCTCGAGATCGCCGAAGTGATCGATCCGGCAAGGCGTGGTGTCGAGCAGGTGTTCTTCGGCGCGACCGTGACCTACTGCGACGGCAAAGGCGTCGAGCGCACCGTCAGCATCGTCGGCCAGGACGAGGTCGATCCCGCGCGCGGCCGCATCAGCTGGATTTCGCCGGTGGCGCGCGCGCTCAGCAAGTCGCGTGAGGGCAATAGAGTGACGCTCAGAACGCCGGCGGGAATCGAGGAGTTGGAAGTCACCGCGATTCGCTATATCGATTTACCGGGTTAGCCATGCTGCTGAAGCTGATCAGGGGGCTGCTTGATTCCGGGAGAACGCAGCATCCCGGGTCGCAAGTGCCGGCTCTTCAGCGGGATTCCGCCAGCGACGCTGCGGCCGGGGCCGCCGGGGGCAATCCAACCGGCGCCGCCGCTGAGGATCTGCTGCGCCGGGCCGAAACTGCGGCCAAAGCGGGGCAACTCAGCGCCGCCCTCGAGGACTATCGCGCCTATATTCATGCCCATTCCCGGGCGCTCGAGGGATATCTCGGTCTGGCCAGCGTGTTGGTCGACTTGTGGTCGATCGACGAGGCGGTGTCCGCGTACGGCAGAGCGCTCGAACTCGCGCCGCGCTCCGGCGCAGTGTTCTCGGCGCTGCTTTTTCACAGCCATTATTTGTCTCCCGCCGACCGGCGGCAAATGTTCGATCTGCACCGGCGTTTCGGAACAATGATGCGGGAGGCGGTGCCGGCAAGGCAGGAGAAGTTTGCGCTGGCACCGGATCCCGGCCGCCGTCTCCGCGTCGGCTACGTGTCGCCCAATTTTTCACGGCATTCGGTCGGCTATTTCGTGGAGCCGGTCATACGCTGTCATGATCGCGAGCGCTACGGGATTTATTGTTACTACACGCACCCGCTGTCCGATGAAACCACGGCGCGCCTGCGCCGGTCGGCCGACGGCTGGCGTGACATCGCCGATGCGAACGACGACGCAGTCGAACACATGATCCGCGCCGACCGGATCGATATTCTGGTCGATCTCGCGGGGCACTCGAAAGGCAATCGCCTGGGCGTGTTTGCGCGCAAGCCCGCGCCGATACAGATGACCTGGCTCGGCTACCCGGACACCACCGGTCTTGACGCAGTCGATTTCCGCATCACCGATCGGGTGGCTGACCCGGAACCGGATGCCGAGCTGCGGCATAGCGAGCGCCTGCTGCGTATCGACGATGCTTTTCTGTGCTACCAGCCGCCTGACAGCCCGCCCGTCAGCGAGCGCAGCGGGTCCGCGCCGGGAATAGTTTTTTCCTCGTTCAACAACATTGCGAAGCTGAATGATGAAACGCTGCGGGTGTGGGGAAAAATCCTGGCCGCTGTGCCGGGGTCGCGCATCGCGATCAAAGCGGCGTCGCTGGGTTTCCCGGATACCGTCGACCGTGTTCTGGATTGCTGCGAGCGCAGCGGAATGGATCCGGGACGCGTCGAGCTGCGGGGCTGGATAAAAGACCGGCGCCAGCACCTCGAACTCTACGACAACATCGATATTGCGCTCGATACCTTTCCCTACAACGGCACGACCACGACGTGCGAAGCGCTGTGGATGGGGGTGCCGGTGGTGTCGCTTGCCGGCGATGCGCATATGTCGCGTGTCGGCGCAGCGATCCTGCACTGCGTTGGCTTGAGCGACCTCGTGGCGCGCAGCGCCGGTGAATATGCCGACATTGCGGTAACGCTGGCCCGCGATGCCGGGCGCCGGCAATCGCTGCGCGCCGGTTTGAGAAGTCAATTGCTGGCGTCGCCGCTGCTGGACCATACGGGGTTTACCCGCAAGCTCGAGCGCCATTTCAGGCAGAGCTGGACGGCGTGGTGCGACTGTCAGCGCCCCGTCTAGCGGGCCGCGCAATCAAGCCCTGGCTCGTTTGCGCGCCGTCAGGTTGAGGCTGATCGGCCTGCCTTTGAAAACAAGGCTGCTGGTGTCGTCGAACACCCCGAAACTGTCGACGCGAAGGATGTCGGTGAAGCCGGCCTCCTGCAGGTAGGAGGTCAGGAATTCTTCGTTAAGTCCGACGAAGTGAAAATCAGATTTGTTGCTCTGGCCGCCGAACGTCATCCGCATTACCTCGAAGCGTTCTTCGAAGTTCAGCGCCGGGTCCAGAAACAGCGCGCACAGCGTGGCCAGGTCGGGAACGCTTGCGCGCAGCGTGCCGCCCGGCACCAGCACGCGATTGAATTCGTGCAACGCAGTCGATAGTCCGGACCGGTATCCGAGGTGCTCGAGCACGTGCGAGGCATAGATTTCAAGCACGCTTTCGTCGCCGAACGCGGACAGGTCGGTGCAGTGGCCGACATGGTCCACGTGCGGTCCCGGCTGGACATCGAGAATTTTCCAGTCCGGGTGGGGTACCTGCCCCCCGATGTGCAACCGTAACGGGTTGGTCGGGGCCGCACGCGCAACGTTGCCGCGTTTCCCGGTGCTGCGGCGGAACAGGTTTTTCACGAGCGACAGCAACATTCGGGCATGCGCTTTCGGCGAGTTCGTTTAGGTCCGGCTTCAGGAACAATGGCTAGATTAGCAGATATTGCGCGACGTCAAACCAGCCGGCATCGCGCTTATCCGGCCTCGATCTTATTTGTCCTTGCCGGTAATGTCCTCGAGGGACGGGTAGCATCTCCTTCCCACCGGTTCCGCCCGCAGCCGATACACTTGATTGCCGCCCAGATCGGCGTGGATGACGGTGTCGCCCGGAAAGAACTGGAGGTTGATATATAAGCCGCACGAGATCGTCAGGTCATATTCACCCGGGGCCAGGCGCGCAATGTTTTCACCGAAGGAGATTTTCTGTTCGTTCGCCTTCGACACATAAAGGCTGCTGACCCGCGTGCCTTGTACCGGCGTAAACGCCGCCTTCGCGCTTTCGCCGGCGGTATTTCCCCAGCCGACAACCAAAGCGCGGCCGGGCTCTGGGGCGATAGTGGTGGCTTCCGGACCGGCGGGTACCCCAGCGCAGCCGGCGAGGGCGGCGCACAAACACCAGCCAGGCAGCAAGCGGTTTTCGGGCATCATCAGCGTCACCGGTCTTGCATCTGCGGGAGGTTCTCGGCCATAGCGAATGTGCCGACGACCATCCGCCCCGCGCCGGCACTCGCCACGCGCTTCGGATAACGCCGACTATTGTTATAATATCCTGATTTTGCGGGATTTGAGTGAAACTCATGCAAAGAACCGACGACTTACGGATCAAGGAAATCAAGGAGCTGATACCGCCGGCGCACGTGCTGCGCGAGTTTCCGGTTTCGGAGAAGGCTGCGCAGGTCACTTATGACACGCGCCAGGGTATTCATCGCATTTTGCATGGCGCCGACGACCGCTTGCTCGCGATCATGGGGCCGTGCTCGATTCACGACGTGAAGGCGGCGAAGGAATACGCCGGCAAGCTGAAAGACGCGAAAGACGAACTCGCCGAAGATCTGCTGATCGTGATGCGCGTTTATTTCGAGAAACCGCGCACCACCGTCGGCTGGAAGGGCCTGATCAACGATCCCAGGCTCGACGGCAGCTTCAGCATCAACGAGGGCATCCGCATTGCGCGCGAACTGCTGCTCGGCATCAACGACCTGGGCGTGCCGGCGGGCTGCGAGTTTCTCGACATGATCACGCCGCAATACATCGCTGATCTCGTGTCGTGGGGTGCGATCGGCGCACGCACTACGGAAAGCCAGATCCACCGGGAGCTCGCTTCGGGCCTGTCGTGCCCGGTCGGTTTCAAGAACGGCACCGACGGCAACATCAGGATCGCGGTCGATGCGATCCGCGCCGCGCAGTCGCCACACCATTTCCTGTCGGTGACCAAGGCCGGGCATTCGGCAATCGTTTCGACAGCCGGCAACGAGGATTGCCACATCATCCTGCGCGGCGGCAAGCAGCCGAATTACGACTCTGCGAGCGTCGATGCGGCGGCAAGAGGGCTGGCCGAAGCCGGACTCGCGCAGCGGCTGATGATCGATTTCAGCCACGCCAACTCGAGCAAGAACCCGCAGAAGCAGGTGGACGTCGGGCATGATGTCGCGCGCCAGATTGGCGGCGGCGAAGACCGCATTTTCGGCATCATGGTCGAGAGCCACCTCAAGGCCGGGCGCCAGGACTTGCTGCCGGGCAAGCCGCTCGCTTACGGGCAGAGCATCACCGACGGTTGCATTGGTTGGGAGGACAGCCGTAAGCTGCTCGACACCCTGGCCGAAGCAGTGCGCAAGCGCCGCGTGAAATTGCTGGAAACCGAACAGTAGTAAACGCTCAAGCAGCGCGATCACCGCGAACGGATAACGAACAGAGCAGCCATGGCAGAAAACCCCGATACCGGTTCTGATCGCCAACTGCTTGAAGGTCTCGAGAGCCTCGGCAGCGGGACCGCGTTTGCCGAGCAGATTTATTCGCTGGTCGGCCGCTCGCAGTTCTTTGCCGAATACAGCCGCGACGACATCAAGCTGCTCGCCGGCTTCATGCGCGTTTATCATGCGCAGCCGGGGCAGACCATCATCCGGGAGGGTGATGTCGGCGATCACATGCTGATGATCATCAGGGGCGAAGTCGACATCTACAAGAAGAACCTGGTGGGCGAGCAGCAGCACATGACTTCCGTCACGCCCGGCATGACGCTCGGCGAGATGTCGATGATCGACGGCGAGCCGCGCTTCGCGAGCTGCGTGGCGCTGAAGGAAACCACGTTCGGCGTGCTCACGCGCGACAACATGGTCAAGATCATCCTCGAGAAGCCGAGCCTGGGCGCCAAAATCCTGATCAAGCTCGTCACCATGCTGTCGCAGCGGCTGCGCCAGACCAGCGCCAAACTGTTGCAGTACATGCGGTAGCTTCCGGCTTCCGCATCTCCGCGGTGGGCAACCGAGAGCCCTGAAATGTTCCTCATGCGTTGCTGGTTGCTGTTGGCGATGACGCTGTCGGCGCACGCTGCCGGCATCACCGTGACCGACGATCGCGGCAAGCCGGTGACGCTGTCGGCGCCGGCACAACGCATCGTCACGCTGGCGCCCTCCATCACCGAGCTTGCTTATGCGGCAGGCGCCGGCGACAAGCTGGTCGGAGTCGCGCGCTACAGCGATTATCCCGAGGCGGCGAAGCGCATCGCGCATATCGGCGATGCGTCGCGCATCGACCTTGAGCGCGTGCTGAGCTTGCAGCCGGACCTGATCATCGGCTGGCGAAGCGGCAACCATGCCGCCGACATTGAACGCCTCGAACATTTCGGGTTCAAGGTTTATGTCGCCGAACCGACGGCGCTGGCGGCGATCCCGCAATTGTTGCGCGCGTTGGGCTCGATGGCCGGCACTGAATCGGTTGCGCAGGGCGAGGCAGGCGAATTCGAACACCGCGTTTCAGCTTTGCGCGAGCGCTATGGCTCGCGGCCCAAGGTGCGCGTGTTCTATGAAATCTGGCACCGGCCGCTGATGACGGTCAATGGCCGGCACCTGATCAGCGACGTGATCCGGCTGTGCGGCGGAGCGAACGTGTTTGCGAATGTGGCAAGCCTGACGCCGGTGGTGCCGCTCGAGAGCGTGATCGCGGCGCAGCCGGAGGTGGCGATGGGCGGCAGCTCGGCGACGACGCCGGAGGAATTCGCCGCGCAGTGGCGCAGTTACGGAGGGTTCGCCAGGCTGCGCAACGTGAGAGCGATGTTTGTCGATCCCGACTGGATACAGCGCCAGACGCCGCGCATCCTGCAGGGCGCGCAGGTTGTTTGCCGGCATTTGGACGCCGTGCGAACGGCGAGATCAGTACGATAAGCGAGGAGTCGAACGCTGAACGCTGAACGCTGAACGCTGAACGCTGAGTGTTGAGTATCGAGGCCGCAGCAGAAAGTTGCCTGCAGCCACGTCAGCTGCGGTTTTTGCCCTGTTGCCAGTAGACGTCGCCGCCGCCAGCGTGGCGATTGAGGACTCGCGCAAGCACGAACAGCAGGTCGGAGAGTCGATTCAGATACTGCAGCATCGGTGGCGCGAGCGGATCGGCTTTGGAGAGCCCAACCAGCGTGCGCTCGGCGCGCCGGCAGACGGTGCGCGCGACATGGGCGAGGCTGGCCGCGCGCGAGCCGCCAGGCAGGATAAAGTCCTTGAGCGCGGGCAGCCTGGCATTGAACGCGTCGAGCGCTTCTTCAAGCCGCTTGCTGTGCGCCTCACTCATGATGGTGTGGCCGGGTACGCACAATTCGCCGCCCAGATCGAACAGGTCATGCTGCGCACCGTTGAGGCAAGCGCGCACCTCGGCGGGGAGCTCCTCGGCGAGCAGCACGCCAATTACGCTGTTCAGCTCGTCGACCGCGCCGATCGCCTCGATACGCGGCGCATCCTTGGCGACGCGCGAGCCGTCGGCCAGCCCGGTGGTGCCGGCATCGCCGGTGCGCGTGTAGATTTTGGTGAGGCGGTTGCCCATGACCAGGGAAGGTTAAGGGAAATGCCAAGCCCGCGCAACACGGCAGGCCGCTGGCAAGGCGCGCGGCTACGGGCTGGATGCAAGGCGCCGCAGCAGTGCATCGAGCGCGGCGGCATCGGTCGGGAAGATGTTGTCCGCGCCGATCTTGCCGGTGAGGCCGGTGCGTTCCATGACTTCCATCACCTGGCGTTTTATGCCGCTCAAACCGAGAGCGATGCCGCCGGCCTTGAGCCGAGCGGCGAGGTTGGACAGCATTTCGACGCCCGAGGCGTCGATACCATTGATGCCGCTGCCGACGACGAGTATGTATTTAAGGTCGGGATTGCTGCGCTCGAGTTTGATGATCGCTTCCTCGAAGTAGGAGACGTTGACGAAGAACAGCGAGCCATCGAAGCGGATTGCACCCAGCTGCGGATGCAATACGTCGAGATGAAAATATTCGGCGTCGCGCAGCGTGCCGTCGGGATGCATACCGACGACCGCCACTCGCGGACGCATCAGGCGGTAGAGCAGCAGCGCGAGCGAGAGCATGATGCCGGTCAGGATGCCGATCTGGATGTTGGGGGCGAATGCCAGCGTCGTGATGAAAGTGACGACTGCGGCGATGCCGTCGTCGCCGCGCGCGCGCCAGGACTTGGCGATGCTTTTGTAATCGACGAGGTTGATCAGTGCGACGACGATGATCGCCGCCAGCACCGGTTTCGGCAGGTGATGCAGCAGCGGCGTGAAGAACAGCAGTGTGAGCAATACGAAGGCGGCCGAGAACACCGAGGACAGACCGGTTTTGGCGTTGACCGAAAGATTGAGCGCCGAGCGAGAAAACGAGCCGCTGACGGGAATTGACTGGCTGAACGCCGCCGCGATCTTGGCGAGTCCCTGGCCGATCAGTTCCTGGTTTTCATCCCACGGCGTGCGCGTCTTGAGCGCTATCACCTTGCAGCTCGACATCGCTTCCATGAAGCTGATCAGCGCGATCACGAAGCCGGCCGGCAGCAGCGCGATGGTCGAATTCCAGTCGAGCGGCGGCACGCTCAGGCTGGGCAGGCCCCGCGGAATTTCGCCGATGATCCGGCCGCCCATTTGTTCGTAACCGAGCAGATAACTGGCCGTGGTCAGGAGCGCCACCGTGATCAACACGCCCGGCAGTTTCGGCGCCAGCTTTTTGAAAACTAGCAGCAGAATGATGGCGGTTACGCCGAATACCAGGGAAATTTCATGCACCGAATCCATGTTGACGATGACATGCCAGATGTCGACCAGGAAATGCTTGGTCTGCGCGGCGGGGATGCCCAGTATCGCCGGCAGCTGGGACAGGCCGATGATGATCGCGGCGGCGTTGATGAAACCCATCAGCACCGGATACGACAGAAAGTTGAGCAGCACGCCCATGCGCATCATGCCGAAGGCTACCTGGAACACGCCCGATACCAGCGCAAGCAGGATCACGTACGCGTAATACTGCTCGCTGCCGTGCGGCGCAAGCTGCGAAATGCTTGCGGCAGTGAGCAATGAGGTCATCGCAACCGGCCCGGTGGAAAGCACGCCGGAGGAACCGAACATCGCGCCGATGACCGCCGGGATCAGCGCGGCGTAGAGACCGTAATAGGCAGGCACGCCGGCGAGCTGCGCGTAGGCGAGCGATTGCGGGATTGCGAGCAGGGCTACCGTGATGCCGGCGATCAGGTCCGTCTTGAGCGTGTCGCGTTTTAGCGGGAACCAGTTGAGAAATGGCAGCAATTTGCGCGCTGCATTCATGCTCGAGCCCCCGAGACCGCGCATGGCTGGGCGCCGCGACCGTAATGCGTGGCGCGGGGTACCGACATCTTGCCTGTGGAAAATGAAGAGGGCACTGGCTTTATGTAAACTGTTTGCCTGATTATCTGGCAACGCCGGTGCTGGCGCAACGAGGCGGCGCGCTACCAAGGTTTTTCGGTATAATCGGCGTGTTTTTTTGCGACTTCAGGGAAGATAAAACCAGTGAAAGTGCACAACGTGATCGGAGCGGTAACGGCCGGGGTCATGCTCGCGGTTTCCGCCGCTGCGTTGGCCGATGGCGACGCCGCTGCCGGCAAGCAGAAGACCGCGATGTGTCAGGGTTGTCATGGCATCCCGGGCTACAAGACCGCATTTCCCGCGGTCTACAACGTGCCCAAGCTCGGCGGGCAGCACGCCGGCTACATCGTCAAAGCGCTGCAGGCGTACAAAGCCGGTGAGCGCAGCCATCCGACGATGCGGGCGATCGCCGCCGGCCTGAGCGACCAGGACATGGCCGACCTTGCAGCCTATTACGCGGCCGAAGCCGCCAAGACCGCGGCTAAATAAGACAACGACCATGAAAAATATTCTGATCATCGCAGCGGCAATGGCGTTGTGCGCGCCCGCTTATGCCGCCGATCCGGCAGCAGGCAGGGAAAAGTCGAAGGTATGCGCGGCATGTCACGGCGAGAACGGCGTGAGCCAGACGCCGGATTTTCCCAAACTCGCGGGCCAGTACAATGATTATCTGGTGCGGGCGCTTAACGATTACAAATCGGGCGCGCGCAAGAACCCGATCATGGCGGGCCAGGTCACGACCCTGAAAAAAGAAGACATCGCCGACGTTGCGGCGTACTACTCCAGCCAGCAGGCGCTCGTCACGAAATACTGATCTGCGCGGGCGGAACGCAAACCAAACACCGGACGGCATCGCTGTCCGGTCTTTTTTATTTCCAGTCGTCGCTATTTTCCGGACTTTTCCTCCAGGCACGCCAGATACAGCGCTTGATCCGGCGCAGTGCCGGTGCGCTGCGCCTGCCAGATGGTTTCGGCGAGGCATTCGAGCAGCGCATGCCTGGCGTCGTGTTCCGAGCCGGTCGCCAATGCGATGCGCCCGCAATGGGCGCGAATGCCTGGCGGCTGGTCGATCGACAGCTGCTCTTCGATTGCAAGATGCAGCGACAGGTGCAGGAACGGATTGAGCCCGCCGTGCTCTGGTGCGTAGTCATGGTCGAGATGGCGCTCCGGATGATCGAGCAGCGTATGATATTCGGGATGCAGCGAGATGACCTGCAGCGCGGTCTGCTCGAGTCCGCCGAGCACCTCCCCGGCGCGGGATTTGCGCCAGGTGTCGAAAAAGAACTGGCGGGCCTGGTCGCGGGACGGATTAAACATGCGTGAAACGTAAAACGTGAAACGTGAAATGTAACACCCTGCAGCAGGCCACCGTTAACTTTTCACTTTTCACTTTTCACGGTTTTTCCGCGGTACTCGCACAAATCGTTGAGCAGGCACCCCGGGCAATCGGGCCTGCGCGCTTTGCAGACATAGCGCCCATGCAGGATCAACCAGTGGTGCGCGTGCAGCCTGAATTCCCCGGGCACGCATTTGAGCAGTTTTTCCTCGACCGCGAGCACATTCTTGCCGGGTGCAATGCCGGTGCGATTGGCGACGCGAAAGATATGGGTGTCGACGGCAATCGTCGGTTGCCCGAATGCGACGTTGAGTATCACGTTGGCGGTTTTGCGGCCGACCCCCGGCAGTTGCTCCAGCGCCTCGCGGGTTTGCGGCACCTCGCCGCCATGGCGTTCAAGCAGGAGCTTGCAGGTGGCGAGAATGTTTTTGGCTTTGGTGCGATAAAGTCCGATGCGCTTGATGTATTGTTCCAGACTTGCAACGCCGAGCCTGAGCAATGCCGCCGGAGTATTGGCAACTCGGTACAGTTCGCGTGTGGCAAGATTGACGCTCTTGTCGGTGGCTTGTGCCGACAGCACGACCGCGACCAGCAGCTCGAACGGCGTACCGTACGCGAGTTCGCTACGGGGCTCCGGATTGGCGGCGCGCAGCCGCGCAAAGATGGCGTGACGTTTGGCTGGATTCATGCGGCGTGATGTGGGATCGGCGTTGTGATGCGTGGCGTCCAGCGTAAACGGACATGCCCTGATTGACAACCCCGGTACGACCGGCATAAGTTGCGGATGTCGATGGCATAAGGTGCACGAGGCTAAGGGGATGCGATTGATGCTGGTAATGTATTTGGCCGTGGCGCTGCTCGCGCCAGCAGCGGGGGCGGCTGATCTGCCGTTGACGCGCCAGCGGGCGTTGCGCGAACTCGGCAAGTCAGATCCTGCCGCGCGCCGCGCGGCAGCGGCACGGCTGGGTGAAGTGGGGCAGATGTCCGACGTGCCGGCGCTGGTGCGCGTGCTGCGCGATCGCGACGAGGATGCGCGTGATATCGCGGAGAACGCGATTTGGGACGTATGGGGGCGTTCGGGTAACGGCGAAATCGATGCGCTCTACCGCCAGGGGGTCGAGCAGATGAATTCCGGCTTGCCGGAGGAGGCGATTGCAACCTTCTCCCGCATCATTCGCCGCCAGCCGGGATTTGCCGAGGGCTGGAACAAGCGCGCCACACTTTATTACTCGATCGGGGAATACGAAAAATCGCTGCGCGATTGCGACGAGGTGATCAGACGCAATCCGCTGCATTTTGGCGCCCTCGCCGGTTACGGGTTGATCTACTCCCGGCTTGACCAGCCGGAACGCGCGCTCGGGTACTTCAAGCGCGCGTTGCGCATCAACCCCAATATGCAGGGTGTCGCGCGCAACATCGAGTTGCTGCAGAAGCTGCTCGACGAAAAACGCAAGCGCTACGTCTGAATGTCCACCCCGTCGGCCGTGCCCGCTTGCCAACTATTTCACGCCTGTTGTTCAACGATGTGACTTAATCCAAAACCAGCGGTTAAATCCGGGTTTTCCCTTGTTTGGCCGATGGCATGCTTATTGCGCATTCAGTGGTATGAGCGGGCTGCCGCGGGTACTCAAGCGGCCGCCCGGCGACGGGAAAATCATGGCGGACAACGCACGCAGAAAAACGGAAATCGGTTCCTTTTACGTGAGCCAGTACCGCGGACAGTGGCTTGCGCTGGGGCTGGTTTCGCTGCTGTTGATCGCCGCGATCGACTACGCGACCGGCTTCACGCTGCGCCTTACCGTGCTGTATCTGATGCCGCTGCTGATTTTCACGTGGGTCATCGGCCGAATGTTCGGCATTTTGCTGTCGGTGGTGGCGTGCACGTCATGGGCGTACATCGATGTGATAGCCGGCCACTACCTCAACGCGCCTACGCTGCTCTATTGGGATTGGGGCACGACGCTCGCTGGCTTCGTGGCGATGGTGATCGGGTTGTCGATCCTGCGCAGGGCGCTCGAGGACGCGCACTTCCAGTCGCGCAAGGACTCGCTGACCGGGCTCGTCAACAAGGGCGGTTTCTACCAGGTGGTCGGCGCAGAGATCGAAGTGTGCCGGCGCTACAAACGCACGCTCTCTATCGCCTACATCGACTGCGACAACTTCAAAACAGTCAACGACAAATACGGCCACCATGTCGGCGACAATCTGCTGCGCATTATTTCCAAGACCATGGTGCGCAAGCTGCGCACGTCCGATCTGCCGGGGCGGCTCGGCGGCGACGAATTCGCAGTGATGCTGCCGGAGACCAACGCCGAAGCATGCCGCATGGTGGTGGAAATGATGCAGCAGCGGCTGTTGCACGAGATGAAGGAGCACGACTGGCCGGTGACCTTCAGCATCGGCATCGCGACCTTCGTCAGAATGCCGTCCTCGATCGAGGACATGATCCGCCAGGCCGACCAGCTGATGTATTCGGTCAAGCACAGCAGCAAGGGCGCGATCAAGCAGGAAGTATTCGGCTCCTGATCCGCCGCGGGCAGGACTTGCCCGCGCTGGTTATTTCCCCGAACGTTGGCGCTGGGCGAGGCGTTGGCGTGCGCGCTCGATTGCGCGTTGCACTGTTTGCTGCTTGGCGCCGACATCCGCTGTACCGGCGCTGCGGCTGGCGGTGCGCCTGGCACGCTGCTCGCGGTCGAGGCGCGTCTGGTGCAGCTCGAAGCGCCGGCGTGCGCGGTCGGCGGCAAGCCGGCGCTCGCGCCGCGTCGGCGGTGTGCCGATTTCCACCAGGCGAATGCAATCGACCGGGCATGGCGGCAGGCACAGTTCGCAGCCGGTGCAGTCGCGCGCAATCACGGTGTGCATCAGTTTCGCCGCGCCGACGATGGCATCGACGGGGCAGGCCCGGATGCACAGTGTGCAGCCTATGCACAGGGCTTCCTCGATCACCGCCACCGCTGGCGGTTTGATGGCGCCGAAGCGCGCGTTGACCGGCTTGTAAGCTACACCCAGCAGCGCCGCCAGCGCGCGCGCGCCCTCGTCGCCACCCGGCGGGCACTGATTGATGTCGGCACGACCCGCGGCGATCGCCTCGGCGTAGGGCCGGCAGCCCGGATAACCGCACAGCCGGCATTGCGTCTGCGGCAGCAGCGCGTCGATGCGCTGAATGCGATCCCCCGCGGCACTCATCGAGCGAGCGCCTCCGTTGCGGGCACATAAGGTCGGCCGACATCGGCTGCAAGATCGCGATAGGTAACGTGGCCGGCATGGACCTGCAGCCCTCCGCCCAAGCCCGTATCGGCGGTTAGCGCCGCGCGCAAACCTTGCGCGGCCAGCGCGGCTGCGTACGGCAGCGTCGCCTGCGTGAGCGACAGCGTTGCGGTGCGCGCCACCGCCGAGGGCATGTTCGGCACGCAGTAATGTACGACGCCCGACTCGACGTAAAGCGGATTCGAATGCGAGCTCGGGCGCGAAGTCTCTGCGATGCCCCCCTGGTCGATGCCGACGTCGACGATCACCGAACCGGGGCGCATTGCCGCCACGTCGTCGCGATGAATGAGTTTCGGCGACAGTTTCCCCGGCAGCAGCACTGCGCCGACCACCAGATCGGCATCGCGCGTGAGCGCGCGGATCGCCAGCGGCTCGGAGAAGCGGGTCTTGAGGCGCGTGCCGAACACCAGTTCGAGTGTGCGCAGCCGTGCCGGGCTGTGATCGAGCAGCATGACGTCGGCACCCATGCCGATTGCGATGCGCGCGGCATTCGCGCCGACGGTACCGCCGCCGATGATTAGCACTTTGCCGGGCGCGACACCCGGTACGCCCGACAGCAGAATGCCGCTGCCGCCGTTTGCCATCTGCAGCGCCCAGGCACCCACCTGGATTGCGAGCCGCCCCGCGATTTCCGACATCGGAATCAGCAGCGGCAGGCTGCCATCGGCAGCGGTCACGGTTTCGTAGGCGACGCAGCTCACTTTGCGCTCGAGCATTGCCGCAAGCAGCGCTGGATCGGGCGCGAGATGCTGATAGCAGAACAGAATCTGGCCGGGATGGGTGAGCGCGAATTCCGCCGGCTGCAGTTCCTTCACCTTGATTACGAGATCGCCCGCATAGGCTGCCGCCGCCGTGGCGACAATCTGCGCGCCGGCGGCGCGGTATGCGGCATCGTCGAAACCGACAGCGGCCCCGGCGCGCGCCTCGATCCGCACGTCGTGCCCGGCGGCGGCGAGCACATGTGCGCCTGCCGGCGTGAGCCCGACCCGATACTCGTGGTTCTTGATTTCCTTCGGTACGCCGATTCGCATATCTGATTACTCCTGTGCGCGCGACGCAGCGCCCACTTCGCGTACCAGCGCCGGTCCGTGGTAAATGAGCCCGGTGTAAAGCTGCACCAGGCTCGCGCCGGCGTCGATCATCGCGGCGGCATCCGCCGCGCTCATGATGCCGCCGACGCCGATGATCGGCAGCACGCCGCCGAGCGCGCGGGCAAGCGTGCGCACCACTTCGCGCGCCTTCGCGGTCAGCGGCGCGCCGCTCAAGCCGCCGCCCTCATTCGCATGCGGCATCCCGCTTACTGCATCGCGCGCGCGAGTGGTGTTGGTGGCGATCACCGCATCGATGTGGTGATCGATCAGCAACTGCGCGACCGCCGCAATCTGCTGTTGATCGAGATCCGGTGCGATTTTAACCGCGAGCGGCACGTACTTGCCGTGCGTGTCGGCCAGCCGTTGCTGCTCCTGCTTGAGCGCTGCGAGCAGCGGCGCGAGCTCGCCGGCGCGCTGCAAGTCGCGCAGATTCCTGGTGTTGGGCGAGGAAATGTTGACTGTGACGTAGCTTGCGAACGGATAGGCCTTGCGCAGGCAGGCGAGATAATCGTCGGCCGCGCGCTCGATCGGCGTGTCGTAATTCTTGCCGATATTGATGCCGAGCACGCCGCGGTAGCGCGCGCGTTTTACGCGTTCGACCAGATGATCGACGCCGCTGTTGTTGAACCCCATGCGGTTGATCAACGCCTGCGCCGGAGTCAGGCGGAACAGGCGCGGCCTGGGGTTGCCGGGCTGCGCGCGCGGCGTCACGGTGCCGATTTCGAGAAAGCCGAAGCCCAGCGCGGCGAGCGCATCGATGTGGTCGCCGTTCTTGTCGAGCCCGGCCGCGAGCCCCACCGGGTTGGGGAATTCGATGCCCATCACCCGCCGCGGGCAGTTCACGGCCTGGCCGGCTGCGAAACCGGCGAGGCCGCACGAATTCAGCGTGTCGAGCAACGAGAGAGTGAGGTCGTGCGCGGTTTCAGGATCGAGCGCGAACAGCAGCGGGCGCAGCAGGGCGAAAGCCATGGCATCATTTTACCGCGTGGCGGGTGGCGCCGTTCGGGTTTGACCCGGCGCATCGCGCATGATAGAACGCGGCCATACCCGGCCGACAATACGGAGCTGCCTGCCTTTGGAAAAACGAGTCGAACAAATTGCGCAGGTTGCCGCGATGGTGGTGCTGGTCGTCGGCTGTTGGCTGGTCCTGCAACCGTTCGTGACGGCGCTGCTGTGCGCGGCGATCATGTGTTTCTCGACCTGGCCCGTGTACCAGCGGTTGGAGCGGGAGCTGCGGGGACACCGCTCGCTCGCGGCATTCGTGATGACGCTGCTGCTGATCCTGGTCGTCGTGCTCCCGCTCGCGCTGCTCGCCTTGAACCTCGCCGACAACGTTACCGCCGTGGTCGAGCAGACGCGCGAATTCTTTGCCGAGGGCCTGCCGAATCCGCCGGACTGGATCGCGAGCATTCCGGTAGTGGGTGACGGCATCGACACCGGGTGGCGCGAAATCGCGGCGAGCAAGGCAAAACTCAATGAAACATTGAAGAAGCTCGCGCAGCCCGCGCAACAGGGATTGCTCAAGGCCGGATTGATCCTCGGCGAAGGCGTTTTGCAGCTGAGTCTCACAGCGTTCATCGGTTTTTTCTTCTACCGCGACGGCGCGGCGCTGATGGAGGCGGCAAAATCGGCGACGCGGCGGGTTGCCGGACGGCTCGCCCCCGGGCTGTTTCAGACGGTTGGCGGCACGATCAAGGGAGTCGTCTACGGCCTCGTCGGTACCGC
Source organism: Gammaproteobacteria bacterium (assembly GCA_041483135.1). Classification (GTDB taxonomy): domain Bacteria; phylum Pseudomonadota; class Gammaproteobacteria; order Burkholderiales; family SG8-41; genus PALSA-1004. The sequence continues at coordinate 89,694 of JBGPFE010000006.1, read as the reverse complement.
GATCGCGCAGGGGCTGGTGGCAGTGATCGGATTTTTGATCGCGGGGGTGCCCGGCGCGCTGGTGCTCGGCTTCCTGACGTTCCTGCTCTCGATGGCGCCGATCGGCCCGCCGCTGATCTGGGGCGGTGCGACCGCGTGGCTCATCTACAAGGGTTCGCTCGGCTGGGCGGTATTCATGGCGGTATGGGGTTTCTTTGCGATCAGCGGCATCGACAATGTGGTCAAGCCGCTTTTGATCAGCCGCGGCAGCAGTTTGCCGTTCGTGCTGGTGCTGCTTGGCGTGTTCGGCGGCGTGATCGCGTTCGGTTTCGTCGGCATTTTTCTCGGCCCGACGCTGCTAGCCGTCGGCTACTCGCTCGCGAGGTTATGGACAACACAGCCGGCTACCAAGCCGGATACGACGGCTTGAACCGGTGCGGCTAGCGGGCCGCGCCTGCGGTTTTCGCCAATCCGGGTTGTATCGGCTGCCAGCGGCCGTCGAGCAGGCCCTGCATCGGCTGGAAGTTGACCTTGTAGGCCATCTTGCGGCTTTGCGCGATCCAGTAACCGAGATACAGGAACGGCAGGTCGTTTTTCACGCACATGTCGATCTGCCACAGGATGTTGAACGTGCCGAAGCTCGCCGCCTTGATTTCCGGATCGAAGAAGGTATAGACCGACGACATCCCGTCGGCGAGCTCGTCGAGGATGCTGACCATGCGCAGCACGCCGTGCTCGCGGAACTCGATGAGCCGCGAATCGACGTTGCTTTGCAGCAGGAAGTGGCGGTACTGCTCGCGGCTGTCCTGGTCCATGCCGCCGCCCGCATGCCGCGTCGACTGATAGCGCAGATACAGCGCGTAATGCTCGGGGCTGTACTTGAGGTCGAGCACCTCGGCCTTGAGCGCGGCGTGCTTTTTCCAGATGCGGCGCTGGGTGCGGCTCGCCTTGAACTCCTCGGTCACGATGCGCACCGGCACACAGGCGCGGCAGTGGTCGCAGTAGGGGCGATAAGTGAAAGCGCCGCTGCGGCGGAAACCGGCCTTGACGAGCTCGCTGTAAACCGGGCCGTCGATCAGGTGGCTGGGCGTTGCGACCTGCGAGCGCGCCAGCCGGTCCGGCAGATAGCTGCACGGATACGGCGCGGTCGCGTAGAACTGCAGGACCGACAGCGGAAAATCATTGAGCAAGGTCATCGTCTAGTTCCCAGCAACCGGTTACACCCGCATAGTTTACCAACTCCTGCAGTTTTCGCATAAAGTCGGCGCGCGGGATTTCGCGTGCGCCCACCGACGCCAGATGCCCGGTATGCACCTGGCAGTCGATCAGTCCGAATTCCCAGCGCTCGAGCTGGCGCACGAGATGCGCAAGCGCGATTTTGGAAGCGTCGGCGACGCGCGTGAACATCGATTCGCCGTAGAACATGCGCCCCAGCGCAACGCCGTAGAGCCCGCCCGCCAGTTCACCGTCGATCCACGTTTCGACCGAATGCGCGAGGCCTTGCTCGTGCAACTCGCAATAAGCGGCGATCATCTCGTCGCTGATCCAGGTGCCGTCCTGTTCCGGGCGCGGCTCGGCGCACGCCTGCATCACAGCGCGGAAGCTCGTGTCGGCGCGCGCTTCGTAGTCGCGGTTGCGCAGCACCTTGCCGAGCGAGCGCGCTATTTTGAACTCGGCCGGGATGAGCACCATGCGCGGGTCGGGGCTCCACCACAGGATCGGCTGTCCCGGATTGAACCAGGGAAAAATTCCGTGGCGGTAGGCATCGAGCAGGCGCGCAGCCGACAGATCGCCGCCCGCGGCGAGCAGGCCATTGGGATCCGAAAGCGCCTCGGTCACGGGGGGAAACGGGTCGTCGATTCGCAGCCAGCGGAGCATGAACCGTATTCTACGGACGCCACGGCCAGCGTTGGTATTTGATTCAGGTCAAGCCTGGTTGTCGCGGCCGCTCCTAACATGCATGCCAGAGCCCCTCATGGATTCAGTTATTTTGACTGCCGCCGTGTCCGTCGCAGTGCCGTCGCAAACCGGGTGCTATCACTGCGGTATGCCGCTGCCGCACGGCGGTGATTTGATGGTCGCGATCGATGGTGTCGAGCGCGCGATGTGTTGCGCCGGGTGTCAGGCGGTGGCGCAGACCATCGTCGACTACGGTCTGACTTCCTATTACCGTCATCGCAGCGCGCTGCCGTCACGCGAAGAAACGGTGCCGCAGGCAGTACGCGATCTGGCCGCTTACGACGTTCCCGAAGTCGAGCGAACGCTGTCGCGCAACGCCGGCGGCACCGCGCGCGAGGCGGCGCTGATGCTGGAAGGCATCACCTGTGCCGCCTGCGTGTGGCTGATCGAACAGCGCATCGCGCGCATGCCCGGTGTGCTCGACATCGACATCAACTACGCGACCCACCGCGCCCAGGTACGCTGGGACGCGCGCCGCACGCGGCTTGCCGCGATACTCGAAGCGGTCGCGGCAATCGGCTACCGTGCCTCTGCCTACGATAGCGCGCGCGCCGAGCAGGCGCGCCGCCGCGAGCGCGACCGCGCGTTGTGGCGGCTGTTCATCGCCGGCTTCGGCATGATGCAGGTCATGATGTACCTGGTGCCGGTGTACCTGACCGACGGCGAAATGACGGCCGACATCGAGCAGTTGATGCGCATTGCGAGCCTGATCCTCACGCTTCCGGTGGTGCTCTTTTCGGCGGCGCCGTTTTTTGCCGGCGCCTGGCGGGACGCGCGCGCGCGCCATCTCGGCATGGACGTGCCGATCGCGCTCGGCATCGGTACCGCGTTTGCGGCGAGCGTCGTCGCGACCGTCACCGGCAGCGGCCAGGTCTATTTCGATTCGGTCACCATGTTCGTGTTTTTACTGCTTGCAGCGCGCTACCTCGAGATGACGGCGCGCGCGCGCGCGGCGATGACGCAGGAGCGGCTAGCGCAACAGGCGCCGGCGGTGGCCGAGCGCTTCGCCGAGTGGCCTGAATCCGATCTCGCCGAAATGGTGGCGGTCAACTGCCTGCGCGTGGGGGATTATCTGCGCGTGCGGCCCGGCGCGGCGGTGCCCGCCGACGGGGTGGTGGTCGATGGTGCGAGCGAGTTCGATGAACGGCTGCTGACCGGCGAGTCGCGGCCGCGGCCCCGGCGCGTTGGCGACGATCTGACCGGCGGTTCGCTCAATGTCGGCAATCCGCTCGTGCTGCGCGTGACGCGCATCGGCGCCGCTACCGTGCTGGCCGGCATCCTGCGTCTGCTCGATCGCGCGGCAGGGGAAAAGCCGCGCATCGCGCGCAGCGCCGATCGGATTGCGCAGCATTTTGTATTGGCGCTGTTGATAATTGCTGCGATGGTTGCAGCGGTATGGTATCAGCTTGATGCCGCGCGCGCGCTGTGGGTGACGGTCGCGGTGCTCGTGGTGAGTTGCCCATGCGCGTTATCGCTCGCCACGCCGACCGCGCTGGCGGCCGCTACCGGTACGCTGCATGCGCATGGCGTTTTGATCACGCGCGGCGATGCGCTCGAAAGCCTCGCGCATGCGACGGACTTCGTTTTCGACAAGACCGGTACGCTGACAACCGGTGAGATGCGGCTCGTCGGCGTGATACCACTGGCTCTGGCTGTGCACCCGGGTGAGCCTGGGCGTGACGAGTGCCTGGCGCTTGCCGCTGCGCTCGAGTCCGGTTCCGGACATCCGATTGCGCGCGCTATTACAGCCGCCGCCCCGGCCGGCGCGCAGCGCAGTTGCAGTGAGGTCAAACATATTGCCGGCAGTGGCGTCGAGGCGACAATCGACGGTGTGCGTTGGCGGCTCGGTACGCCGCCGTTCGTTGCCGCGTTGAACGGCCTGCCATTTCCCCGCGGCCTCGCGTTGGTCGCGGATGACATCACGGTGGTGGCGCTCGGCGACGAGCGCGGCTGGATTGGATTGTTCATGCTGACTGATCCGCTGCGGCCGCACGCGCGCATGGTGGTGAGTGAATTGACTCGGCTTGGCAAGCGGGTGCACCTGCTGTCGGGCGACCGTCCACAAATTGCATGTCATATTGCACATCAACTCGGGATTTCGGCGGTGCTTGGGGGCGCCACGCCGTGCGACAAGCTCGATTACGTGCAATGCCTGCAACGCGACGGCGCCGTCGTCGCGATGGTGGGCGATGGCGTCAACGATGCGGCGGGACTTGCCGCGTCGCAGGTGTCGATCGCGATGGGCGGCGGCGCCGACATTGCGTGCAGCGCGAGCGACGTGATACTGCTGTCAGGCCGCCTCGACGCGCTGCTGGTGGCCGTGCGTACAGCATGCGCAACATTGCGCATTATCCGCCAGAACCTGGCGTGGGCATTCGCTTACAATCTGGTGGCGATCCCGCTTGCCGCGTGCGGTTATGTGACGCCTTTGCTTGCCGGTGCCGGCATGGCGGCAAGCTCGATGCTGGTGGTCGCCAATGCGCTGCGGCTTCTGCGCCACGCGCCGCCGCAGACGACGTCAATGCCCGCGTCTGCGACAGTCGCGGTAAACTAGTGCCGTTCCAACTATTCCGGGCTATCTGTGATGCGTGATCGAAGCACGATATTCAGCAGAAGGATCCTCGTGAGCATTAGGCCAATCAAGTTGGAACGGCACTAACCCATGGATATCATTTATCTGCTGGTGCCGCTGAGCCTGGTGCTCGTATTCCTGATCGGCGCCGTGTTCTGGTGGGCGGTCCGGCGCGGGCAGTTCGACGATCTCGAGGGACCGGCGCACCGCATACTGATGGATGACGACCGCGCGGGCGGCGGATAGTGAGACAGTAACCGGCCGTGACCGACACGAATATCAACCAATCGTCGCCGCGCGATTCGGCGATTACCATCCTCAAGGAAGAGCATCGCACGCTCGGCAGCGTGGTGCATCTCCTGCAGCAGGTGGTGGAGGACGTATATACCCACCATATAGAGGCCGACCACGCGTTGATTGCCTGCATGCTTTATTACATCGACATCTTTCCCGAGCGTTGCCATCATCCGAAAGAGGACGAATATCTGTTCCGGCGGCTGCGCGAGCGCACGGCCAGCGCGGATGCCGTGCTGGACGAACTGCAGGCGCAGCATATCCGCAGTGCGCAGATGATGGCCTACCTGCAGCAACTGTTCGTGCACTATCTCGGCGGCGCCCCCGACGGCCTGCGCCAGTTCGCCGAAGCGGTCGAGTCGTATGCCATGTTCCTGTGGGATCATATGGAACAGGAGGAAAACCGGGTGCTGCCACTGGCGGAGAAATATCTGCAGCCGGTCGACTGGCAGGCTATCGATGACGGGTTTCGCGCCAATAAAGATCCGCTCGGCGACGCGCACGTGCAGCAGGAATTCCGCAAGCTCAACCAGCGCATCATCAACCTGTTGCCGCGCAAACTGAAGCGCCACCCCGGCCAAGATTAACGCCGCGCAACATCATCAAGCGGGGTTGGGGATGCCCGGCGCAAGCGCCGCGGCAGGCTAGCGGCTGGTGCCGTGCAGGCGGTCAGGATCGAGAATGGTAATCTGCCGTCCGTTGACCGTTATCGTACCGGTTGCGATCAGTTCGTGCAGCATGCGGGAGAAATACTCCGGTGTCAGGTTCAACCGCGATGCTATGAGGCTTTTCTTGGCGGGCAACGTAAACGGACGCGTCCGCGTGCCGTTGGCGGTGGCAAGTTGCAGCAGGTAGTTCGCGACGCGTTCACGGCCCGAGCGCAGCGAGAATGCCTCGATGTCGGTGATCAGTCCGCACACTCCGCGTCCCAGGGCCGCCATCAATTGCAGCCCGAGTTCGGCAATGTGCGCCGCGCTGTCCAGCAATGCCTCGCGCGGTATCAGCAGCAGCGTGCTGTCGGCCAGTGTTTCGGCGGTCGCGGCTTGCGGTGTGCCGAGCACCGTGGCGGCGAGTCCTACATGTCCGCCCGGGCCGATTAATTCGATCACCTTGCTGTCGCCGTCCGTGGCGCCAACGCTGAGCATGATGCGCCCGCTGACCACGATATAAAGGCCGGGACAGCGCTCGCCGTTGCGATACAGCTGCCTGCCGCGCGGCAGATTGAGCGTGGTCACGCTCGCTGCCAATCGCGCCTGTGTCGCGGGCGCCAGCGCGCGAAACAGGGCAGCGCGCTTTATTGCGGCCACGGTTTCGCGTTCATGTTTGACCATGGGAGCGGTCACCCCTGCAGCCGCCGCATCAGCGCATCGTTCACCCGGTGCACGCTTGCAGCTTCGTTATCTCCGGCGCCGAATTCGATCGTGTCATGCAGCTCGTCTGCGTTCAGCGGTTCATGCGACGCCAACTGGGCTTCGAGCACGGCGAGCGTTGCTTCTGATGCATCACCGTATTGCGAGGCGCGGGCCGCGATACGCATGCGCAGTGACTCGTGCGGGGCGGCGATGCTCAAGATTGCAAACGGCACGCCGAGCTTTTTTGCCAGCGCGCGGAATCCGGCGCGCTGCGCGCGCTCAAGGAATGTCGCGTCGACGATAGCCGGAAAACCCGCACCGGCGATGCCGCGTGCGTGCCGCGCGAGCTGCTCATAGGTGTGCGCCGTCGCGTCTGCGGAGTAGATGCCGGCGCCAGTCGCGGCGCCGGTGTGCGCGAGCGCAGCGAAGCCGTGCAGCCGCTTGCGCTCGATATCGGAGCGAATGCGTACCGCGCCGAGCGAAGCGAGCAGCGATTGCGTGAGCGTGGTTTTACCGGAGCCCGACAGCCCGTGCATGATGACGACAGCCCCGCGCCGCGCCTTGGTATACGAAGCGGCGAGCGTGATGTAGCGCTGATAGGCCGCGAGCGCGAGCTGGCGTTGCCCGGGTGCCATGCCGGATTGAGTTGCGCGGATCAAGCTGATTTTCGCGCGTACCACCGCGCGGTATACGAGATAAAACGGGAGCACGGCCACGCCGCCGTAGTCGCCGGTCGCCTCGAGGTAGGCGTTGAGAAACACGTAGGCGAGATCGCGGCGGCCGTGTGCTTCCAGATCCATCATCAGGAAGGCCGCTTCGCTCATGACGTCCATCCAGCGCAAAGCCGGATTGAATTCGATGCAATCGAACGGTGTTGGCACACCATCGATCAATGCGATGTTGCCGAGATGGAGGTCACCGTGGCACTCGCGCACGCAGCCGCTGGCGTGGCGTTGCGTAAAGTGGCCGGCGTAGGACCGGTACTCGCGATGTGTCCAGTCGCGCACCGCCACGAGCGCCGCTATTTCGGCGGGCGTGTCGAGCAACGGCAGCATCTGCCGGAAGTTGTCGAGCGCCGGCGCGAGCGCTTCTTCCGTGGCATCGTCGGCGATCGCCAGCGCGGGCGGCAAGGCGGCGTGAAATGCGGCTACCTTGTGCGCCAGCGCCTCGATGACGGGGATGCCGACCCCGCCACGCGAGAGCGCGGCATCGAGCAGCGCGGATTGCGGGAATTCACGCATTTTCACTGCGTATTCGAGTACGGGCCCGGCGCCGCCGATGATCGGTTGCCCGGGCGCGCCGGTGATAGTCACCATTTCGAGATAGATCTGCGGCGCCAGCCGGCGATTGAGCCGCAGCTCCTCCTCGCAATAATGGCGGCGTGCCGCAAGCGAGGTGAAATCGAGGAAACCGAGGTTCACGGGTTTTTTGACCTTGTAGGCGTAACTGCCGGTCAGTATCACCCACGAGATGTGGGTCTCAAGAACCTCCACGTGCTGCACTGCGTGCGGATAGCACGCCGGATTGCGCAGCGCATTGAGCATGCGTACGTTGTCGTCGCCCGTCACGGCGCACGTATCCTGGCAAGCATGCATGGCGGTCATATTTTGCCTGCGGTGGCAGTGCCAAGTAGACCGCAGATCGGCAGACCGGGGCTTGATGTAGATCAATGGGCCTGCAACCGGAGGCCGTCGCGCGCAATTTGATGTAGATCAAAAGCGATCCGGGGGATGCCCATTACCATGCACCGAACGCCATTCAAGGGGGAAGCATTGATGAGCGACCAGGCTACGTACAACTACAAAGTGGTGCGGCAGTTCTCGATCATGACGGTCGCGTGGGGCGTGGTCGGCATGCTGGTCGGCGTGATCATCGCCGCGCAGCTGATCTGGCCGGAGCTTAACCTGGCGCCATGGCTGTCCTACGGACGGTTGCGTCCGCTGCACACGAACGCGGTGATTTTCGCCTTCGGCGGCTCGGCGCTGTTTGCGACCTCGTATTACGTAGTGCAGCGCACCTGCCACGCGCGCTTGTTCAGCGACGGGCTCGCCGCATTCACATTTTGGGGCTGGCAGTCGATCATCGTGCTGGCCGCGATCACGCTGCCGCTCGGCTTTACCAGTGGCAAGGAATATGCCGAGCTCGAATGGCCGATCGACATATTGATCACGCTGGTATGGGTTGCCTATGCAGTCGTGTTTTTCGGCACCATCGCCAGTCGCCGCATCAGGCACATCTACGTCGCCAACTGGTTTTACGGCTCTTTCATCCTGACCATTGCACTGCTGCACATCGTCAACAGCGCCGAAATCCCGGTTACTTTCTGGAAATCGTACTCGGCGTATGCCGGCGTACAAGACGCGATGGTGCAGTGGTGGTACGGCCACAACGCGGTCGGTTTTTTCCTGACCGCGGGTTTCCTCGGCATCATGTATTACTTCATCCCGAAGCAGGCCGGGCGGCCGATCTATTCGTACCGGCTGTCGGTGGTGCATTTCTGGGCGCTGATCTTCACCTATATGTGGGCGGGACCGCACCATTTGCATTACACGGCGCTGCCGGATTGGGCGCAGTCGCTTGGCATGCTGTTCTCGCTGATCCTGCTCGCGCCGTCGTGGGGCGGGATGATCAACGGCATCATGACGCTGTCGGGCGCGTGGCACAAACTCAGGACCGACCCGATCCTCAAGTTTCTGGTGACCTCGTTGTCGTTCTACGGCATGTCGACCTTCGAAGGACCAATGATGTCGATCAAGACCGTCAACGCACTGTCCCACTACACGGACTGGACCATAGGCCACGTGCATTCGGGCGCCCTTGGCTGGGTCGCCATGGTGTCCATCGGTGCGATGTACTACCTGATTCCACGCCTGTTCGGTCGCGCCGAGATGTACAGCGTCAAGCTCATCGACCTGCATTTCTGGGTGTCGACGGTCGGTGTCGTGCTTTACATCACCGCCATGTGGATTGCCGGAGTGATGCAGGGCCTGATGTGGCGCGCGGTCGATCCCGACGGCACGCTGACATACAGCTTCGCCGAGGTCGTGAAGGCCACGTACCCGTACTACGCGGTGCGGCTGCTTGGCGGCATCATCTTCTTCGCCGGCATGCTGATCATGGTTTACAACGTCTGGAAGACGGTCGCCGGACAGCGCGCGGTCGACGACGCGAGAATTCCCGCCGTCGCGCTGGCGCACGCCTGAGACCGGAGAGACAAACATGAGCAATCGACACGACGTGATCGAACAAAACATGGGGCTGCTGATCGCGCTGATCATCCTGGTCGTCGCGGTGGGCGGCCTGGTCGAAATCGTGCCGCTGTATTTTCAGCGCTCGACGACCGAGCCGGTAGCCGGATTGAAACCCTATACGGCGCTGCAGCTGTCGGGGCGCGACATTTACATTCGCGAGGGCTGCAACGTGTGCCATTCGCAGATGATCCGCCCGTTCCGCGCCGAAACCGAGCGCTACGGCCATTATTCGGTGGCCGGCGAATTTGTTTACGAGCACCCGTTTTTGTGGGGCTCGAAGCGCACCGGTCCCGATCTTGCGCGAATCGGCGGACGCTATTCGGACGACTGGCACCGCGTGCATCTCAACAATCCGCGCGACGTGGTGCCGGAATCCAATATGCCCGCCTATTCGTGGCTCGAACGCGCGCCTCTCGACGTGAACGACTTGCCGGCGAAGATGCGCGCACTGAAGCTTGTCGGCGTACCGTACAGCGACGAGGACATCGCCGGTGCCGTCGACGCCGCCAAGGGCAAGACCGAGCAGGACGCGGTTATCGCCTATTTACAGGGACTCGGCACCGTCTTGAGAAACGTGAGGTAAGCGCGATGAATTACAGCCTGTTCGGCAGCGTGATGACGGTGGTGATGCTGGTCGTGTTCATCGGCATCGTTGTGTGGGCATGGAGCGGCAAGCGGCGCGCGGCATTCGACGAGGCGGCGCGCGTACCGCTCGAGGACGACATGGACGCGGACGCTCGCATTACAGACAGGCCCGCACAGCGTTAAGGAACAATCATGAGCGATTTTTCAAACGATTTCTGGGCCTTCTCTATCGCGTTGATCACGGTGGTCAGCATCATTGCGTGCGCCGTCTTGCTGTACGCCTACACCACGAAGCGCCTGGTCAAGGGCGAGCAGGCCGGCACCACCGGCCATACCTGGGACGAAGACCTCGCGGAATGGAACAACCCGTTGCCGCGCTGGTGGATGTGGTTGTTCTACGTCACGATTGTATTCAGCCTGATCTATCTGGCGCTGTATCCTGGATTGGGCAGCTACGCAGGCGCATTCGGCTGGAGTTCCACGCGGCAATATGAAGACGAGCAAAAGCAGGCGGCGGCGCAGTATGGCCCGATCTTCGACAAGTATCTGAAGCAGGACATCAAGGCGGTCGCCGCCGATCCCGAAGCGCGCGCGATCGGCCAACGCCTGTTCCTCACCTATTGCGCGCAATGCCACGGGTCGGACGCCGGCGGTGGGAAAGACTTTCCCAATCTGCGCGACAACGACTGGTTGTACGGCGGCGACCCCGAGACGATCAAGGCCAGCATAACCAACGGCCGCAACGGGGTCATGCCGCCGCAGGGCGCGATCGTAGGCGGCGAGGATGGTGCCAGGGATGTCGCGAATTATGTCTTGAGCCTGTCCGGGAGCACCCATGACGGGCAGCGCGCGGCGCGCGGCAAGGTCAAGTACAACACCATATGCTTCGCCTGCCACGGCCCCGATGGCAAGGGCAACCAGGCGCTTGGGGCGCCGAATCTGACCGACAAGATCTGGATTTACGGCGGCACGGAAAGCGCCATCATGGATACCATCCTGAAGGGCCGCGGTACCAACATGGTGACGGCAGGCGTGAGCGTAATGCCGGCGCACAAGAATTTGCTGGACGAAAGCAAAATCCACTTGCTGGCGGCCTATGTCTATGGGCTGTCCGCGCAGCCTCAGAAATGACCCCATGCCCGATGTTCAAAGTCCGCATGCCCGACCCGGGGCTGAAACGGCAGCGGCCGATACGATCGACTTGCCGACTCGTTTGATCCACCTGGCGCTAGCGGTATTGGGCGTCGCCGCTCTGGTGAGCGGTCAATTCGCCGGTGATTACCGGCGTAGCGAGCATCCCGGGTTTACGATCCACAGCTGGCTCGGCATCGGCATGAGCGTGGCATTGAGCCTGCGCATTTTGTGGGGGATCCTGGGGCCGCGCGCGACGCGTTTTGTGGAATGGGTTCCCGTAACGCGGATGCGGTTTGCGCTGGTATGGCGGGATCTCGCCGAGCTTGCGCGCTTCGATATTCCAAAACGTGCGACGCATGAGGGGCTGGCCGGACTGGTGCAGGCGATCGGCCTGCTCGCATTCGTGTGGATGGCTGTGACCGGCGTGATCCTCTTTGTCTGGCTTGAGCCCGGCGCGCGCGCGACCGGCTGGTTGCGGCTGATCAAGGAACTGCACGAGGGCGGGCAGGTAGCCGCGTTCGCGTATCTCGCATTGCATGTTGGCGCAGTCGTGGTGCATGCATTCACCGGACATAACGTCTGGCGCCGCATGTTTTTTCTGGCACGCCGGGGAGAACAGCGGTGAACGGCCGGGCGCCCGAACTCATGCCGGTCAACTCGCCGGTCGAGGTCGATCTCTACGAAGTGCAGCGCGCAATTTACCCGCGCGCGGTGCACGGGTGGTTCGCGAGCTGGCGGGTGGCGCTGGTGTTGCTTACGCAGGTCGTCTATTACGGTATCGCGTGGCTTACCTGGAACGGCAGGCAGGCGGTGCTGTTCGACCTCGCGGCACGCAAGTTCTACATCTTCGGTCTAGTGGTGTGGCCGCAGGATTTCATCTTCTTGACCATGCTGCTGATCATCGCGGCGCTGTCGCTGTTTCTGTTCACAGCGGTGGCAGGGCGTCTGTGGTGTGGTTACGCGTGCCCGCAAACGGTCTATACGGAGATCTTCCTGTGGATCGAACGTTTCATCGAAGGCGACCGGGTGCAGCGCATGCGGCTGGACCAAGGCGTGCTCGACACCCGGAAGCTGCTCAAGAAGGCGGTCAAGCACCTGGTGTGGATCGCGCTTGCGCTGTGGACCGGCTTTACTTTCGTCGGCTATTTCACGCCGATCCGGACGCTGGCGTCGGAAGTGGCCGGCGTGGGACTGGGGTCGTGGGAGACGTTCTGGATCCTGTTTTACGGCTTCGCGACCTACGGCAACGCCGGCTGGATGCGCGAGCAGGTCTGCAAGTACATGTGCCCGTACGCGCGCTTTCAGGGCGTGATGTTCGATTCCGACTCGCTGATAATTACTTACGACGCGCAGCGCGGCGAGCCGCGCGGCTCGCGCAGCAAGTCCGCGGATTACATGGCGGCAGGGCTCGGTGCCTGCGTCGATTGCGACATCTGCGTGCAGGTGTGCCCGACGGGCATCGACATCCGCAACGGCCTGCAGTATGAGTGCATCGGTTGCGCCGCATGCATCGATGGTTGCGACCAGGTGATGGACAAGATGGGCTATGCGCGCGGGCTGATCCGCTACTCGACCGAGAACGCGGTGCGCGGCAGCTACCGGGACCGCGATATCGTGCGCCACGTGCTGCGGCCGCGCACGCTTGTCTACAGCGCGATCCTGCTCGCGATTGTGACCGCGTTTTTTGCGCTGTTGTATTTGCGCGTTCCACTCAAGGTCGACGTGATCCGCGACCGTGCGGCACTGGCGCGTGAAACGACCGACGGCTTGCTCGAGAATGTGTACCGGCTGCAGATCATGAATACCGCCGAGCGGTCGCGCACCGTCGTCATTACCGCGAGCGGAATCGAAGGCATGCGGTTAATCGTGCCGCAGCCGATCGATGTGCCGGCGGAGACCATGCTTACCGTGCCGGTTGCGCTGCGCATCGATCCGGCGACAGCCTCGCCGGGCTCGCATCCGGTGCGTTTTCATATCAAGGACAGCACGGATGCGAGCATCAGGGCCGATGAGAAATCGGTGTTCTACGTGCGCTGACCCAGGGAGATCCAGGATGACCACACTGACGGACAACATGATGGCAAAACCCTGGTACCGCGAGCCGTGGCCGTGGCTACTGATGGCCGGGCCGTTGGTGGTGATAGTGGCCGGTTTCTACACGCTGTGGCTTGCGATCAGGTCCGATGATGGTCTGGTCGCCGACGATTACTACAAGCGCGGACTTGCGATCAATCGGACGCTGTCGCGCGCGCAGCTGGCCGAGCGGCTCGCCCTCAGCGCGCGTGTCACGTTTGGTGTCGATAGGCGACGTGTGCGGTTGGTGCTGACCGGCAGCGACACGCTGCCCGGCGATCTGCGGTTACGGCTCGTGCATCCGACCCGCGCTGTCGCGGACCAGGTGATAGTGCTGGACGCGGTGGCACCCGGGGTCTATGCAGGAGATCTCGCGGCAGAGATCGAAGGCAGGCGCGTGGTGATGCTCGAGGATATGGCGCGCACCTGGCGGCTGGCCGGAGAAGCATCGAGCTACGCGCAGTCGGTAATAGAGTTGACGCCGCAATAGGAGGCCAACATGCAACGTGCAATCTGGGTACTGTGGCCGTCGTTCATCGTCGGTGGAATTGCTGAAGGCATTTTTTTCACTTTGTTCGATCCGATGGATCTGCATCTCTTCGGCGAACCGCTCGGTCTGAGCCGGACCGCGGTGTATACGCTCGGATTTTTTGCGTTCTGGCTGTTTGCGGCAGGATCGAGCGCGTTTACCTGTTTTCTGCAGCGCCCTGCGGCCGACATCAACAATTTCTGCCCGCTGCCTCCGCCGGAGCGGCCGGCCGGCTGCCCGAAACGCGAGACCCCGGAAGGTTGCTGCGAATGAGGGCCGGCGGGCGAGGTTATTGCGCTGGCATCTGTTCTGCGGAGACCGCCGCACGATGCCGGACTTGATACTGGCGCGCGTGCTGCACGTGCTCGGCGTGGTGCTGTGGATCGGCGGCGTTGCAATGGTCACCACGGTACTGCTGCCGGCGACGCGGCGCTTGCGTACGCCCGATGAGCGCATTGTGTTTTTCGAAACCATCGAGCGCGGGTTTGCGCTTCAGGCACGCGTCACGACACTCGTCACCGGGCTGAGCGGGTTGTATCTCGTATACCAGTTCGACCTGTGGCAGCGATTTGCGCTCATCGAATACTGGTGGATGCACGCGATGGTACTCGTATGGGTGCTGTTTACGTTGATGCTGTTTGTGCTCGAGCCCCTGTTTTTGCATCGCTGGTTCATCGAGCGCGCGAAGCGCGATCCGGACTCGACGTTTGCGCTGGCGGCGCGATTGCACTGGGTGCTGCTGGGCGTGAGCCTGGTCACGGTCGCCGGCGCGGTCGCCGGCAGCCACGGCGGCTGGTGATTGCATGGAGTTTGCACTGTTGAAGCAGATCCACATCGCCGCGGCGGTGGTGAGCTACACCCTGTTTTTTGTGCGTGGTGTCTGGATGATCGTTGATTCGCCGCGGCTGACGCGGCGCTGGGTGCGCGTCGTGCCGCATGTCAACGACACTGTGTTGCTTGCGTCCGCGATCTGGATGGCTGTCTTGATCCACCAGTACCCGGGCACTCATGGCTGGCTTACCGCCAAAGTAGCCGGCCTGTTGATTTATATCGGATTGGGCATGATCGCCCTCAAATTCGGCAGGACGTCGCGCATGCGCATCACGGCGTGGATCGCCGCGCAGGCGGTGTTCTTTTATATCGTCGCGGTCGCGCTTACGCGCGACCCGCTGCCTTGGCCGCGCTGAGATCCGGCATTCTGCCGGTCAGCAGATAGTCGAGCAGTTCCGCGACCGGGCGGATCGCGGCCCCGAACGGCAGGCTTTCGCTGCCCCTGAAGAACAGACCTTTCTTCACGTCGCCCTTGAGCGCGAATGCAAGCCGCGTGTCGATGCAGAACTGGCCGATCGTCGCGATGCCGTCACGCAATCCGCACACCTTAAGGCAATTGAGGCCGGGCACGCAGCGCGCGGGATCGGCTTTGGCGTGCGACTGCAGGGCTTTCGCGCGTCGCAGGTAGTTTCTGAGCCACGGTGTCAGCACCGCGCGCGCGGGCAGGCCGGCGACGCTCATGAACGTGACGATTTCCTCCCGTTTTGCTTCCGCCAGCACTTTCTTGAAGTTCGGATGCGCGTCGCCTTCCTCGGTGACCGCGAATGGCGTACCGATTTGTACTGCGGCGGCGCCGAGTGCGAGCAGCTTGCGCACCTGCTCGTGGCTGTTGATGCCGCCGGCCGGGATCAGCGGAATGCGGTCGCGTTCGAGGCCGAGTTCGCGCAACAGCTCGAAGACGCCCGCGAGCACCGGCTCGAAGTCGAAGCGCGGGTCCTTGATTTCCTCCGGACGCGTCGCGCCGAGGTGTCCACCCGCGTAGCGCGGGTGCTCGATCACGATCGCATCCGGCAGCCGGTTCTTGCGCAGCCATTTCCTGAGCACGATGTTCACGCCGCGCACATCGGACAGTATCGGAATCAGCGCCACGTCGGGGAAATCACGCGTCATGTCGGGCAGGTCGAGCGGCAACCCGGCGCCCATGACGATTGCATGCGCGCCGCTCTCGCAGCTCTGGCGCACGTAGGCGGCGTGATCGGAGACCGCCTTCATCACGTTTACCGCAATCGCGCCGTGCCCGCAGGCGATGTCGAGCGCCATGCGGATTTCGCGGTCGAGCGCGATCTGATTGAGCTTGTCGAGTTCGCCTCGATCGGTGCAGTCCTTGGCTCTTTCAAGAAGATCCGGATGATGGTGACGCAGATCGACGCTCGAAATCGTGCCGACTGCATCGAGCCGGGCGACAGTGCCGGCAAGACGGTGCGCCGAAATGCCGACGCCCATGCCGCCCTGCACAATGGGCAGCAGCAAACGCGAGCGCAACCGCCAGCGCGGCAATTCGGTGAGCGCACTATTGCGCGTCAGGGACCCGTCGTCCATGCAAGGTTGGGACAATATCAACACTCTATTTTGCTTGACCCGTCATGCGCAAACCTTGATATATGTCAAACGGGGGGTGGCGCGTGCAGGAATACGCGCCGTGATTGCGCAACCGGGAGACGTCGGGGGGTAACCCGAGTCCGTGTCACTGAGATGGAAAAAAGCAAACGGTTCGCCAGGTATGCGCGGGAAAAGCCCTCGTCTTGGATTGGTGCGCGGGAAGTGTTACAGCGGCGAGAGCGACTGCACTATGAAGCGTTCTTCGCATGCCGGATATCATCCCGGTCGGCCGTCACCAGCAGTTGGTGGTTCACGATCAACGCTGCGGTGAACAAGAGGAGCGCGCCGGCCTGATGCGCGGCCCCAAACGCGACCGGCACCACGAGCAGCAGCGTCGTGATGCCGAGGCCGACCTGCAGTGCCAGTGCTGCGGGGAGCAGGTTGCACCACAGGCGTGCCGGCCGCGTCAGCGCCACGCGCGCGGAGCGCCACCAGAACCACGGCACGAGCAGCGCGAGCAGCCACGCAAGCGACCGGTGGTCGAATTGCACGGTCGCCATGTTGTTGAAGAAGTTGGAGTACCACGGCTCGAGCATCAGGATTTCCGGCGGTACCCAGTGCCCGTTCATCAATGGGAACGTGTTGTACGCAAGGCCGGCACGGATACCGGCAACGAGGCCACCCGATAGCGCCGCCAGGAAAATGAGCGTCGTCAGCACGAGCGAAAAAAGCCACAGGCTGCGGCGCGGTACATCGCGCCGCGGCACGCGGTACGGCGCAAGCAACCCGAGCGCCTGCCACAGCATCGCGGCGTAAATTACCAGCGCGAACCCGAGGTGTGCCGTGAGCCTGAAGTGGCTGACGCGCGGATCGTCGACGAGGCCGCTCTTCACCATGTACCAGCCCATTGCGCCCTGCAGTCCGCCGAGCACGAAGATCGCGCCGAGCCGCCACGCGCGCGCGCGGTCGACCTTGTTGCGCGCCAGAAAATATGCAAACGGCAGCAGGTAGGCGAGCCCGATGGCGCGCCCCAGCAGGCGGTGCGCGTATTCCCACCAGAAAATGCCCTTGAACTCCGCAAGGCTCATGCCGAGGTTGACTTTCCGGTATTCGGGGGTCTGCTGGTATTTCTCGAATGCTGCATGCCACGCCTGATCGCCCAGCGGCGGCAGCGTGCCGACGATCGGCTGCCATTCGACGATCGACAATCCGGAATGCGTGAGGCGCGTCACGCCGCCGACCACTACCATCGTGAACAGCATTGCGCAGCACAGCAAAAGCCAGGCAGCGACCTGTTGCCGCGATTTTTGGTCCATTCCAGCTATAGTTTCCATGATTGGCGGTGGCGCGAGTCAGGGCTTGATTCCAGCCAGATTTTTCCGCGCCGCAGTTCGCATAATCATGCGGTTCTGTTTTTTTTGAAACCTTGATATGTATCAAACTTCGGCTTCCCGGCATGCAGTAGATTTAGCCGCTAGCGCTGGACGGCCGTATTCCTGCGCTACCGAGATTGCGACCAAACAGAGAGGACGACATGACCGACATAACTCGTAGCCCTGACCCGACTGCCGACGAAATGGACGAAGGCATACCTATCATGCAGCAGATTCTGGATAACCCGTTTCTGCTGTTGTTCCTCGGCATTGCGATGCCGACGGTGTTCTACATTGTGTGGGGTGTGATGGAGATCATCACGATCCCGGTCGGAAAATGAGCGCGGCCCACCCGCGATTGCGCCAATGGTGGCGGCAATCGCCGGCAGAGATGTTTGAAGCCGCCTGCATTGTAGCCGCCCTCGCCGCAGGGCTCGGATTGCTGACGCTGCTGCCGTACGCCGACATCGCGCGCAGTCTCATGTGCTTCAAGTTCTACGCCGGACTTGGTTGCGCGTACTGAATCACGGCCGCGGCCTGGCAGCCGCGTGCGCAGGCAATCAGCCTAACCTGGGAGAAAACCCGTCATGAGCGCCATCCAGCCCCCTTCGCAACGCGTGTGGTGGAAGCAACCCCTCGATCGGCTCGAAGGATCGTGGATCATCCTGTCACTGATCTGGTGCCTGATCATGTTTTTCATGATGCCGTACTGGCACCTCTACGGAAAACAGAATCTCGCCAACGAGGCCTATCGCACCACGTCCGAGGCGTACACCAAGAAAGCGCAGGCGGTGGTCGACCAGTACACCGTGCGCAAGGAGACCGCGCAGGAGATCCCGGTCGTGCATCCGCCGGCGGGCAGCGACGTCTATCTGATCGCGCGCTTGTGGCAGTGGTGGCCGATGATCGAGCTCGAGCAGGGCAAAAGCTACCGCCTGCACCTGATGTCGATGGACTGGCTGCACGGTTTCTCGCTGCAGCCCGAGAACATCAACATCGAGGTGCATCCGGGTTATGACCACGTGCTGACCATAACGCCGACCAGGGCCGGCACCTACTCGATCGTCTGCAACGAGTACTGCGGCATCAATCATCACACGATGACCAGCAAACTCTACGTCGTGAACAAATAAGGGGACGATGATGGCAATCAACAGAATGTATCGGACCTGCCCGACCACCGGCCTGCAATTCCACGAACCGGCCGAAAAACTGATGCGGTGGAACGCGGTTGCCGCAGTGGTGTCGCTGCTGGTGGGCGGCGTGCTCGCGCTGCTGGTGTTGCTCACGCGCTGGCCTGCGGTGCATCTATTGCCCGCCGACTGGTTTTACCTGGTGCTGACCGCGCACGGGCTGGACATGCTCGTGTTCTGGATCATTTTTTTCGAGATCGCGGTGCTGTATTTCTGCTCCTCGACGCTGTTGCGCTGCCGGCTGGCGACGCCGAACATGGCGTGGGCGGGATTCTGGCTGATGGTGCTCGGCGCGTTAATGAACAACTACTCTGTGATCCGCGGTGATTCGAGCGTGATGTTCACGTCCTACGCGCCGATGGGCGCGCATCCGACGTTCTACCTCGGGCTGATCCTGTTCGCGGTCGGCGCCTTGATCGGCTGTTTTGTGTTTCTCGGCACGCTGGTGGTGGCCAAGGGCGAGCGCACCTACAACGGCTCGATACCGCTGGTGACGTTCGGCGCGCTGACCGCATGCATTATCGCGGTATTCACGATCGCCGCCGGCGCGATCATCCTGATCCCGACTTTCCTGTGGTCGGTCGGGTTGATCAGCCAGATCGATTCGCTGATGTACCGCACCGTATGGTGGGCGTTCGGGCACTCATCGCAGCAGGTCAACGTCGCAGCACACGTCTCGATATGGTATTTAATCGCCGCCATCGTGTTCGGCGCCAAGCCGCTGTCGGAAAAAGTAAGCCGGACCGCGTTCTTCCTTTACATCCTGTTCCTGCAGCTCGCTTCCGCGCACCACATCCTGGTCGATCCCGGCGTGAGCTCGAACTGGAAAATCTTCAACACCAGTTACGCGATGTATCTGGCGGTGCTGGCTTCGATGGTGCACGGGCTCACGGTGCCCGGGGCGATCGAGGTCGCGCAGCGCGCGAAAGGCTACAACAAAGGCCTGTTCGAGTGGCTGCGCAAGGCGCCGTGGGGCAACCCGGTATTTGCCGGCATGTTCATGTCGCTGGTCGGTTTCGGATTCCTGGGCGGCATCTCGGGCGTCGTGCTCGGCACCGAGCAGTTGAACCTGATCATGCACAACACGTTGTATGTGCCGGGGCACTTCCACGCCACGGTGGTGATCGGCACCACGCTCGCGTTCATGGCGCTCACCTATTTTCTGATCCCGGTAATGTTCAGGCGCGAACTGATGTTCCCGAAGCTCGCGCAGTGGCAGCCCTATCTGTTCGGCATCGGCATGAGCGGGTTTGCGCTGTTCATGATGGGCGCGGGAACGCTCGGCGTACCACGCCGCCACTGGGACATCACGATGGCCGGCAATCTGCTGCCGCACGAGTGGCCGGGCACGGCCTACCTGATGATCGGGCTGTTCGCGATCTGCGGACTGGTCGCGATCGTCGGCGGCATCGCTTACCTGCTGATTACCGTGGGCTCGGTATTCTTCGGCAAGAAGATCGAAACCCCGGACTACCGCCGCATACGCGCGACCGAAGGCTTCGCGGCGCCGGCACCGGTGCAGCCGGTGGCAGCGGCGATTACCGGTCACGGTAACGGCGGCATCGGCGGCATGGTGGCGCCCGGCACGTTTGCGCTCGGGATGGTGCTGCTCGTGTCGTTCGTGCTGTATTACTTCGTCAACTGGAAGTACCTGTCGCAGGTATGGCCGTTGAGCTGAAAGCGGCGGGCAGCGTGGCCGTCTGCGATGCGGGCGGCGTGCGCGGCTCTGCCATGAGCAGCGTGGCGAGACGGATATTCAACGTCTTCAAGCTCAGGATCGGGATCGTCATCGCGTTTACCGCGCTCGCCGGCATCGCGGTGACACCCGGCCCGTCACTGTCGGCATGGCAGGTGTTCGTGCTCGGGCTCGCGGTGCTGGTGTCGTCGGCGAGCGCCGGCGCGTTCAACCAGTATTACGAGCGCGATCTCGATCGCCGCATGGCGCGCACGCGCCGCCGGCCGTTCGTCACCGGCGCGTTGCATGCCGGCCGCTGGTGGCTCGCGCTGATTGCCGCGATGGTCGCGGGCTCGACGCTGGCAGCGGCGCTCGCGTTGAATCCGTGGGCGGCGCTTTACACTTTCCTCGGCGCGTTTTTCTACGCCATCGTCTACACCGTATGGCTGAAGCGCCGCACCTGGTTGAACATCGTGATCGGCGGGCTCGCCGGCAGCTTCGCGGTGCTGGCCGGGGCGGCGGCGGTGACGCCGGCACTCGGCGCGGTGCCGCTGATACTCGCGCTGGTGCTGTTTTTGTGGACGCCGTCGCATTTCTGGTGTCTCGCGATCGCTTATCACGAGGACTATGCGGCAGCGGGCGTGCCGATGCTGCCGGTCGCCGTCGGGGATGCGCGCGCCGCGCGCATCATACTCGCCAACACCGTGCTGCTGGTTGCGGTATCTCTCGCTCCGGCATGGTACGGAATGGGCGGCATTTATATCGCGGGTGCAGCGCTCGGCGGTGCATACTTTCTGAAACGAAACGTCGATCTCGTGCGCCGGCCGGACGCGGCCACCGCGATGCGCTGTTTTCATGCGTCGCTCGCGCAGCTCTCGCTTCTCTTGACGGCAGCGATGGCAGACGCAGCGATCGCCGCCTGATGCGCGCGCTCATGCTGCGGCGCCCGGTGTGGGGTCTGGTTGCGCTGCTGCTCTTGCTTGCCACGCCTGCCGTGCGCGCGGCAGAGAATGATGGCACCGCCGCTTTCGATCCCGAGGCTGCGGTCAAATTCAGCCAAAGCGTGATCGGCAGCACGCCCGGCGATTACGTTCTGTACGACCGCACCGGCCGGCGCGTGTCGCTGTCTTCCTACCGCGGCAAGCCGCTCCTGGTGAGCTTTGTCTACAGCGGCTGTTTCCAGGCATGTCCCGTGGCCACCAAGCTGCTCGCGAACGCGGTAGCGGGTGCGCAGCGCGCGCTCGGCGCCGGCAGCTTCAACGTAATCACGGTCGGCTTCAACCTGCCGTACGACACGCCGCAGGCGATGGCCGATTTCGCCCGGCGCCAGGGCGTGACATTGCCGAACTGGGAATTCCTGAGTCCCGATGTGGCCGGTGTAGAGCAACTGGCGCGCGAGTTCGGCTTCACCTACCGCGCGACGCAGGGAGGGTTCGATCACGTCACGCAGGTGACGATCGTCACCGCCGGCGGAACAATAATGCGCCAGGTGTACGGCGACAGCTTCGGGCTGCCGCTGCTGATCGAGCCGCTCAAGCAACTGGTCACCGGAGAGCCGGCGCAGTTTGACGGGCTTGCGCAGATGATCGAGAAAGTGCGGCTGGTATGCACGGTCTATGATCCGATCTCGGGCCAGTATCGTTTCAACTACACGGTGTTCATCGAAATCTTCGTCGGCTTAAGCATCACCGCCGCGGTGCTGCTGTTCCTGTTCAGGGAATGGCGGCGCAACCGCAAGATCTCCGGTGTATAGCTCGCGGTAACGGGCCGTGCCTGCGCGTGACGGCGCGCGGCATGGTATCGTTGCGCGTGCCCAACGGAGTTCCAGGAAAGGCATTCAAGAGTGTTGAGACGGATACAACTGGCGGGACAATGGTTGTTCCTGCGCGTGGAAGCCCTGTTCAATCTCGCGTTCGGCGACCGGCTCAACCCGCTTTACTACCTCGGGCCGATTGCCTATTTCATGTTGTGGATCGTAGTGGCAAGCGGCCTTTACCTCTACGCGTATTTCAAGACCGGCGTCGATGAGGCCTACGCGTCGGTCGAATATCTGACGCATCAGCAGTGGTACCTCGGCGGCATCATGCGCAGCCTGCACCGCTATGCGTCGGACGCCATGGTGCTGGTGATGGCGCTGCACATGCTGCGCCACTTCACGTTCGACCGTTACCGCAGCTTCCGCTGGTTCTCATGGGTCACCGGCGTTGTCCTGTTGTGGCTGGTGTACGCGGCCGGCATCAATGGCTACATGCTGCCATGGGATGAGCTCGCGCAATTTACCGTGACCGCGACGGCCGAGTGGTTCGACTGGCTGCCGATATTCAACGGCACGCTGATCCGCAATTTCATTTTTACGGACAGTGTCAACGACCGCCTGTTCTCGCTGCTCTCATTCATCCATATCGGGGTGCCGCTCGGCGTGCTCGCGCTGTTGTGGATCCATACCCAGCGCGTGCCGCGCGCCAAGACCAATCCGCCGCGGTCGATCGGGGCGACGCTCGTGCTGGTGCTGATCGTGTTGTCGCTGATCCGGCCCGCGCTCTCCGGCGAGCATGCCGATCTCGGCACCGCGGTGACGTCCATCAATTTCGACTGGTTCTATCTGCCGGTCTATGCGCTGATCTATCGGTGGAGTCCCGGCGAGGTGTGGGTGTTGGTGGGCGGTGCGACGGCGCTGCTTTTTCTGCTGCCGTGGCTGCCGCCGAAGCTCGGCCGCAAAGCCAGGATATTCCACCTGATGGTGCATCCGGACAACCGCATTGTCGCCGTGCGTGACGGCGAAACACTGCTCGACGCGGGCTTGCGCGAAGGTATGCAGCTGCCGTTCGAATGTCGCAACGGCGGCTGCGGCGTGTGCAAGGGCACGGTGGTCTACGGCACGGTCGATTACGGTGCGTATCAGGCAAGCGTACTCTCCGAGGAGGAGAAGCGCGCCGGCAAGGCGCTCTTCTGCTGTGCGACGCCGCTTACCGATCTCGAAATCGAATACGAACCGACGACAGCGCCCGGCAACATCCCAGTACGCGTTCACACCGCGTGTGTGCAAAAAATGGTGAGGCTCACTGACGACGTGATGGAGGTATTCCTCAAGCCCGACGACAACGAACGGATCAGCTTCTACGCCGGGCAGTACGTCAACATCATCCTCGACGACGGCGACAAGCGCAGTTTCTCGTTTGCGACTGCTCCCCGCGATCCGGCGTATGAGAAGCGATCCGGTGGCAGGGTGGGGAGCGGCGTGCGCTTCCCGCAAACGGGCGCCTTCGGCGCTAACGAGTCCGCGCCACAGGAAAACAACCTCATCGAGCTGCAAATCCGCTGGATCAAGGGCGGCAAATTCACAACCCATGTCTTTACGGCGATGAAAGAAGGGGATGTCGTGCGCTTCGAGGGACCGCTCGGGTCGTTCTTCCTGCGCGAGGACAGCGTGAAGCCGATCATTTTCGTCGCCGGCGCGACCGGTTTTGCGCCGGTAAAGAGCATGGTGGAATACGCGTTTCGCACCGGCATGCAGCGCCAGATGATCCTTTACTGGGGCGTGCGCTCGAAGCAGGATCTCTACCTTGGCGAGTTGCCCGCGCAGTGGGCGCGCGAGCACGCGAACTTCAAGTTCGTGCCGGTGCTGTCCGAGCCCAGGCCCGAGGACAATTGGAGCGGCCGCACCGGCCTCGTGCACGAAGCGATCCTGCAGGACTTTCCTGATCTGAGCGCCTACCAGATCTATGCTTGCGGTTCGGCCGCGATGGTCGCGGCGGCGCATCCGGCATTCATGGCCCACGGCCTGACGCAGGATGACTGCTTTTCGGACGCGTTCAAGCTCGTGCCGCATCTCAAGACCGCGGCGCCGCATGCCGACATGGTGCGGCTGGGAGGGGGCGCATGAGCCGGGACGCGCTGGTGCGCGGAGCAGGGATCGGCGAAGCGCGGAGCAGGGGCCCCGCTTGCGGGGATGCGACCGTGGAGCCGATCATGAGCGCGTCGTTGCCGATCCTTCGCGCGTCTCCGGGGTCAGATCCCCTAGGGGGCCCCTCTTCCGCCCTACGACGCGCCCCGCTTGCGGAGATGCGAGGCAGGGCGCGCTGGAGCGTGGAGCAGGGGCCCCGTCTCCTGGGGATGCGACCGCGAAAGCGCGTCAGATCGCCCGCAGCTTTGAACCAGCGCTCAATCGCCCGCTCCCGGGTCGCACCTCCCGGCCAAGCCGGCAGGCACTGCTCCGCCGTCCGCGGGCGAATACGGCCAACCGCCGACGCGGTGCGGATCGAGTTCGTGACGGGGTGTCGGAGGCGGAGCGCATGATGAAGAACGCGTTGCGATATTTTGCGCAGGCCCTGCTCTACGTGCCGTTCATGGCGATTGTCGGTTATTTCTCAACGTCGCCCGCCTATCATCATCTGGCGCCCGATCAGGCGCTGATCCGGATTTCGATAAGTCATGCGGCGCAACGCAAGTCGGAGTGCCACAGCCGCACGCCCGGGGAACTCGCCAAGCTGCCACCCAATATGCGCGCCCCGCTCGAATGTCCGCGTGAGCGCGTTCCGGTCGCGGTCGAACTCGAACTCGACGGGCAGTTGGTGGTGCAGGTCGTCGTGCCGCCGTCGGGGTTGAGCAGGGACGGCGCCTCGACCGTCTACCGCCGGTTGCCGGTTGCCGCTGGCACGCATCGCATCGTCGCCCGCTTGCGCGACCGCGCCGGTCCTGATTTCAACTACGCGCGTGAGGCCGCACTCGATCTCAAGCCCGGGGGCGTGCTGGTGATAGACTTTAACCCCGGCCAAGGCGGATTTCTGTTCAGGCTATGAGCAGCGCAGCCGGCGCGGCGCGCATCGCGGTGCTGCGCAGATTGCAGTGGCTCGAGCGCGGGTTCGACCACGCATTCGATGCGGTAGGCAATCCGTGGCGCCACCTCGGCGCGCTCGGCTTCTTTCTGTTCTGGATCGTCGCCGCGAGCGGCATCTATCTGTACATCTTCTTCGACACCAGCGTCGAAGGCGCGTATCGGTCAGTCGAAGCGCTGACGCACGACCAGCGCTATGTGGGCGGCGTGATGCGCAGCCTGCACCGCTACGCGTCCGACGCGTTCGTGATCGTCGTCGCGCTCCATCTCGGCAAGGAATTTCTGCATCGCCGCTACGCGGGCTTCCGCTGGTTCTCGTGGTTGACCGGCGTGCCGCTCCTGTGGTTCCTGTTCGCTTCCGGCATCGGCGGTTACTGGCTGGTGTGGGACGAGCTCGCGCAGTTCATCGCGACCGCCACCACCGAGTGGCTCGACTGGTTCGATCTTTTCGGCGAGCCGCTCACGCGCAACTTCCTGACCGCCGACAGTGTCAGCAGCCGCTTTTTCACGCTGCTCGTGTTCCTGCATATCGGTATTCCGCTCGCGCTGCTGCTTGGGATGTTCATCCACGTGCAGCGCGTGAACCATGCCGACACCGATCCCGCCCGCGTTCTCGGCTGGGGCACATTCGCCGCGCTGCTCGTGCTGTCGCTGCTCGCGCCCGCGGCGAGCATGCAGCCGGCCAATCTCGCGGTAGTGCCGCAGCGGCTCGAATTCGACTGGTTTTATCTGTTCGCTTATCCGCTGGTCTACTCATGGTCGCCGGCGGTGGTATGGATATTGGCCGGATTGGCGACTGCCGCGCTTGCCGCGTTACCGCTGCTCGCACGCGAGCGCATCACGGCGGTCGCGCAGGTCGACATCAACAACTGCAACGGCTGCGCGCGCTGCTTCGCTGACTGCCCTTACGCTGCGGTAGTGATGCAGCCGCGCGCGGGCGGCAAACCCGGCCGGCAGCACGCGGTGGTGATCGCAAGCCTGTGCGCGAGCTGCGGCATCTGCGCCGGCGCGTGCCCGTCGTCCACGCCGTTTCGCAGCAACGGGCAGCTCACGACCGGGATCGATATGCCGCAGTTCACGGTGAACCGGTTGCGCGCGGATCTCGAAGCTGCGCTGGCGCGGCTCGACGGCGAACGCCGCATCGTGGTATTCGGCTGCACCTGCGCTGCCGACGTCAGCAGACTCGCGGCACCGGACATCGCGGCGTTCAGCTTGTTGTGTACCGGCCAGTTGCCGCCGTCGTTTGTCGAATACGCGCTGCGCAGCGGCGCCGATGGTATATTGATCACCGGCTGCCGCGCCGGCGACTGCCAGTACCGGCTTGGCAACTCCTGGATGAGCGAGCGCCTCGAGCGCAAGCGCGAGCCGCATCTGCGCGCCAATGTTTCGCCGCAGCGCGTGCGCGTTACCTGGTATGGCGCCGGTGAAGAAGTCGCGCTGAACGAAGAACTCGCGCGTTTTCGTGCCGCGCTGAATGCACTGCCGCGCAACCGCGTGGGGCGCATTGCACGCGTCAAGCGCGTGCGCGTGTCGGCACGAAGCGCGTGAACGGTCGCCGTAAATACGGAGTGGGGTGATGACAAAAAGCGCGCAGCAGGAAACCACGGGGGCGGCGCCGCGTGCCGCGACATGGCTGGGCATACTGCCCGACACCCGCTACCACCTTGCCATTCCCGGCGGCGCGCGGCGCGGGCTCGCGTTGGGTTGGCTCGCGCTGGGGCTGCTCTCGTTGATCGGCTCCGGCGTTTTTTCGGTGTTGCTCGTGTTGTCGCGCGTGCCGTATTTCAAAGACTGGGTTCCGCTCGTCGATTTTTTTCGCGTCGCTTTGGTGGTGCACGTCGACCTGTCGGTGCTGGTATGGTTCCTCGCGTTGGGCGGCGTCATGTGGAGCGTCAACAGCGACGGGCGCATGCTCAACACGGGCTGGAGCGCACTCGCGTTCGCCGCAGTTGGTACGTTGCTGATGTGCGCCGCGCCGTTTATCGGCCGCGGCAACCCGGTCATGAGCAATTATGTACCGGTGCTCGACGATCCGATGTTTCTCGCCGGCCTCACGACGTTCGGCGCCGGTTTCCTGCTGCTGGTGGTGCGCAGCCTGGCCACGGCGCCGCTGATCGGCGCGCGTCTCGACGGCGACGGCGCGCTGCGCTTCGGGCTGAACGTGGCGGCGGTGGCGGCAGGGGTGACGCTGATCGCGCTGGCGTGGTCGTATTTTGAAATGCCGCCCGACCTGCCGGCGCGCGGCTATTACGACATCCTGTTCTGGGGCCCGGGGCACGTCGTGCAATTCACGTACACGCTGCTCATGCTGGTGGCGTGGCTGTGGCTCGCCACCGCGTGCGGCGCGCGCGTGCCGCTCACGCCCCGGCTGACGGTGCTGTTACTGGCGATCGGACTCATCAGCGTGTTCCTGATCCCGATCCTCTATCTTGCCTATGGCGTCACTTCGGTCGAGCACCGCCATCTGCTGACCTGGCTGATGCAGTTCGGTGGCGGCCTCGCGATCGTGCCGGTCGGTGCGGCAGTGGTGTGGGGCATGTGGCGCGGCGATCCGCTGCCGGACGCGGCACGGCCGTTGCGCGCGGCGCTGCTCGCGTCGGTGGTGCTGTTCGCGGTCGGCGGCACGATCGGCTTCATGATCCACGGCAGCAACGTCAAAATCCCCGCGCACTACCACGGCTGCATCGTCGGCGTCACGCTGGCTCTGATGGGAGTGGTGTATCTGCTGCTGCCGCGCTTCGGTTTCTCCGCGCCGTCGCCGCGCCTCGCGACATGGCAGGCTTATCTCTATGGCGCCGGACAAATGATGCACATCGCCGGGCTGGTATGGTCGGGCGGCTACGGCGTGCAGCGCAAGGTCGCGGGCAGCGAGCAGGTGCTGCGCACCGGCGGCGAGATCGCCGGCATGGGGCTGATGGGATTGGGCGGACTGATCGCGGTTGTCGGCGGGCTCATGTTCGTGGTCGTGGTTGTCCGTGCGCTGCTGCTGCCCCGGGCCAAAGCAAGCGCAGGGGATGATGTTCGCTAGCGAACGCGAACAACGCACGGCGCGCCTGGTAGCGACGCTGGCGACGGTTGCCGCAGCACTGGTGCTGGTCGTGATCGCCAGCAGCGCGTGGCTGCGTCTGACGCAAAGCGGGCTCGGCTGCAACGGCTGGCCGGCGTGTTACGGCGCGTTTGCAAAAACCGGTGACGCGACGCAAGCCGCGCCAGCGCCGGACACTATCCACACGGCCGAGGTGCGCGCGACGCATCGTGTCGCCGCCGGTGCCACCGGCATCGTAATCGCCATCGCTGCCGTGCTCTGGTTGATCGGCGAACGCCGCCAGCGCGGCGTGACGGTTATCGTGGTAGCGCTGCTCGCGGTGACGGCGTTCCTCGCGCTGCTTGGCCGTTACACTGCGGGAACGAATGCTCCGGCAGTCACGCTTGGCAATATGCTGGGCGGCATGGCGTTGCTCGCGCTTGCATGGACGCTCCGCATGAAGTTGACGGCGTCAATCGCGCCGCCCATGTCGCGCGCGCTGCGTCGGACAGCGCAACTGGTGCTGCTGATCGTAGTGGCGCAGGTAGTTGCGGGCGGACTGGTCAGCGCCAAGTACGCAGCGCTCGCATGCGTGAGCTTTCCCGACTGCAACGGCGCGTGGTGGCCAACGACCTGGTCATGGGCGGCATTCGACCCGCTGTATTCGCTGCAAGCCGCAAGCAGCGATACCGCGCAAGCGTTGCGGCAGACGCTGCACATCGCGCATCGCTACGGCGCGGTGCTGGCTGCGGGCGGTGGCGTCGTGCTGGCGATAGCCATGTGGTGTCGTGGCGGCGGACTGCGCGCGCATGGCGCCCGCATCGCAGGATTAATATTGCTGCAAATCGGGCTGGGTGTGGCCCTGATCGTGGCGCCGCCCCTGCTCGCGCTGACGGTTGCGCACGATGTCGTCGCGGCGCTGCTGCTGGCAGCAGTCGCTGCTATTGCCTGCCGTATGGACGCGAGCTAGGCGCGCCGCAAGCTTATCCTGCGCTGCGGGTTGCCGGCAGTTGTGCTGCGACCGCCGGCTTTTCGTCCGGCGTGAACCACGCGAGCTTGGCGTGAAGCTTGACGACTTCGCCGATGATAATCAGCGTCGGCGGCTTGAGCCCGGCCTTGAACGCAGTCAGCGGCAGGGTGGCCAGCGTGCCGCAGATGACGCGCTGATCGTGCGTCGTTCCCTGTTGCACCACGGCGGCCGGAGTTGTCGCCGGCAGGCCATGCACGATGAGTTGCTGACACAATAGCGGCAGGCCGAGCAACCCCATATAGACGATCACTGTCTGATTGGGACGCGCCAGCGCCGGCCAATCGAGGTTCATGGTGCCGTTCTTGAGGTGGCCCGTGACTAATACGCAGGCTTGGGCGTGATCGCGGTGCGTGAGCGGGATGCCCGCGTACGCCGCCACGCCGGTCGCAGCGGTCACGCCGGGCACGATCTCGAACGGAATTCCGGCTGCGGCGAGCGCCTCGAGTTCCTCACCGCCGCGGCCGAACACGAATGGATCGCCGCCCTTGAGCCGGAGCACGCGCTTGCCTTCACGCGCCAGCCTGGCCATCAGTTCGTTGATTTCGCCTTGCGGCAACGTATGGTTGGAACGCTCCTTGCCGACGTAAATGCGTTGCGCATCACGACGCACCATGTCGACGATCTCCGCTGCCACCAGGTGGTCGTAGAGTACGACGTCGGCGCGCTGCATCAGCTTGAGCGCGCGCAGCGTGAGTAACTCGGGATCACCCGGTCCGCTGCCGACGAGATAGACGACGCCGTTGCAGGGTTCGGCGACTGCTGCATCTCGCGCTGACGACACCACGCGCATAGGGGCAGCGCCGCGCGGCGCGGCGCTCTTGGCGTGCGCGGCGGGCAAGCTGCTCGCCCGTGTCGCGTCTCGCGCCGTACCATCGCGCGGGAAATCCGTACCATTCATGCGCACCCCAATCGTCGTCGAGCGGATCGATTTGTTGTCGCCCCGGCCGCGGCCGGGACACGGTGCCACTCTAGGCCGGCGCTCTTGCGCAAGCCTTGATTTAGATCAAAGTCCGCTGCCGTCCCACCTGTCAACCTAGCGCTCAATTGAGCGCCGGTTTTTCCGTTATCCGCAGTCACAGAGGAGCAGACCCATGAGAGTGAAGCGAGCCGTAATCACCGCAGTTGCCGCTGCCTTCGCCGTCTTGCCGTTGTGGACAGGCAGCGCGCTGGCGCAGGACAAGCCAAAGGCCGCGCCGAGCGCGCCGGCACAGGGCAAACCTCCACCCAACGTGACCGAACCGGAGCTCAGGTATCAGGCGGGCGGCTCTCCGCTGGGCGACGTCGACATGCACCAGGACGTCAATCCCAAGGCGCCGCCGATGACCAAGGCCGAGTTCGACCGCGCGCGGCAGGTCTACTTCGAGCGTTGCGCCGGGTGCCACGGCGTATTGCGCAAGGGCGCGACCGGCAAGCCGCTCACGCCCGATCTTACTATCGCAAAGGGCACCGAGTACCTCAAGGTGTTCATTAATTACGGCTCGCCGGCCGGCATGCCGAACTGGGGCACGTCGGGCGACCTGACCGACAAGGAAGTCGACCTGATGGCGCGCTACGTCCAGCAGACGCCGCCGACCCCGCCTGAATTCGGCATGGCCGAAATGAAGGCGACGTGGAAAGTGCTGGTGAAGCCTGCAGACCGGCCGAAAAAGAAGATGAACAACTACAACATCGAGAACATCTTCTCGATTACTTTGCGCGATACCGGTGAAGTGGCGCTGATCGATGGGGATACCAAGAAGATCATCAACATCGTCAAGACCGGCTACGCGGTGCACATCTCGCGCATGTCCGCGTCGGGCCGCTACCTGTTCGTGATCGGGCGCGACGCCAAGATCAACATGATCGACCTGTGGATGGAAAAGCCGGATAACGTCGCCGAGATCAGGGTCGGTCTCGAAGCGCGATCGGTCGATACATCCAAGTACAAAGGCTATGAGGACAAGCTGGCGATCGCCGGCTCCTACTGGCCGCCGCAATTCGTGATCATGAAGGGTGACACCCTCGAGCCGCTCAAGATTGTCGCCACGCGCGGCATGACAGTGGACGCGCAGGAATATCATCCCGAGCCGCGGGTCGCCTCGATCGTCTCCTCGCATTTCCATCCGGAATTCGTGGTCAACGTAAAGGAGACTGGCCAGACCCTGCTGGTCAATTATTCTGATCTCAATAATCTCAAAATCACTTCCATCGGCACCGCGCGTTTCCTGCACGACGGCGGATTCGATTCGACTCATCGCTACTTCCTGGTGGCGGCGAATCAATCGAACAAAATTGCGGTAGTCGACACCAAGGATAACAAGCTCACCGCCCTGATCGACGTCGGCAAGATTCCGCACCCGGGACGCGGCGCGAATTTCGTGCATCCGAAATACGGCCCGGTGTGGGCGAGCGGCGACCTCGGCGACGAGCAGATCGCTCTGATCGGCACCGATCCGGTGAAGCACAAGGCGCAGGCCTGGAAGCTGGTGCAGACTCTGAAAGGGCAGGGCGGCGGCAATCTGTTCATCAAGACCCACCCGAAATCGAAGAACCTGTGGGTGGACACGCCGCTCAATCCCGACGCCAAGCTCGCCCAGTCGGTCGCGGTGTTCGATATCAACAACCTCGACAAAGGCTTTCAGGTGTTGCCGATCGCGGAGTGGGCCGGTGTGAGCGAGGGCGCGAAGCGCGTCGTGCAGCCCGAGTACAACAAGGCGGGTGACGAAGTGTGGTTTGCAGTATGGTCGGCGAAAAACCAGCAGTCCGCGATCGTAGTGGTCGACGACAAGACGCGCAAGCTCAAGGCCGTGATCAAGGATCCGAAGCTGATCACGCCGACCGGCAAGTTCAATGTCTACAACACGACGCACGACGTTTACTGACAACGGGAGACAAACTCATGATGCGTTATATAGCAACTGCAGCCGCGGGCGCTTTTCTGGTGCTCGCGGCGCCCACCACTTTTGCCGCAGTCGACGCCGCGCAGGCCGAAGCGCTGGCGAAGAAATACAATTGCCTGCAGTGTCATTCGGCCGACAAGAAGATCCTGGGCCCCGCCTACAAGGATGTGGCGAAGAAATACAAAGGCAACAAGGATGCCCAGGCGCTGCTGGTGAAAAACGTCAAAGCCGGCAGCAAGGGCACGTGGGGCCCGATCCCGATGCCGCCCAACGACAAAGTGAGCGACGCCGAAGCCGCGACACTGGTCGAGTGGATCCTGTCGATGTGAGGAGCGGGAAGCGTGCATGAGGATCGCATAGCGCAGCGCACACGGGTGCGGCAGCCGATATGGCTGCCGCACCCGTTCGTGCTGCTCATGCTGGTGATCGCGATGTTCGGCGTGACGTTGGCTACTTCCGCCGGCGCTGCCGATACCGGCCCGACGCCGCAGCGCACGGCACAGCTCACGCACCTGGTGCGCCAGGATTGCGGTTCGTGCCACGGCATGACGCTTGGCGGCGGTCTCGGTCCGTCGTTGTTGCCAGCGGCGCTGGCGGGTAAGCCAACCGATTATCTCAAGTACGTAATTCTCAACGGAGTCGCGGGCAGTGCGATGCCGGGATGGTCGCCGTTGCTGACGGAAGCAGACGCCGATTGGATCGCACAGCACCTGCTGCGCGGGTTTCCCGATGCGCGCTAGCGTATTGCTGCTCGCTGCGTTGCTTGCCGGATGCGCCGGAGTCGAGCCGCGCGGCACCGGCGATCTCGGTGTGGTGATCGAGCGCGCAAGCGGCGGCGTGCGGCTCGTGAGCACCACCCAGCGCGCATCGATCGGGCGCATCACAGGCCTGGGTGATTTATCGCACGCGTCGGTCGTGTACTCGCGCGAC
The DNA here is from genome assembly GCA_041483135.1 of Gammaproteobacteria bacterium. GTDB lineage: Bacteria > Pseudomonadota > Gammaproteobacteria > Burkholderiales > SG8-41 > PALSA-1004. The sequence continues at coordinate 56,657 of JBGPFE010000006.1, read as the reverse complement.
GGTCGCTACGCCTATGTGTTCGGCCGCGACGGCGGTCTTACCAAGGTCGATCTTCTGTTGTCCCGCATCGAGCGCCGGGTGGTGCAATCGGGCAATTCAATCGGCGGTGCGATCTCGCAGGACGGCAAGCTGATCGCGGTCGCCAATTACGTGCCGGGCGGAGTCAAGGTGTTTGCCGCCGATACGCTCGAACTCGTCGCCGACATTCCCGCTGGCTACGGCGACGGCAAATTGGCGAAAGTGGTCGGCATCGAGGATGCGCCCGGCAACCGTTTCGTGTTCAGTCTGTTCGAAGCCGGCGAGATCTGGATCGCCGACTTCGGCGCCGGCACGCTGCCGGCAGTCACCAAATTCAAGGGCATCGGCAAGGAACCCTATGACGCTCTGGTGACGCCGGACGGCCGCTATTACCTGGCGGGTCTGTTCGGCGAAGACGGCATGGCGATGCTCGATCTGTGGCATCCCGAGCGCGGTGTCAGGCGCGTGCTCGACGGCTACGGCAAAGGCGCGCAGAAACTGCCCGTTTACAAGATGCCGCATCTCAGGGGGTGGGCGCTGGCGGGACGCTACGCATTCGTGCCGGCGGTCGGGCACCATGAGGTGCTGGTGATCGATACCGAAACCTGGCGCGAGGCCGGCCGCATCGCGGTCGCCGGCCAGCCGGTGTTCGTGATCGCGCGGCCCGACGGGCGGCAGGTGTGGGTGAATTTTGCGTTGCCCGACAACGGCATCGTGCAGGTAATCGATACCGAAACGCGCCGGATCATGCAGACGCTCAGGCCCGGCAACGTGATATTGCATATGGAATTCACGCCGCGCGGCGAAGCGGTGTGGCTCTCGGCGCGCGACGACGACCGCGTCGTGGTTTACGACAGCGCGACGTTTGCGCGCATTGCCGAGATCGCGGCCGACAAGCCGAGCGGCATATTTTTCACCTCGCGCGCGTTCCGCACCGGATTCTGACATGCCTGCGCTCGACGGCCGCTTGCTCAACGAGTTTCAGCGCGATTTCCCGCTCGTGCCGCGTCCCTACCAGGCGCTTGCGCTGCGGCTTGGCGTCAGCGAAAACGAAGTGATCGCAGCGCTGGCGCGTCTCATCGCGCAGGGCTGCGTGAGCCGCGTCGGCGCGACGTTTGTGCCGGGACGCATCGGGGCAGCTACGCTGGCCGCGATAGCCGTGCCGCCACAGCGCCTGCTGCAGGTGGCGGAGCTGGTCAGCTCTTTTCCCGAGGTCAACCACAACTATGAGCGCGAGCATCATTTCAACCTGTGGTTCGTCATTACCGCGCCGGATAAGCAGCAAGTCGACACCGTGGTGCGCGACATCGAGTGCTCGGCGCGTTGCGGCCGCGTGCTGTCGCTGCCGATGGTCGAACCGTACTACCTTGACCTCGGGTTCGACGTCTCTGGCAGCAACGCGGCCACGGGCCGGAACGGTCGCGGGCAAGAGTTGAATGCGCAGCGCACCAACGTGCCGCTGGCGCCAGGCGAGCGCGCGCTGGTGAGTTCGTTGCAGGAAGGATTGCCGCTCACGAGCGCGCCCTACGCCGAGCTGGCGCTGCGCGCCGGCACGACCGAAGCGGCGGTACTCGCGACGCTCAAGCGCTGGCTGGATGCCCGCGTCATCAACCGCCTGGGCGTAATCGTGCGGCACCATGAACTGGGTTACCACGCCAACGCGATGGTGGTGTGGGACGTGCCCAACGCTGAAGTGCGTGCCGTGGGCCGGCGCGTCGCGATGACGCCGTTCGTCACGCTGTGCTACCGGCGCCTGCGCTACCCGCCGGATTGGCGTTACAACCTCTACTGCATGATCCACGGCAAAGACCGTAACGAAGGGCTGGCGCAGATCGCCGCATTGCGGGCGAACTGCAATCTGGTGCGGTATCCGTTCGAGGTGCTGTTCAGCCGGCAGCGTTTCAAGCAGCGCGGCGCGCGTTACCTGCCGGCGGCCGCGGAGGCGGTGACGCATGGATAGCATCGATCGTGCCATCGTCGATACGCTGCAACAGGGCTTTCCGGTGAGCGAACGCCCCTATCGCGAGGCGGCGCAATTGATCGGCCTTGGCGAAGATGACCTGATCGCGCGCATCAAGCGGTTGCTTGCAGACGGCGTGCTGACGCGTTTCGGCCCGTTGTATCAAGCCGAGCGCCTGGGCGGCGCCTACGCGCTGGCGGCGATGCGCGTGCCGCGCGATGCCTTTGACCGGGTGGCGAAGGCGGTCAATGCGTTGCCGGAAGTCGCACACAATTACGAGCGCGAGCACGAATTCAACATGTGGTTCGTGCTCGCCACCGAGTCCCGGGACGGGATCGCGCGCGCCGCCAGCCGCATCGAGCGCGACACCGGATTACCAGTCTATCTGATGCCCAAGCGCGAGGAGTTTTTCGTCGGGCTCAATCTCGCGGCGAACGCATGAACGTGCCCGCCACGCCGCTGACGCCCGATGGCATCGACCGCGCGATCGTAATCGCGACCCAGGGCGGCTTGCCGCTCGCGCCGCGGCCCTACCACGCGATCGGGGAGCAGATCGGGGCCAGCGGCGAAGAAGTGATGGCGCGGTTCGCGCACATGCTCGCATCGGGCGCGGTGCGCCGCATCGGCGCGGTGCCGAACCATTACGCGCTCGGTTACAGCGCCAACGGCATGGCGGTATGGGACGTTGCCGACGATGAAGTCGGCCGGCTCGGTCGCATAATCGGTGCGCTGCCGTTCGTCACCCACTGCTATGAGCGCGTGCGGCATCCGCCGCAGTGGCCATATAACCTGTTCGCGATGGTCCACGCGCGTACGCGCGGAGAGGTCGAGGAGCGAGTGAAGTATATCGCCGCGATCCTGGGTGACGCGGCGCGGGCCGGCGCGGTGCTTTACAGCACGCGGATTCTGAAGAAAACAGGCTTGCGCCTGCAGGAGCGATAAGCATGTTTCGAGTATCCCAGTACATGCGCGAGATCCGGCAGCCGACGCCGCTCGGTCCGAAGCTAAATCCCCCGGGGCCGGTCGTGATCTGGAACCTGATCCGCCGCTGCAATCTGACATGCAAGCACTGCTACTCGATCTCGGCCGACAAGGATTTCCCGGGCGAGCTCTCGACGCAGGAAGTCTTCGCCGTGATGGACGATCTCAAGGCGTTCGGCGTGCCGGTGCTGATTTTGTCCGGCGGCGAGCCGCTGCTCAGGCCCGACATTTACGACATCGCGACGCGTGCAAAGGAAATGGGATTCTATGTCGGTCTGTCGTCAAACGGCACGCTGATCGATGACGCGAACATCGACCGTATCGCCGCGGTCGGCTTCGATTACGTCGGCGTGAGCCTCGACGGCATCAAAGAGACGCACGACCGGTTCCGCCGCATGGTCGGCGCTTACGAGCGCTCGCTCAATGCAATCCGATTGTGCCGCGACGCCGGCCTCAAAATCGGCGTGCGCTTCACGCTGACCCAGCACAACCAGCACGACCTGCCTGCGCTGCTCGAGTTGATGGAGCGCGAGGGCATCGACAAGTTTTACCTGTCGCACCTGAATTACGCCGGCCGCGGCAACGTCGACCGCAAGCACGACGCGGTGTTCGAGACCACGCGGCGCGTGATGGACCTGCTGTTCGACACCTGCTGGAACTATATCGAGCGCGGCGTGGACAGGGAGTTCGTGACCGGCAACAACGACGCCGATGGGGTTTACCTGCTGTTCTGGGTGCGCCGCCGCTTCCCGCAGCTCGAGGCGCATCTGCGCGCGAAGCTCGCGCAATGGGGCGGCAATTCCTCGGGTGTGAACATCGCCAACATCGACAACCTCGGCAATGTCCATCCGGACACTTTCTGGTGGCATTACTCCGTCGGCAACGTGCGCGCGCGGCCGTTTTCCGCGATCTGGCGCGACACCTCCGACCCGCTGATGGCGGGACTCAGAGCGAGCCCGCGCAACATCAAGGGGCGTTGCGGTGAATGCCGCTATTTCGATGTCTGCGGCGGCAACACCCGCGTGCGCGCGCAGCAATTGACCGGCGACGCCTGGCAGGAAGATCCCGCGTGCTATTTGGCCGACGAGGAAATCGGCATCGTGTCCGCGCACGACCGGCTCAAGGTGACGCCGTTCACGCGCCAGGCCCGCGCGAGGTAGCGTGATGCAGGCATCCCCGCGCCGTTCATGGCGGCTCGCCGCGCTGTTGCTTGCCGTGCTGCCTGAGTTAAGCGCCGCGCAGCAGGTTGCCCAACTTTATTCGCAGCATTGCGCAAGTTGCCACGGCGCCGACCGCCTCGGCGCGATGGGCCCGGCGCTGTTGCCGGAGAACCTCGAGCGTTTGCGTCGTGCCGAAGCGGTGAAAGTGATAAGCAGCGGGCGGCTTGCGACCCAGATGGCGGGTTACGGCGACAAGCTTGCGCCGGCAGAGATCGATGCACTCGCAGCCTATATCTATACGCCGCCGGCGCAGCGCCCGCAGTGGGGGCTCGATGAGGTCAAGGCCTCGCGCGTCGAGCACGTCAGGCCGGGCACGCTCGGCGACGCCCCTGTTTTCAGCGCAGACCCGCTCAACCTGTTCGTCGTGGTCGAGGCGGGCGATCACTATGTCACGATCCTCGACGGCGACCGCTTCGAGCCGCTCGCGCGCTTCCCGAGCCGTTACGCCTTGCACGGCGGTCCCAAGTTCTCGCCCGACGGACGCTACGTTTACTTCGCGTCGCGTGATGGCTGGATCAGCAAGTACGATCTCTATAATCTCAAAACCACGGTCGAAGTGCGCGCCGGCATCAATACGCGCAATGCCGCGGTGTCGGTGGACGGCCGCTACGTGATGGTTGCGAATTACCTGCCGCACACGCTGGTGGTGCTCGACGCGCGCGACCTCGCGCCGCTCAAAGTCATCGCAGTGCAGGATGAAAAGGGCAGAAGCTCGCGCGTCTCCGCGGTTTACGATGCGGCGCCGCGCAGAAGCTTCGTCGTGGCGCTGAAGGACATTCCGGAAGTGTGGGAGATCAGCTACGACGAGAAATCACCGCCGATTTACGCCGGGCTGGTGCACGATTTTCGCATGGGCGAGGCGATCGCAACCAAAGGTTATCTCAATCCGCGGCGCACGCTGCTCGATGACTACCTCGACGATTTTTTCTTCGACCCGAGCTATGCCTACGTGATCGGCGCCGCACGTGATGGCGGCAACGGGCAGGTCGTTAATCTCGACGTGCGGCGCAGGGTCGCCGAGGTGGCGCTGCCCGGTCTGCCGCATCTCGGATCCGGCATCACCTGGCAGTGGCAGGGACGCACCGTGCTCGCGACGCCCAATCTAAAGCAGGGCGTGGTGAGCGTGATCGACATGCAGACATGGCAGCCGGTGAAGGAGATCCCGACCAACGGCCCGGGTTTTTTCATGCGCAGCCACGAGAATACGCGTTACGCATGGGTCGACGCTTTCAACAGCCCGAAGCGCGACACGCTGCAGATCATCGACAAGGACAAACTCGAAGTCGTCGCGAGCGTGACGCCGGCGCCGGGCAAGACCGCGGCGCACGTCGAATTCACGCGCGACGGCCGCTATGCGCTGGTCTCGGTGTGGGAGATGGACGGCGCTCTGGTGGTGTACGACGCCGCGACGTTCAAGGAAGTGAAGCGCATCCCGATGAAGCGCCCGGTCGGCAAATACAACGTCTACAACAAAATCACGCGCTCCGAGGGCACCAGCCACTAAGCGCTATTTCCCCTCGTAGATGCGCAGCCGCTCGAGATCGAGAATGGTGACGGTGCGGCCATCGACCGTGAGCAGGCCGGCTTCGGTGAGTTCGTGCAGGATGCGCGAGAAATGCTCGGGCGTGAGATTCAACCGCGAGGCGATGATGCCCTTGCTGGTCGGCAGCTTGAGTTGCACTGTCGTGCCGGCGGTCTCGCCATCGGGTTCCGCGCGCAGCAGGTAGCCGATCACGCGCTGGATGCCCGAGTGCAGGGAATAGGATTCGAGATCGCTGACCAGGCCGTGCAGGCGGCGGCTCAGGCCGGCGATCATCCTGCGCGCGAAGCCCGGCTCGCGCTCGATCTCGTCGAACACCACCGCTTTGGCAATGTGCAGCAGCAGCGTATCGGCGAGCGCCTGGGCGTACACCACGTATGGCTTCTCCATGAACATCAGCGCTTCACCGAAGCTCTGGCCCGGGCCGATCAACTCGACCACTTTCTCGTTGCCGCTGGCGGATGTGAATGCGAGCTTGATATGTCCGTAAATCACCATATGGAAGCCTTCACACGGGTCACCTTTGCGGAACACCACTTCGCCGCGCGCGACGTGCTGCTCGCGCGCACCGAGTGCGATGCGGTCGAGTTCCTCGGGGGCGAGTTCCTTGAACAGCGGGAGATTCGCGAGAAAGGTTTGTACCTTGATGGGTGTGGACGGCAAGGGCGCAACCTCGGGGCGGTATGCGGCCCACGGATGAAATTGCCCGTATTATGTCCCAAGAATCGCTTTTGACAAAGACGTGATAGCGAGGCAATACGCTGCTGAGATTCGCACAGCAGGGCCGGGTGGTGCCGGCGGTCAGGGCAGGAAGGAGCGCAGCCGGCGCAGCACGTCGCGTGGTGCGGGCAACGCTGGCTTGAGTTCGAGCGCGTCAAGCGTGTTCTTCACCAGCAACCCTAGCTCGGTGTCGCCCTCCATCACGAGGCGCCGGCTGAAAAACAGCGTGTCGGGATCCTCGCGGCGCAGCGCGAGCGCCAGGAAATCTTCCGCTGCCGCGGCGAGCGTGAGATCGGGGTTGGCGGCGGCGGACGGCGTGAAGCCGCGCGGCATTACGCGGAACGTGAGCGTTACGCCGGCATCGGTGACGTGCAGCCTGATCAGCTTGCCGGCGAACTCGGGGTGCGCGTCGGCGCCGAGGGTCTCTCCGAGCCACAGCGTGAGCGCGGCGGCAAAAGCCGCCGATGCCGGGTACTGCGGCAGCCGCGACAGCAGCCGGCGCACGGGATCGGGTATCGGCGGCAGCTTCATCGTTGCTTGCATCGGTTGGTGAAAGGCGCGGCGCCGTCACGCGACATAAAGCAATATCGCGAGGTAATGGCTCGCGCTGCCTGCCACCACGAACAAGTGCCAGATGCCGTGCCCGTGCCGCAACTTCTCGTCCAGCGCGTAGAAAACGATGCCCACGGTATAGAACAGGCCGCCCGCTGCGAGCCAGGCAAACCCGGTGGGCGTCAACGCCGCGATCAGCGGCTTGACCGCGATCACGCCTAGCCAGCCCATGACGACATAAATCACCAGCGACAGTATCCGTGCGCCTTTTCCGAGCCACGCTTCCTGGGCGATGCCGAGCGCCGCCAGCCCCCACACCACCCCGAACAGCGACCAGCCCCAGGCGCCGCGCAGAGTGACGAGCGTAAACGGCGTATAGGTACCCGCGATCAGCAGGTAAATTGAACAATGATCCAGTTTCTGAAACACGCGTTTCACCTTGCCGCGGGTGCTGTGGTAAAGGGTGGACAGGGAGTAGAGCGCGAACAGCAGCGTGCCGTAAATGCCGAAGCTGACGATCTTCCAGGGATCGCCCTGGCGTGCGGCCAGCGCCACCAGCACCGCGGCGCCTGCCGCCGCCAGCAGCGTTCCCATCAGGTGGGTGCTGCTGTTAAATCGCTCGCCGTGGTACATGACTCAGGCCTCTACGGCACGCATCGGCACGGTCACTTGCTCGAGACCGGGCTTGCCGTGCCAGTAACCGTTGCATGCTGCCGCGGGCATCAGGTCGGCGATTTCGCGCGCCGCGTCATTCCCGGTCTTATCGCGGTCGAGGCATTGCCTGAACAATTTGACGACCTCGACAGTGTGCGCGGACTGCGGGCTGATGCGCAGCACGTCGACACCAAGCTGCGACAACTCATCGAGTTCGCGTATCAGGTTATGGATCTGCGCCGATTGCGTCTGGATGCCGTTGAAAGCAAGGAACGGCTGGCCCTCGCAGGTTGCAAGCGGCATGCCGTCGGGATGGTCGAGACAGCGAAATTCGCAACTGTCCTTGGAGAGGTTGTAGCGGCGCGCGGTGAAGCAGCGCGCCGAAAACGCGAGCGGCAGGCGGCCGTAGCCGAATACCTCGGTCGCCATCGCCGCCGGCCGGTGCTGCTGCAGCGCGCGCAGACTTTCGCGTGACAGCTCGACCGGCATCACCCAGCGTTGCGCGCCGAGCTTTGCAAGCAGCGCGAGCGTTTGCGGGTTATAGACGTTGAGATGGAGGCCCGCGACAAACGGCGCTTTGCCCGCCAGCAGATGCACCGCGCCCATGTCGTTGGCCTCGACCAGGAAGGCGCCGTTGGCGGCGATCCTGCGCAGCGTTTTGAGATCGGACTCGGATTCGATCAGCGCCTGCGTTGACAGCACCACTTCCTTGCCGGCATCAGTGAGCCGCTGCGCGAGCTCTAGCCAGTCGGCAAGGCGCAGTTCGTGGCGCCGCGAGCACACCACCTCGCCGAGATAGACGATATCGACCGGCGCCGTCGCAGCGGCGGCGTAGAACTTGAACACCCGGTCGCGCGGCCAGTAGTAGAGTATCGGTCCCAGCGCGAGTTTCATGCGATGTTCATTTCCACGGACGGTGATAGGCACCGAGCGTTTGCTGCTGGCCTTCGGACATCTTGCGCAGCGCATCGTTCCACGCCGGCCGGACCGCGTAGTGCACCGGATTCGTTTGGCAGGCGTTAATCGCCTCGCGCCAGGTGCGCGTCACCTGTGCGACATAGGCAGGGCTGCGCTGCCGGCCTTCGATCTTGATCGCGGCGACGCCGGCCGCGAGCAGCTCGGGAATCAGCTCGAGCGTATTGAGGCTCGCCGGTTCTTCGATCGCGTAGTAGGTCTCGCCGTCGACCGCAAAGCGTCCCTTGCACAACGTCGGGTAGGAAGCATTCTCGTCCGCCGCGTAGCGGTTGATCAGAATGCCGTTCAGGCGCGACTCGAGCCCGGCCGGCGTATGCTGCCAGCGCACCGCCTTCGCCGGCGAGCATACGCCGCAGGTGTTGGGCGATTCACCGGTCGCAAACGACGACAGCACGCAGCGTCCCTCGACCATCACGCACAGGCTGCCGAAGCCGAATACCTCGATCTCGACCGGCGTGCCGGCGATCACCTGCCTGACCTGCGCCAGCGACAGCACGCGCGGCAGCACCGCGCGCTTGATGTGAAAATGCTCGTGAAAGAAATTGATCGCTTCGTAGTTGGTGGCAGAGCCTTGCACTGAAAGGTGCAGACGCAAATGCGGATAGGCCACGGCCGCGTACTGCATCAGTCCGGCGTCGGCGATGATCACCGCGTCGACTTCGAGTTCCGCCGCGCGGTCGACGGCTAATCGTGCGCGTTCCCAGCCGGCGAGCTGCGGGTAAGTGTTGAGCGCGAGCAGCACCTGCCGCTTCCTGCTATGGGCGTAGCGGACGCCTTCGCGCGCGCCCGCCGGATCGAAATTGAGCCCCGCAAAGTTGCGCGCGTTGGTGTCGTCGCGAAAACCGATATAAACGCAATCGGCGCCGTTATCGATGGCGGCTTTGAGCGCGGGCAGGCTGCCCGCCGGGCATACCAGATGCATGTCGGCAATACTCCATGAGCGGGATTTCGTCGCACGCGCCCGGAGGCAGACGCGGTCCCGCGCAATGATCAAAACGCAATGTTGCCCGCGCCCGCAGAGAAATCTATGACGTAGATCAAAGAAGCGGCGGGTATGCCGGAAGCGGCGCTGCTACTGTGCGCGGCGCACCTCAAACGATGGAAACAGCGAGGCGAGCGATCGGCAGAACGGCTCGGTCAGGTACGAGCGGGTGCTTTGCATTGCCGGGTCCGCACAGCCTTGTGCGCGGAATTCCTGCAGCACATAGTTGCGCACGCCGAGCTTCGCCAGCAGCTGCGCGAGCTCCATCAACTCGTTCGGCGGCATCAGTGAAGCATGCACCGTGGTACGGAATTCGCAATTTGCGCCGCTGGCAAGGATGAGCTGCAGGCTCTCGAGTGCCGGCCTGATGCTATTGCGTCTGCCGGTGGTGGCGGCGTATTCGGCAAACGGCGCCTTGATGTCCATCCCGATCCAGTCGGTGAGCGGCAACAGTGTTTCCAGCCGGCGCGGGTAGATGCCCGCGGTGTGCAATCCGACGCGAAACCCCATTTGCCTTGCCGCACGCATCGCGTCAGCAACACCGGATTGCAGCGTCGGCTCACCGCCGCTGAACACCACCGCATCAAGCAGGCCGCGCCGGCGTTCGAGGAAGCGCTCGACGTCGCTCCACGCGATCGGCGTCGCCGGGCGCGGCGCCTGAAGGTGCGGGTTATGGCAATAACCGCAGCGCCACGGGCAGCCCTGGCAGAACACCACGGCCGACAGCATACCCGGGTAGTCGGTGCAGGACAGACCGGTGAAGCCGCCGATGCGCAATGCCGGGCTCACCTCACATGGCGGGCGGCGTCTTGCCTTCCTCAAAAAACCGACGCTCATGAAATTCGCCTTTTTTGCCGATATTGAAAGATGACACCGGACGGTGATAGCCCATCACGCGCGTCCAGATTTCGCACCGCTGGCGTTCGCTGTCGTCGAGCACGATGGTGCCGGTTACAAAGCAGGTTTGTGTCATGTCGTTCACGGCGTCCTCCCTATGGGTTGTTGTCGATCGGGTGAATCGTATCAGGCGGCCTCAAGCTCCCGCCGTTTCCTGGCAATCAATTCCTCGTCGCAGCGCGGGCAGAATTCGTGCTTGCCTTCGAGATAGCCGTGGTGCGGGCAGATCGAGAAGGTCGGCGTGATCGTGATGTACGGCACGCCGAAGCGCTCGAGCGCGCGCCGGACCAGCACCTTGCATGCGGCGACCGACGTGATGCGCTCGCTCATGTAAAGATGCAGCACGGTGCCGCCGGTATATTTTTTCTGCAGCTCTTCCTGCCGCTCGAGCGCTTCGAACGGATCGTCGGTGTAGCCGACCGGCAATTGCGACGAATTAGTGTAGTACGGCATGTCGGCGGTGCCGGCTTGAATGATGCCGGCATAGCGCTTGCGGTCTTCTTTCGCGAAGCGATAAGTCGTGCCCTCGGCGGGCGTGGCTTCGAGGTTGTACATATGGCCGGTATCCGCCTGGAAGGCGCGGATTTTATCGCGCACGTGATCGAGCACCCGGCAGGCAAAAGCATGGCCCCACGCGCTGGTGATGTCATGCTCATCGGCGGTGAAATTGCGGATCATTTCGTTGATGCCGTTGACGCCGACCGTCGAGAAGTGGTTGCGCAGCGTGCCGAGGTAGCGCTTGGTATACGGAAACAGCCCGTTGTCCATGTGGCGCTGGATCACCTTGCGCTTGATCTCGAGGCTCGTCTTCGCGATCTCGAGCAGCTCGTCGACGCGCGCAAACAACGCGCGCTCATCGCCGCGGTAGAGATGGCCGAGCCGCGCGCAGTTGATCGTCACCACGCCCAGCGACCCGGTCTGCTCGGCCGAACCGAACAACCCGTTGCCGCGCTTCAGGAGCTCGCGCAGATCGAGCTGCAGCCGGCAGCACATCGAGCGGATCATGTTCGGCTTCAGTTCCGAGTTGATGAAGTTCTGGAAATAGGGCAGCCCGTATTTCGCGGTCATTTCGAACAACAGGTCCGCCATCGGAGTGTCCCACTCGAAATCCGGCGTCATGTTGTAGGTCGGAATCGGGAACGTAAACACGCGGCCCTTGGCGTCGCCCGCCATCATCACTTCGATGTAGGCGCGGTTGATCATCTCCATCTCGGGCGCAAGGTCGCCGTAAGTGAACGGCATTTCCTCGCCGCCGACGACCGGGATCTCGTCGCGCAGGTCTTCCGGGCACACCCAGTCGAATGTCAGGTTGGTGAACGGCGTTTGCGTGCCCCAGCGCGACGGCACATTGAGGTTATAGATCAGCTCCTGCATGCACTGTTTGACGGTGGTGTAATCGAGGCGGTCCTTGCGGATGAACGGCGCCATGTAGGTGTCGAAGGATGAAAACGCCTGCGCGCCGGCCCACTCGTTCTGCAGGGTGCCGAGGAAGTTGACGATCTGGCCGACCGCGCTCGACAGGTGCTTGGGGGGCTTCGCCTCGACCTTGCCCGGCACGCCGTTCAGCCCCTCGTGCAGGAACATGCGCAGCGACCAGCCGGCACAGTACCCGGCCAGCATGTCGAGATCGTGGATATGGATGCTGCCGTCGCGGTGCGCGGCGCCGACTTCTGGCGGATAGACGTGCGACAGCCAGTAGTTGGCAACCACCTTGCCCGAAGTGTTGAGGATCAACCCGCCGAGCGAATAACCCTGATTGGCATTGGCGTTGACGCGCCAGTCCTGCTGGTCGAGGTACTCATTGATCGAAGTCGCCACGTCCATCAGCGTCTTGCGATCGGCGCGCAGCTGTTTATGGTGTTCGCGATAGACGATGTAGGCGCGCGCGGTCTTCACGAAATCGGCAGCGATCAGCGCCTGCTCGACGATGTCCTGGATGTCCTCGATCGACGGTATCCTGACCGGATAGCGGTGGGCGATGACTTTGATCGCCTGCGCGGTCACCGTTGCTGCCCCGTCGACCCCGAACTCGCCGGTGGCGCCGCCGGCGCGCGCGATCGCGGACGCGATCTTGACGCGGTCGAAGTGCGCGCGTCGGCCGTCGCGCTTGATGACTTCAGCGGGCAACGCCGACGGTTGGGGAACGGAATTCCAAGACTCCAGAGACATGCGGCTCCTCCCGGACAAAAACACAATATCTAGTGGTCGGGTTCAAGCCTAGTGCGACCTATTGCGGAATACAAGGACCCGCAGGCGGATTTTGAGGATCTTATGATATAGATCAAACAATGTCGATTTTCCCGGCGAAATGGGCTCCGTCAGGGGGTCGGAAGGTGGCTTTTGGGTGCGCCATGAGCCGCCCGGCCGCACCGATATGGACGTGCTTCAGCGGCGCGGGGTGCTGCGGGCCCGTGCTACCGGGCTCGCACGGGAAAACCCGCGGGACTCAATACGCGATGCAGTTTTCGCACACGGTGCCGCGCACGTCCTTCTTCAGGTGCGCGGCGCGCAGCTTGACGAACGGCGGCGAGTTCCACGCCTCCATGAAGGAGAGCTTGGTCAGATCGCCCATGGTCCAGTTGGCGGTGGCATCGAAGCAGCACGCCGAGAGCTTGCCCTCGGCAGTGACGTGACCCTCGGTGAACGCGGACCAGCAAGGCAGCGGCTCGCGCAGCGCGCCGAGGCGTCCCTGGTTTCCCGCCGTGGGACGGTAGCCGAGTTCCGCCTCGCGCTGGGTGGCGAACGCGCCCATCGAGTAAAGCGGCAGCCAGTAGTGGGTGTCCACATAAGGCCGCACGCGTTCGTTCAGCAGGGCATCCATTTTCACGAGCTGCTCGCCGTCGTACTTGATGGACGACGCATACAGCCCGGTCTTGTAGCCGCCGCGCTTGCGCACTTCCCACGCCGATTTGACGTTGCCGAGCGCGGTGTGGAAAAGCTTGCCCGCCACACCCATGATTTTCTCGAATTGCTGCTCGTCGGCAGCGTTGATCGACCACTTCAGCGAATCCAGGCCGGCCTTCATGCATTCGTCGACCGCTTCGGGAAACGCCATCGAGGCGTTCGAGGTCAGGAAGACATAGGGCATGCCGAGTTCGCCCTTGAGATAAGCGATGCAGTCCACGAGCAGCCGCGGATTCATGAACGACTCGCCGAGATAGAACACGCCGATCTCTTCGACGCCCGCCTCGCGCATCTCGCGCGTGACGCGCTTGAACAACCCGAAGTCCATGTCCCACTTCGGCTGCACTTCGCGGTTGCGCAGCGCGCAAAAGCCGCAGCGGTAATTGCAGCGCGGCGAGATCTCGATCTTTACGCTCCGCGGCGCCGGCAGCTTCGCGTGCAGGTACCGGGGCGGAATTTTCGTGACGTTGTCGATGCGTTCGGTGATCGTTTCCATTGTGTGCTTATCCCTCGCCGTGGCTCGAATAGCTCCGGGCAGGATACGCTGCCTGGTCTCCGCGGCTGTTGATCCAGATCAAGCTAATTTGCAGGGCTGGCGGCGGGCGCCGGCCCGCACCACGCGCAATCCGGGGGCGGTTAATAAGCGCGTCTTGATCCACGTCAAACCCCGGCGCGGCTTCCGGTCCGAGAATGAGCCTGCGAGCATTGTGCGGAAAGGTGGAGTCATGAAAATCTTTGACAAATTTTTCGGCTGGGCGGCGCCGCTTGCGGCGGGCTCCAGTCATAACGCATTGTCGCAGGCGCTCGGCCACCGCGATCCTCACGACGGTTGTTTGCCCTGGCTGCAGGGCAGATGCCCGGGGCTTGAGCAGTGCCTCGATTGTCCCTGGAAAGAAGGCACTTCCCGCCAAATCGGCTGAATCACCGGCCGTATTGCATCGTGCGCCTGTGCGGCAGCCTGCCGCGCATGCAGCAGCCGGTTCTCCTGTATCGTTTCAACCGCGACGGGGTCGTCGGCAGACACCGTCGACTTGCCTATCCATAACGAGTTAGGCATGGTAGTGGCTGAGCGCGTTTCAACGCACCGCGCTCATCTGGTCGATTCAGTCGATGCTAAAGCGGGGGTAATTTGATGTCCGGGGCTTCCGGCGGCCAAGCGTGGTGGCTTAACGCACTATCGGACATACAGGCGCAACTGGCCACCGATGCTGCGGGCTTATCCGGTGCCGAGGCAAGTTCGCGGCTGTCCCGATTCGGCTCCAATCTGTTTCGCGCTCGCCAGGAGCGGTCTGCGCTGGTGCAGTTTCTCTCCCGCTTCAAGAATCCCCTCGTCGTCGTGCTCCTTGTGGCAAGCGCGATTTCGGCGTTTACCGGCGAAGTAGCCAATTTCCTCATCATCAGTTTTATCGTGCTCCTGAGCGTGACTCTGGATTTCGTCCAGGAGTACCGCGCCGGCAAAGCCGCGGACAGATTGCGCCAGGCGGTTTCGGTGCGGGCAACCGTGATGCGCGACGGCAAGCACCTGGAGGTGCCGGTGGCCGCAGTGGTGCCCGGCGACGTTGCATTGATCTCCGCCGGTGACCTCATTCCGGCCGATGGCCTGGTGCTGGAAGCGCGCGATTTCTTCGTCAAGCAGGCGCTGCTGACCGGCGAGCCGTACCCTGTGGAAAAGCAGCCCGGGTTGCCGGCGGCCGCTGCCACCGATCTCCAAGATGCCACCAACGCGGTGTTCGCGGGCACTTCCGTCATCAGCGGCAGCGCGAGGATGCTGGTGGTCAAAACCGGGACCGCCACCGCGATCGGAGCCATTGCCGACAGCATTACGCGCCAGCCGCCGCCGACGGCCTTCGAGACCGGCGCGCGCCAATTTGGCCTGCTTATCATGCGTCTCACCGTCCTGCTGGTGCTGTTCGTGTTGCTCGTGAATGCGTTGTTCCACAAGCCCTGGCTGGATTCCTTCCTGTTCGCCGTGGCGCTCGCGGTGGGCCTGACGCCGGAGCTGTTGCCCATGGTGGTGTCGGTGACGCTGTCGCGGGGAGCGCAGCGCATGGCGGAGAAGCGCGTGATCGTTAAGCGGCTCGCTTCCATTCAGAACCTCGGGTCGATGGACGTCCTGTGCACCGACAAGACCGGCACGCTGACCGAAGCGAAGATCCGTCTGGAGCGGCACGTGGATGCGCGAGGCAGAAACAGCGCGCGCGTGCTGGAACTCGCCTATCTGAACAGTTTCTTCGAGACCGGCCTCAAGAGCCCGCTCGACGAGGCTATCCTCAACCACGAACACATCGACGTGAGTACTTGGAAGAAAATCGATGAGGTGCCATTCGATTTTGAACGTCGCCGCGTTTCGGTTCTGCTCGATAACGGCAAAACGCGTTTACTGGTGGTCAAGGGCGCGGCCGACGAGATCACGGGACTGTGCAGCGTCTATGAAGACGACGGCCCGCAGCGGCCGAGTCCGGCGGACGCCGCCGTTCTCGCGCGACTGCGCGACCAGTATCACGCGCTCGAAAGCGACGGCTTCCGGGTGTTGGGCATTGCGTGGCGCGAGGTTTCCCCCGATCATCCGCACGCGGTAGTCAGTGACGAAACGGAGCTGGTGTTCGCGGGATTTGCAGCTTTCCTCGACCCGCCGAAGGAGAGCGCCGGCGCTGCGCTGGCCGCGCTCAAGGATAGCGGGGTCGTCATCAAAATTGTCACCGGCGACAGCGAACGGGTCACCGCCCATATCTGCGCCAGTTTGAACATTCCGGTGACGGGCGTAATGACCGGCAAGGAAATCGCGCAGATGGACGATCATGCGCTGCGCGCCCGGGTGGAAACGGCGAACCTGTTTTGCCGCGTCAATCCGTCGCAGAAGGACCGGGTGATCCTCGCGCTCAAGGCACGCGGCCACGTAGTCGGTTACCTGGGCGACGGCATCAACGATGCGCCACCGCTGCACTCGGCGGATGTCGGCCTCTCGGTGGACTCGGCCGTCGATGTGGCAAAAGAAGCGGCGGACATCATTCTGCTCGAGCACGATTTGCAGGTCCTGCACGATGGTGTGCTGGAAGGCCGCCGCACCTTCGCCAACATCATGAAGTACATCATGATGGGCACCAGTTCCAACTTCGGCAATATGTTCAGCATGGCCGGCGCCTCGCTGTTCCTGCCTTTCCTGCCGATGCTGCCGACGCAGATCCTCCTCAACAATATTCTGTACGACGTTTCCGAAGTGCCGATCCCGCTGGATAAAGTGGATCCCGAGGAAGTCCGCAGCCCGCGAGTACTGGACATGAACTTCATTCGCAACTTCATGCTCGTGATCGGGCCGATCAGCTCGGTGTTTGATTTTCTTACGTTCTACATCTTGCTGGCGGTATTAAAGGCCGACGAGCCGCTGTTCCAGACCGGCTGGTTTGTCGAATCGCTGACTACCCAGGTGCTGGTGATCTTCATCATCCGCACTCGCGGTAACCCCCTCGCAAGCCGCGCCCATCCCGTCCTCACAGCAACATCTCTGGCCGTCGTGATCGCCGGTGCGTTGCTGCCGTTTACGGCACTGGGATCGTTTTTCGGGTTCGTGCCGCCGCCCGCCAAGTTCTATTTCATCCTGGCGGCGATGGTGGTCATCTATCTTGTGT
This sequence comes from Gammaproteobacteria bacterium, assembly GCA_041483135.1. Lineage (GTDB taxonomy): Bacteria > Pseudomonadota > Gammaproteobacteria > Burkholderiales > SG8-41 > PALSA-1004. The sequence goes on along the minus strand of JBGPFE010000006.1, from coordinate 39,628 downwards.
TTGTCGAAGCGGCCAAGCGGCGCTTTTATCGCGGCTTCCAGAACCGCGGGCGGGCCGCCGGTATCAGCTGTTGAAGCCGCGCCGGTAGATGAGGTGATACACCAGCGCAACCATCACGCTGCCGCCGACGATATTGCCGAGCGTCACCGGTATCAGGTTGCTGACGAACCCGCCCCAGTCGAGCGACGCCAGGTTGATGCCGGCCGGCGCGATTGTGCTCGCCTTCAGGAAAATGCCGAGCGGTATGAAATACATGTTGGCGACGCAGTGCTCGAAGCCGGCGGCGACAAACGCGGATATCGGAAATACGATCACCAGCACCTTGTCGATTACGCTGTGCCCCGCCAGCGCCATCCAGACCGCGAGACACACCAGCAGATTGCACAGCACGCCCTTGAAGAACGCTTCCCAGAAAGGTAATGCGGTCTTGGCAGCGGCGATTTCCAGATAAGCGAGTCCGACGCCCCCCTGGTTCATGCCGGCGTGATGCGACAGATATACCACGACCGCCAATCCGATGGCGCCCACCGCATTGGCGATGTATACCAGGGCCCAATTGCGCAGCATCTCGGACGTCGTGATTTTGCGGTCCGCCCACGCCATGACCAGCAGGTTATTGCCGGTGAACAACTCCGCTCCACCGACGATGACCAGTATCAGCCCGAGGGAGAACGCGACACCCCCGAGCACGCGCGCGATGCCGAAGGATAACTGGGCATCGCTCACCACCAGCGCGTAGTAAAGCGCGCCGAGGCCGATGAAGCCGCCCGCAAGCACTCCCAGCATGAACGTCGGCAGCGTCTTGAGGTGCGCCTTCGCCACCCCGACGTTCTCGACCTTGTCGGCTATCTGCTGCGGCGAAAATGCGTCGAATCCCAGTATCTCAGCCATGCGCGACCCTTTTTCCAAACGAAAGAGTATCCAAAGATTCCTCTGTGCGGCGGCGACGGGCGCAGCACATTCATTACCGTCCAGATGAAGCTGAGCGCCTATTTTCTCCGCGCCCGCCGTTTGCGGTCGGGAGACCTTACCATCAGTACCGGAACCGGGGTTGTCCGCAGCACGGCTTCGGCGTCGCTGCCGAGCACTACACGACCAACGCCGCGCCGGCCGTGCGTGCCCATCACGATCAGGTCGGCTTTCCACTTCTTCGCTTCGCGAACGATGACATCCGACACGCGGGTGCCCATGGTTTCGTAGAGCGAGGTATCCGCCTTGATGTCATGCTTGCGGGTCAACGCCAGCGCTTTTTGAATCGTTTTTTTACCCGCATCGCGCAACGAATCGAGCAGCTCGCCCGTATTGATGAAGCCTTCAAAATTCTGCGTCACCACGTACTCGTCGACGACACTGATGAGCCGCAGCCGTGCCCGTTGGTCTCTGGCAATCCGGATTGCCTCTTGCAGCCCCAGCGTCGAAGTGTGGCTGCCGTCTACCGGAACAAGAATTCGTTGATACATGCCAACTCCTTTTCACGTTGTAGCGGAATCAATGCGCAGCAAGCCAGGAAAGCTGCCCGCGCCCATATTTAATACGGTCCGGCTGCCGGCCCTATTGATCTGGGTCAAGACAGGCAGGGTGACGGTGGAGCAGAGTTTATTCGTGGGCCACTCTAAGGAGGCTGGAAAGTGATTGCGTCCATGAAACCCGTCAGCGTGCCTCACCACCGGATCGAGCTGCGTCTGCGCGACCTTGCGCAGCTGTTCAACTCGATGGACCCGACGCCGTTCCATCACAAGGATCTCGATCCCGATGCCGAGGAGTTCATCGAGAGCTGGGCTTTGGAATTTCCGCCCGACAGCCGGTTCCAGATCACCATACACCTGGAAAAATTGCCGGCGGAAGGCGACCCCACCACGCTCGTCACCGAAGCGATCCACAATTATTTCGATTACAAGGCGGAACTCACGCGCCGCGAACTGAACCAGCTTTTGCAACTAGGGCGTATGAGTCTTGTGATCGGGCTCACTTTTCTCGCGCTGTGCCTGCTCATGGCGGACGCGATTGCCAAACTCGCAACCGGAACGTTTCTCACTATCGTGCGTGAGAGCCTGACGATCGGCGGCTGGGTCGCGATGTGGCGGCCGCTGGAGATCTTTCTTTACGATTGGTGGCCGCTTGCACGCCGGCGCCGGATTTACCGGAACCTCAGTCACGCGCAGGTTCGCGTGTCGGGCGGAACCCCGTGATCCACCGGCAGGCCGGGCGGGAGTAAAGCGCGCAGCAGCACCGCGTAATTTCACCTCATTTAACCGCTGTCCATCCGCGCAGCCTTTGACCCATATCAAGCGTAGTCGCCGCACCGGCGTCTAGTATCAATCAAACAAAGCCCGGCATTGCCGATCCAGGCTCTGCCGCACGCTACGCCCGGCAGCGGGGCTGGACTGAGGAAAGGAATGAAAATGTCAATCGGCCAAATCTGCAAACGCGATGTCACTTACACGATGCGCGATACCACGGTGCAGGCTGCGGCAAAGCTGATGCGTCACTATCACGTGGGCACGGTGGTGGTGGTCGACGACATGGCCGGCCGGCGTGTGCCGGTGGGGATTGTCACCGATCGCGACATCGTGATCGAGGTCAATGCCGTCGATCTCAATCCGAATGTGATTACGGTCGGTGACATCATGGCATCCGAACTCGTCACGGTGCGCGAGGATGAGGGTTTGCTGCAGACGGTGGAGATCATGCGCTACAAGGGCGTGCGGCGGCTGCCGGTGGTCGATCACGACGGCAATCTGACCGGTATCGTATCGATCGACGACCTGCTCGAAGCGTTGACCGAACAGATGGCGGAAATGACGCGGGTCCTCGGCCGCGAGCGTGCGCAGGAAGTTCAAAGCCGCAAGTAATGCCGCATTTTTCGACAGCAAAGGAAAACATCATGCCGGGCGAACTGCACATCACGATGGAAGACATGCCGCATTCGGCGGCGCTCGATGCGCGCATTCGGGAAAAAGTGGCCAGGCTCGAGAAGATCTGCCCGCGGCTTACTTCCTGCCGCGTCGTCGTGGCTGCGCCGCACCACCATCAACAGCACCGGAAGCAGTTCACGGTTCGGCTCAATATCATGCTGCCGGGCGGCGAGGTGGTGGTTACGCGCGATAATCATGAGGATGTCTACGTTCTGCTGCGCGAGGCGTTCATCGCGGCGCGGCGCGAGCTTGAAAAATCCATGCATCATCGGGCAAACGGCGCTGGACTGCATGCCTCGATACGCCGGCCCGCACAACTACCTAATCTCGGAGGCAGAACATGGAAGATTGCTGGGTGATCGTGGCGGATGGCGCACGGGCGCGTTTCATGGCGCTCGAACAACGCAATGCGCAGCCGCGCCGCGCCGCGCTGCGGCTGGTGGAGAGCGCACGGCTGTCGAACCCCGATCATACGGTCAAGGGCCGGCGCGACACGCGCAAGATCAAGAGCGGCCGCGATACCGGCCGCGGCAGGATGGCGCCGCATGGCTATACCGACAAGCGCGAGCCGCACGAGGCGGAGGTGCTGCGCCGATTTGCGTCGCGCATCGCCGATCAGGCGGCGGTGCTCGTCGCTGCCGGCAAAGCGTCGTCCATGGTGCTGGTGGCCGACCCCCGCATGCTCGGCCTGTTGCGGGTCGCGCTTGAGCCGGTGGCGAAAGCGGGGGTGAAGTTGCGCGAACTCGCGCACGATTACACCTGGTGCACCGCACCGCAGTTGCAGCGGCACCTGGCGGAGAACGGCTTGCTGCCGGGCGCTGCGCGCGCGGTTTGACCTGCGTCAAAGTACGGGTCGCGCATGCGTGGAAAATATCCTTCTGGCACAAGCCGATGGATGCATGAGTGCGTATAGAACGCATGCAGTTGCAAAGTGAGGAAGGAAAAGGAAGAGAAACAGGATGAGTGCGTGATCCGCAGCGAGCGTTACTACGGCAAGCTCGAGCGCAGTATTACGCTCGAGCACGATGTTGACGGGGCCGCGGTCGACGCCAAGTACAGCGACGGCGTGCTCAACCTTACGCTGCCGAAGAAAGCGAAATCGACCATGAGGAAGATCGCGGTGCACTGAGGCCGGATCGGCCCAGGAGGCGACACATGAAAAAATCCACGACCAGGAAGCTTGTTCCGCAGGTTGCGGTAACACCCGAACAGCGCTATCACATGATCAACGATGCGGCGTATTTTCGCGGCCTGAAGCATCAGCAGGAGACCGGCGCGGCCGACGATGAGGCGGAGTCCTGGTGTGAAGTCGAGGCTGAAATCGACGCGGTGTTGAAGCATCAGCGTGCGGGTTAGGGTAATCGCCTGCGGCGGGGTGATGCGTGGCGCAGTCTCTGGCCTGCCCACGCTGGGGGCCGAGCTCGAGCGCGCTCTATGAAAACCACTACCAGGTTTGTCACACCAGAAAAGTGCATGGCCTCAAGCAGCGCTGGCCAGGCAAGCTGGACCAATTACGTGGCGTCGTCGACCGGTGGCAGGCGCAGCAGGAGTTGCGCTGGTCGCAAGAGGGCATCGAAGACGTCGTTTACTACCTGAACGTCACGCAATACAACTACTGACATATGCGATCAATGGCCCGCGCCCTGGCCGACCGTTGCGCGCAGACCATCGAGGTTTTTGATCTCGATGCTCTTGTTCTGGACCATGACCAACCCCTCGCTCTGGAAGTGCGAGAACGCGCGGCTGACGGTCTCGAGCTTGAGGCCGAGATAGCTGCCGATTTCCTCGCGCGTCATGCGCAGATTGAAGCTGGTCGGCGAGTAGCCGCGCGCGGCGAAGCGTCGCGACAGATTGAGCAGGAAAGTGGCAAGCCGTTCTTCCGCACGCATGCTGCCGAGCAGCAGCATCACGCCGTAATCGCGCGTGATCTCGCGGCTCATCATGCGGTGAAAATGTTGCTGCAATATCGGTAAGTCGCGGCTCAGCCGTTCGAACTCGCCGTACGGAATTTCGCACATCTCGCAGTCTTCAAGCGCGACCGCGTCACACATATGCTTGCCGGTTCCGATCGCATCCATGCCGAGCAGCTCGCCCATCATGTGAAAGCCCGCGACCTGCTCGCGTCCGTCGTCGTGCAGTACGCAGCTCTTCAGGAACCCGGTCCGCACGGCGTACAGCGACTGCAGCGCGCCGCCGACACGATACAGATATGCACCCCGTTTCAGCGTGCGCTTGCGATGGACGATCTGATCGAGCTGCTCCATTTCCTGCAGACCGAGGCCGGCTGGCAGGCACAGCTCGCGCAGGCTGCATGTCTGGCATAACGTCCGACCGTGGGCGGCATCCCGGGAATCCGGCCTGCAGATCGGCGATACCGTGGCAAGATGGCCGGGAGCATAGGCGTGTACCGCTGCGGTCGTTCTCATGTCGTTGTCCTTTGTCATAAACCCCGATCGTTTGCCCGGCATCAATGCACGGTGCCGAGCTCTGCGATCACCTCTCTTACTTTTTCGAATTCAGTCGTCTTGTCCAGAAAATAGCTCGCTCCCGCCCCCATGCAGATCTTGCGGTATTGCGGATCCGGGTGGTTGGTGAGCACGATGAACACGATGCCGGGTTCGAGCGGCCGCACCTCGCGCAGCACGTCGATGCCGCTGCCGCCGATCAACTGGATGTCGAGCACGACGGAGTGCGGGCGGGTGCGCAGGATGCCTTCGATCGCGGACGCCGGCGTGTCCGCTTCGCCGACGATCGCGACACCCTCAAGTTCGCCGAGCATCTCCGCGAGCCGCATGCGGATGGGCGCGGAGTCCTCGACGAGGAACACATTGGTGCGGTCGGTGCGTGCGGTTTCCATGGCTTGCAGTATCGGCGAGCCACGCATACGCGCCTATCGGGGGCGGCTGATTGGGAGGGTCGGCGGCGTCTGAAAAATGCCGTAGGACAGCGCCGGATGCCGTGTCGGAATCGTCCTACAAGGGACATTACTTACTGCGGACTGTCGGGATCGTCGACGAGATTGTGGCTGAGCGCGTAGCGAATGAGCTCGGCCTGGTTGGTCATGTTCATTTTCTGCATGATGCGCGCCTTGTGCGTGCTCACTGTCTTGACCGACAGATTCAGCCGCTCCGCCATGTCGGTGACGCTTTTGCCATCCACCAGCATCTCGAAAACCTGGTACTCGCGGTCGGATAACGCGGTATGGGGCGGCCCGGTGGTCTGCGCCATCGCCCCGAGAGCAAGCTGCTCGCCGACTGCCGGACTGATGAAAACACCGCCCGTTGCGACCTTGCGGATCGCGGCGACCAGCTGCACGGAAGCGCTCTCCTTGGTCAGGTAGCCGGCGGCGCCCGCCTTGAGCGCGCGCACCGCGTACTGTTCTTCCTCGTGCATGCTCAACACGAGTATGCGCAGCTTCGGCTTTTCGCCATGCACCTGCTTGATCAGCTCGATGCCGCTTTTGCCCGGCATCGACATGTCGAGCAGCAGCACGTCGAAAGCATCTTCGCGCACGCGCTGCAGCACTTCCTGGCCGTTCTGTGCCTCGCCGATCACGGTGAGATCGGCGGCGGCCGACAGCAGTTGCTTCAGCCCCTCGCGCACGATGGTGTGGTCGTCGGCAATGACAACGCGGATCATGGGGCAGGCGCCTGTTGCAGCGGGATGCGAACCTCGATCACCGTGCCTTTGCCCGGCGCGGTGTCGAACTTGATCTCGCCGTCGAGCAGATACGCGCGTTCGCGCAATCCCACGAGTCCGAAGGAAGAGGGTTTGCGCGGGCCGCCGGGGTCGAAGCCGCGTCCGTTGTCGCGCACCCTCAGCATGATTTCTCCGTCGTTTCCATCCAGCGATATCTGAACCAGCGACGCATGCGCATGCCGCGCGACGTTGGTGAGCGACTCCTGCAGGATGCGGAAGACGGCGGTCGCGTGCGGGTCCCGCAGTTCGAGCTCGGGAGGGTCGATGGCGAGTTCGCAGTGTATGCCGTGGCGTTGCGTGAAATTCTGCACCAGCCACTCGGCCGCGGGAATGAGCCCGAGGTCGTCGAGCATCAGCGGCCGCAAGTCGGCCGAAATGCGCCGCGTCGCCGTGACCGTGCTGTCGAGCAGGATCTGCATGGCCGCGAACTTGGCGAACAGTTGCTCCTGGCCGGCAGGCAAGCGCTCCTTCACCCACAGCACGTCCATTTTGAGAGCCGTGAGCGCCTGGGCGAGCTCATCGTGCAGCTCGCGCGCGATGCGGCTTTTCTCCTGTTCCCGCACGGTACTCGCGACCGTGGCGAACTCGCGCAGTTCTTCCCTCGACCTTTGCAGCGCCTCGTCCGCGCGGACGCGCTCGGTCACGTCGCGCAGAATCACGGTGAAGTACTTCCTGCCGTCCTCGCTGTGCTGCGAGATCGATGCCTCGATCGGAAATTCCTCGTTGTCAGCGCGCAGCCCGACGAGCACGGTTTTATCGCCCATGCGGCGCGAGGTCACGCCGGTTGCATCGAATCGCCCGATATGATCGCGATGGGCGTGGCGCAACCGCGCCGGAATCAGCATCTCCAGCGGTTGTCCGAGCACCGCGCTGCGTGGCCGGCGAAACACCTTTTCCGAGGCGGCGTTGAATAGCACGATGCGTTGATCTGCATCAACACTGATGATGGCATCCATCGCGGACTCGACGATGCCGCTGATCCGCGCTTCCATGTCGTGCAGGGTCCGCTCGGAGGTCCTGCGCTGTGTCGTTTGAACAGAGTACAAGACCACCGCCAACAGCATTACGGCGGCGCCTGCGCTGACCGCGATTATCTGCATTATGCCGGGGTACCAGCCCAACAGGCCCGATGCCAGCGCAAGCAGGACTGTGACCGTTCCCAGCGCCAGCACCGGCCAGAATATGCTCAGCATGCGCCCTTCGGCATCGACGGGGCTGCTGGTCAGGGGTTTGTGTCTGGACAAGATTGTCACGCGGGGAAAAAGGGGGGGTGTGGTTTGTTGATTCTATACGGGTTTTGATCTGCATCAAACAAGCAGTGAGGGGATCCGTCGATACTTGAAGTCAACTTATGCTTCAAAATGTGAAATCAGCGCCTGCCATCATCCCGGCGGTCGAAATCGATCTCGACCTGATCCGGCGCTTTGATCAGCACGGCCCACGCTACACGTCGTATCCGACGGCCGACCGCTTCGTCGAAGCGTTCGGTGCCGACGCGTACGAATCGTGGCTTGCGCGCCGCAATGTCGGCGGCATCTCGCGTCCGCTCGCGCTTTACGTGCACCTGCCGTTCTGCAGCACGCTCTGCTTTTACTGCGGCTGCAACAAAATCATCACGCGCGATCGCAGCAAGGGCGCGACTTACCTCAAGTATCTGACGCAGGAGATTGCGTTGCAGGCGAGCGCACTTAACGGGGACACCCAGGTCAACCATATGCACTGGGGCGGGGGCACGCCGAACTTTTTCACGCTCGACCAGATTGCCGGCTTGAGCGCGCAATTGCGTGACCACTTCAATTTCAATCTCGACGGCGAGTATTCGATCGAGCTCGACCCGCGCTCGGCCGACGCCGGCTACGTTGCCGGGCTGCGCGAGCACGGTTTCAATCGCATCAGTCTCGGCGTTCAGGACTTCGATCCGGACGTGCAGCGCGCAGTCCACCGGATTCAAAGCGAGCAGCAGACCGTGGAGCTGATAGCAGCGGCCCGCCAGAACGGTTTCCGGTCGGTCAATATCGACCTGATCTACGGCCTGCCGAAACAGTCGCTGGTCAGTTTCGAACGCACGCTCGAGCGCGTGATTGCGGCCGACCCGGATCGCATCGCGGTATACAACTACGCGCACATCCCGACGCTGTTCAAGCCGCAGCGCCGCATTCACGAAGCCGATTTACCCAGCGCCGATACGCGGCTCAAGCTGCTCGCGCTGGCGATCCGCTGGCTCACTTCGGCGGGCTATCAATATATCGGCATGGACCATTTCGCCAAGGCCGACGATTCGCTCGCGGTGGCGCAGCGCCAGGGGCGTCTGCACCGCAATTTCCAGGGCTATTCGACGCACGCCGACTGCGATCTGCTCGCGCTCGGCGTGAGCGCGATCGGCAACATCGGCCCGACCTACAGCCAGAATTACCGCACGCTTCAGGAATACTACGACTGTCTCGACCGCAACACGCTGCCGGTCATGCGCGGCCTTGAATTGTCGGCCGACGATTTGCTGCGCCGTGCCGTGATTGGCGCCTTGATGTGCCATTTCGCGGTGGCCAAGCAACCGTTCGCGATTTCCTATCTGATCGACTTCGACAAATATTTCGAAACCGAACTCAACGAACTGCGCGACATGGAGCAACTCGGCCTGGTGGAGCTTGGCGACGCGGAGGTCCGGGTCACGCCGAAAGGGCGCCTGCTGGTACGCAATATCTGCATGGTGTTCGACCGCTACCTGCGGCAGGACCGCGAGCGGCGACGTTATTCGCGTGTGATTTGATGCTGTTCGAGCTTGCGCTGTCGGCCGCATTTGTCGGCGGCCTGGCGGGCGGCGTGCACTGCGCCGGCATGTGCGGCGGCATCGTGCGCATGCTGTGCGCTGTTCCCGGCCGGCAGGACCGCACGCCATCCCCGGGTTACCTGCTGACTTACAATGCCGGCCGCATCGCAAGCTATGCGTGTGCCGGCGCGCTTGCCGGCGCGCTTGGGCAGGCCGGTTTGCTGACGCGTGCGGCGCCGCTGCTGCAGCCGCTCATGTTCGCGCTGGCGAGCTTCATGCTGGTGGCGCTCGGGTTGTATCTCGCCGGTGCGCTGCCGATGCTGACGCGGGTCGAAGCCGCGGGCGCGTGGTTGTGGCGCAGCATTCAGCCGTGGTCGCGCCATGTGCTGCCGGTCAAGTCGTTGCCGCGCGCGCTGGGCCTCGGCGCGCTGTGGGGCTGGCTGCCGTGCGGCATGGTGTATGCGGTCTTGCTGACCGCGCTCGCGCTCGGCAGCTGGTGGCAAGGCGCGGTTTTGATGCTCGCCTTCGGCTTCGGCACGCTCCCGAACCTGCTCGGCATCAGCCTGCTGTGGCGTCAATTCGACCGGTTGCGCCGCGCTAGCATGCCGCGTGTGCTCGCCGGTTGCATGATTGCCGTGTTCGGGATTTACGGCCTGTTCAAAATAATCCAGCCCGCCGCCATCATCGGCGACGGGCTGCTGTGCTACTTCGCTCCTGGCCTCGGCAGCTGGTTGCCGTAGCCGGTTCAATCCAAACCTGGCTTACTCGATCGCGCCGCAGGAAATGCGACCGCCCGAATTGCCGGTCGGGTCGGTTTTTTCGTCATCGGGACCCGCGTGCACGATCAGGCCGCGGCCGATGATGCTGCCAGGCTGGCCCTTGATCACCGCGATGCCGTCGGCCATGACCGACACCGTGGTCTTGCCGTACTCGTCGGCTTTTATGTTGCCGAGATCGCCGGCGTGGTGGATGGCGGCTCCGGGGCCGCCGTGTTTCATGCCGGTGGGATTGAAGTGACCGCCGGTGCTCATCGCGTCCGCGGCGCTGCAATCACCTTTTTCGTGGATGTGGATTCCGTGCAAGCCCGGCGTCAATGCGGCGATCTCTCCGCTGACGCGCACGCGGCTGCCGACCTGGGTGAACGTGACCTGGCCGTGCGCTTGCGAGCCGCTTGCAGGCCGCATTACCGCGGTGGCGGATGGACCCTCTTTTTCCATGGTCGCGCACGCGGAGAGCAGCAGCGCGCACGCAGCAAGCCTAAGTGCGTGTTTCATATGTTTTCCCCTCCAGGACAGGCTCAAGCTGCAAGCCGACAAGATACCGCCGGCTAATCGTCCCCGATTAGCGGCAGGCTGTCAACATTGAACCTGCTGGCGGCAGTAGTTCTTCAATTCGCTTACCACGAAGTGCCGGTGACCGCCTGGTGCGCGCGCTGCTCGCCGTATACGGGCGCGAGCCTGGACTCGAACTTGGCGAAGAACGCATCGAATATTTCTCCACCGGCAGAACTCCATCGCCGTCAGAGGCGACTGGCGCCGCGCCGCGATGACCTTCGCCCGATGCGCAGCATCGCGCCGCGCGCTTTGACGCTTACGTTACAATATTAATCAACTCAAATATCGGGCATTGAAATGGATCGTGTGAGTGCCACAAAGTCCGCCGATGCCTGCAGTGCAGCGCCTTCGCAGTCCCGACCGGGCGTTGCTATTCTCATGGGCACATTCCAGGGCGAGCATTTTCTCGCACTGCAACTGGATTCCATCAAGGCCCAGACCTATTCCGACTGGGCGCTATGGGCGTCCGATGATCGCTCAAGCGACGGCACCGTCGGTATTCTCGAGTCATACCGGGCAAGGTGGGGAACGGACAGGTTGTACATAAAATCCGGGCCGGCGCAGGGATTCAGAGCCAACTTCCTCTCGCTCGCATGCGACCCGGCGATTGACGCGGATTATTTCGCCTTTTCCGATCAGGATGATCTGTGGGACCCGGACAAGTTATCAATCGCCATCGGCTGGCTCGAATCGGTTCCCAATGAAGTGCCTGCGCTCTATTGCGCGCGCACGCGCCTGATCGATGAAGATAATCAGCCAAGCGGATTCTCTCCATTGTTCCCCAAACCATTCTCGTTTGGCAACGCCCTGGTGCAAAGCGGCGCGGGCGGCAACACCATGGTATTCAACGCGGCGGCTCGCGCACTGCTGATCGAGGCGGGCGCGGATGTGATCGTGCAGACGCACGACTGGTGGACGTACATTCTGGTGACCGGCTGCGGCGGCAAGGTCTTTTACGATGCCACCCCCAAGGTCGGATACCGCCAGCACGGCAAGAACCTGGTCGGCTCGAACGCAAGCTGGCTGGGGCGATTACGGCGCGCGCGCCGCATACTCATAGGCCAGTTCAAAACCATGAACGACCGCAATATCGCGGCACTTCAGCGCATGCGTCACCGGCTCTCGCGAGAGAGCCTGTACGTGCTGGACGAGTTCACGCGCGCGCGTGGCGAACGGTTGATTCCGCGCGTGCTCGGTGTCAGGCGCTCCGGCGTCTATTGCCAGACCGCGCTTTCGAACCTCGCGCTGATCGGCGCGACTCTCCTGAAGAAGCTGTAAACCCTGCGCCGCAAGCGAACGTGTATTGATTGATTCATCCATGCGAGAATAGCGCGGCTTGCGGCGGGATCTGTCGCTAGTTAAATTCAACAATCATTACTACTGAATGTTCATGCGTCGCACCTTTCCCGCAGTCGTCCACTTCGCCCACACGCCTCGGCGGCCACGAATCCACCTTTACACCATAGGCTGGAATGAAGAGCTCATGCTTCCCTTCTTTTTCCGGCACTACGACCCATGGGTAGATCGTTACGTTATCTACGACGACCACTCGACCGATGCGACGCTGGAGCTGCTGCACGCACATCCGCGCGTGGAGATGCGTCCATTCATCCGCTCGGTGCCCGACTCCTTCGTGCTTTCGGCCCAGGCCATCCACAATTCCTGTTGGAAGGAAAGTCGCGGCGCAGCCGATTGGGTGATCATTTCGGACATCGATGAGCACCTCTATCATTCCGATCTTGCCGCCTACCTGATGGTTTGCCAACGAAGCGGCGTCACCGCCATCCCGGCGTTGGGCTACAACATGGTTACTGACATCTTTCCGCAGGGCGGGCAGCGCCTTTGTGAGATGGTCCTCAGAGGCGAGCCTTCTGCCAATATGAGCAAGTTGTCGCTGTTCGATCCCAACAGCCTTACCGGGACCCGCTATGCGGTCGGGCGCCACAGCGCGGCACCCAGGGGAAAGGTGCGCTATCCGGAAGAGGACAGACTGCTCAATCTTCATTTCAAGACACTCGGTCTCGACTACACCATCGCACGCTACCGCCTTCTTGCAACCAAGCGTGGTACGCGTGATCGCGCCAACAAATGGGGCTATCACTACGATTTGCCGACCGAGAAGATCGCCAAGGCCTACACCGCCCGTCTAGCCCGCGCCTTCGACGTCATCGCGGCCGGCGAACGAGCCGCCCAGACGCACCTGGCGCCCCGTTGGTGGCGGCCCCAAAGGCAGCCCGGCAAATTGCTTCGCAAGCTATGGGGTGGGTTATAGGGTCAGGCTTGGTCGGTCTACACTCACAAGACCAGCTTCGGCCCCTTTTCTGGCGGGTCGCGTGAGACGCTGAACGTCTGCTTTGCTCTGGCAAAGGGGATCGAACTGCCGACGCCGGGCGCCGCTTGCTGCCATAATTCCGCTTGCTGCACCGCTGCTCCAAAAAAGGATATCACGGCCACCGCCAAATGTTTATAGCAACTCAGTCACAATTCGCGCGGGCACTCGCGGACATTCGTCTTGGCGTATGGAGCATTCATCTCTGGCCAACGCTGGCCTGGCAGGAAATCAAGCAACGGTATCGGCGCTCGGTTCTGGGACCGTTCTGGTTGACGATCAGTACGGTGCTGTTCATCGCCGGCATTGGCCCGCTCTACGGGGCACTGATGGGCCAGGATACGCCGCGATATATTCATTTTTTGGCCGTCGGTATCATAGTCTGGCAATTCATCTCCGGTTTGATCACCGACGGATGTCAGGCATTCATTGCGGCGGAGGGGTACATAAAACAAACGAGCCTTCCACTGACAATTCATGCTATGCGGGTGGTCTGGCGCAACGTTCTGATCTTCGCGCACAACTTTCTTATCGTCATTCTCGTTTCAGCCTATTTTCTGCCGCCATGGAATTGGGCAATGCTGACGGTGCCCGCGGGGGTCTTGGTCATCGCTCTGAACGGGCTCTGGCTGGGCCTCCTGCTGGGTCTATTGAGCGCCCGGTTCCGCGATATTCCGCAAATCGTCACCAGCCTGGTTCAGTTGTTGTTTTTTGTCACGCCGATATTCTGGCGTCCGGAAATGCTAACCACTAATAAGTGGGTCACGGACTGGAACCCGATTTTCCATCTCATTGAACTCATACGCGCGCCCATATTGGGCAACCCTGTTCCGTCTGGCAGTTGGCTTTTTACCGTGGCCGTGACTACCTTGGGTTGGTTCATCGCAATCGTTTTCTTCGCGCGTTATCGTGCGCGAATTGCTTATTGGATGTAATCGAAAATGTCGTCGGTCATCGCCAAAGATGTTGTCGTTGACTTTCCGATTTACGGAACCAGGCACAGATCGTTCAAAAGCACGGTTCTGCGTGCCGCGACCGGGGGCTCGTTGGCTCGGGCCGGCAACGATCGGGTTGTGGTAAGGGCGCTCGACGGTCTTACTTTCAATTTTCAGGCAGGCGATCGTGTCGGGTTGCTCGGTCACAATGGATCTGGGAAAACAACGCTGCTGCGGGTAGTCGCCGGAGCTTACGAGCCAGTCAGAGGCAGCATTTCGGTCCAGGGCACTGTCGCTTCGATGCTCAGCATCACCCTCGGGATCGACTACGAAGCCACTGGTTACGAAAACACTTTTTTGCTGGGCGCCGTGATGGGTCAGTCGCGGCAGCAGATGCTCGAGCGCCTTGATGACATATGTAATTTTTCCGAGCTGGGCGACTTCATTTACATGCCGGTGCGCACCTACTCCAGCGGAATGGTCATGCGCCTGGCTTTTTCGATCGCCACCAGCACCCCGGCAGATATCGTGCTAATGGACGAATGGCTCAACGTACGTGACCGGGATTTCGCACAGAAGGCGCAGGCGAGATTGGAAGCCATGCTTGACGATGCGAAGATTTTTTTTCTGGCCTCGCATGATGAAACCCTGGTACGCAAGAACTGCAACTGGGCGCTGCGGCTTGAGCATGGGAAAATGGTTTCATTGGAACCGATAGGGGAAAATGCATGAAGGTTCTGGTCCTTTGAACGATGTGGATCGCATCATCCATTTATCGTCATTTGCAAACAATTTGGATAGACTCATTCTGAAGCCCTGGGTCCATATGGATGTCTCCGGATACCCTACAAGATGCTGGACATTCCAAGAATAGCCCGACAAATGATGGCAACCGAGCCGTACGCTTGGGCGGCTATCGATCAGTCTTTTGAGCCCGGCGATGCCGCAGCCCTGGCGGCTACTTTCCCCAGCGACCACTTCAAGAATGTCGCCGGCTATGACGGCGAAAAAGGTTACGAGTATCGGGCCCGCTCCCTGATCCACATGAACGCGGATGCGCCTTCGCACCTGAGCAGCTTGAGCCCGGAATGGCGGCGCCTGGCTGCGGATCTGCTGTCGCCCGCCTACCGGCAGGCGATGATGCGGCTCACCGGCCTGGACTTGAGCGCGGCGCTGCTCGAGGCCAACGTCACGGAATATGGCCCGGATGCGTGGCTAGGGCCGCACGTGGATCTGCGCGAAAAGTTGGTGACCCATGTGTTGTATTTCAATCAGGAATGGAACAGGGAAGACGGTGGCTGTCTTAGCATCTTGCGCTCGTCGGCCCCGACCGATGTCGCGCACGAGGTCGTGCCGGTGGTCGGCAATTCGGTGGTGCTGGTGCGTTCCGATCGGTCCTGGCACACGGTGGCGCGCGTGCGCGGCGCGAATAATCGCCGCGCCGTCAATGTAATATTCCATCTGCCGGGCTCGATCAGCACCATGTGGCCGCCGGAACAAATGCAGAGTCCGGCTGGGCGGCGTACGCACCCGGGAGACTGGCGCGCCAGGCTTGTCGCGATCAAGCGTAAAGTAGCGAAATTTTTATGATCCGCATCGCGCAGGTCGGCACCTTCGATGTGGATAATCTCGGTGACTTGCTGTTTCCTGTCGTCTTTGGTCGCTTGGTCGCGGAGCTGGCTGACGAACTGGAAACCCCGATCGAGTTGACTATTTTTAGCCCCCAGGGGCTCGCCGCCGGGCAACTGTACCGCGATCAGCCGCGTAGCCTGGCCCTGGAGCATCTCGATCGCATCGACACCGACTCGCCCTTCGATCTTATCTTCATCGGGGGCGGCGACATTATCCGCGACGATGATGCTTCTCTTGCTTCGATCTATGGCCCGAATAGCTCGTCGACGGCTTTTTCCCACTTGTCGTCGCCGGTAAAAACAGCGGGTGCGCGACTGGTGCTGCTGATGCCGGGCGTGCCTTTTCCGCTATCGCCCGGCTTCAGGATTTTTCTTGAAAACAGTTTTCGGCGGCTTAGCTTCGCCGCGGTGCGTGATCGATTTTCAGCCGAACGGCTCTCCGGATTGGTTCCTGCCGACATAAGAGTGGAGGTATTACCGGACATTGTAGGCGCAATAGCCCATTTCTATTCACGCGTGCAATTGCTGGCACCGGAAAATTTTCCCGTTGCCCCGGATTTGCGACGCACCGGTTATATCTGTTTTCAGGCGCAACCAGATTTGTGTGCGGACGTGAATACCACCGGGCGGGCACTGCGCCAACTCGAGCACAAGACCGGGCTTCCGGTGGTGCTGCTCGAAATAGGGAAGTGCCTGGGCGACGACCGGTTTCTGAACGAATTGGCGGAACGCTTTTCCTTTGCCTTGGCACGTCCGCCAGATGCGACCGGTCCCGGCACGCTGATGCAAAAGGTCGCGGTGATTGCCGCATCGCGGGGCTTTGTCGGCACCAGCTTGCACGGAGTTATTCTGGCGCACGCCTATGGCGTGCCGCACTTTTGCTTTTCCGGCGCCGCGCTGAGCAAGGTCCGAGGCTACTATGGGACATGCGCAACCGGCAGGTGTTATTCGGACTTTGAGGAATGTTTTGGGCGGCTCGATTCGATCACCGAATGCATCAGCAGGCCAGTCAATCGAGTAACGGATGAAGCCGCCGTTGCGTCGAAATCATCGGACTATGCGCGGGTAAAAATCTACGTTCGCAAAGCAATCGATTCGGTAACGGGCCAAAGTCCGCGGAGATCCTCTGATTTCACGCAGCAAGTCGAGCAGCAGTACTGGCGAATTCAGACCGAGCGGCGGCGGCTTGAAGAGCAAATCGCCGGTCTGCAGCGCGCGGTTGCGCAACGCGATGGGCGGTTCGCGGGACTTGATCAGGCAGCAGCTGAGCGGGTCGTGCAAAACCTTGCCATTCAAAACGGTTTTTCCGGGAGCGCCCCGTCTCCTTTTCACGCGCGATCGACGAGATATCCGCGGTTGAGTGTGGCCGTCCGCAGAACCATCAAATTCGTATGGTGGAGCATTACATTCCAGCTGTTTGAAAAATATCGCGAGCGACGGGAACACCTCGCCGCCCGTCCTCATTTCCGCCCTCCCCGCAATGATCATGCTCTTGCCGTTCCCTTTTCCTGGGTGCCATTGGCGGCCGGTTCCGCCCCGTCTGTGGCCGTGATTTGCCATATGTTTTTCGATGAGATGGCTGAGGAATTCAAAAGTTACCTTTCCAATATACCTTTCCAGTTTGATTTATGCATAACTACAAACACGAACGAAAAGAAGCAAAATATTGAAAGCGCCTTCAAGGGGTGGAAACGCGGCAAGGTCGAAGTCAGGCTCTCGGAAAATCGCGGACGGGATATCGCCCCCAAGCTGATTACGTGCGCTGATGTTTACGGCAAGCATGAATATGTCCTGCATATTCATTCCAAACATTCCCCGCATGGAGCTCATCTCGCTGGCTGGCGTAAGTATCTGCTGGAAACACTGATCGGCTCGCCTGAAATCGTTTTAAGTGTTTTTGAGGTATTTCGAAACCTGCCAAATATTGGAATGATTGCTCCTCAGCATCTGGAAGGTGTCCGTCCGGCGATCGGGTGGGGAGTCAATTACAAGAATGCCGAAACATTTTCCCGTCGATTGGCGATGAAGCTTGATATGGATGGAGATATCGATTTTCCGTCCGGTTCCATGTTCTGGGCGCGATCTGCCGCCCTAATGCCAATACTCAGTATTGGTTTGTCGTTTGACGATTTTCCAATGGAGGCTGGCCAGAGGGACGGTACGCTCGCGCACGTCATTGAACGGCTGTATTTCCAGATCTGCGAATCTGCCGGTTATGATTGGATCAAGGTTGCGAAACCCGATCTGTTGCGTGACACAAGTCAAAGAGCGATTGATGTAAAGAACCCCGGGGAATTGTCCAGTTTTTTTGCAACTCATCGAGTGCGTTTACTGACTTAAGGGCATAACGCCGGCTGAGGGACGCTGCGCGTGATGCGGCCTCTCGAACCGGCAGGGGGCTGCGCGCGACGCGACCAATCCCTCGCGGCGCGAAGCGAGCGCAATGCCGGCATGCATCCATCGCCCTCCGCAGGCATCACCTTCCCTCGCGCGACCATTCCCCGCGTTGCGCCAGCGTGCGCACGTTGCGCCCGTCCGCCCCTCGTGCGGTAAGGTTCTCGAACGCTTCCGAGGGCGCCTCAAGGCGAGGCAAGGCGCTGCCAATGCTCTGTCCCGTGAAAGCACGGATCGCCGCGCCGACCTCGTCATAACCGAGTTCCCAACGGGCGGCCATCCCGCCCGTGAAGCGCGCATTGAACTCGTGAATCATCAACGTACCGTCCGGAGCGGACTGACACTGAATATTGAGCGGCCCGCGCCAGCCGGCCGCTGCGAATGCCCGCGCGCAGCGCTCGCCAATCTGGCGCGGCTCGACGTCGTGGTCGAGGGCCCTCGAAAGAGCGTTTCTGCCGGTCACCCGGATGCGGATACAGGTCACGGACTCGATGCGGCGGTCAGGACCCAGCAGCACCAGCTGCGAGCGCATGGTGCCCTGAAAGCTGTGGACGAGCGGGATGCCTTCAATGTTCGCCGTGTTCAGGTACGCGTACACGGAGTCCGGATCGCCCAGGTATTTTTGGAGCACGTAGTCTTGCCGCGTCATCGCCCGCGCGACCTGTTCACGGGTGGTCAGGAGCACGACTCCGGTCGAGTAGACGCCGTGCCGCGGCTTCGCCACGAGCGGAAGACCCTGTTGCTCGACAAACGCGGACCCATCCGCTGCGGAGTCGCACTGCAGTGTCGGAGCGAACGGCAACGCATGCTCTTGAGAGAATTCGTAACTCAGCCACTTGTCGTTTGCAATCGCGGCGATCCTCCGGGCGCCGCACAGGAACTTCGCGGCAAGATCGGCGCGTCGCTCGCCCAGACCCGCGAGCCATTGAACGTCCTCGTCGCGGCATGGCACCACCAGATCGGGGTTCTCGCGCGCAATGACATCGAGCACACGCCGCTCGAACCCCTCGGCGTCGTCCGCCAGCCTGGGAGCGATATAGGCGGCGTCGAAATCGAACAGCGCGGGCTCGTCGGGCCTGTCGCTCGTCGCGACCAAACGCAGGCCGGTTCGCCGCGTGGCGAGCGTGGCCATGACGTTGCTGCCGGTATGTCCGCCGCCGGACAGCAGTAACAAGGTCAAGGTTCGCATCTGCGATCCGCCGACCACCCTCGCGCCCAGTAAAACCAATCGGCTACACTGCGCGACAATCCAAAAAGCAAAACGAATCCGCCAAGCTCGGCTAACGCCGGCGACAGCCGTAGGTCATGGACCAACCGCATGATTTATACTCTTCCGAAGGAAGCGACTATCTTATTATGTCATACGGCAGGCTTGGATTTGACGAACGAGCTTATTGCAATACTCTCAGCGTGAGCAGCATGGCATCAAGCCGCAAGACGTTGCATCCATGCGGCTGTGCATCCATGCGGTGGGCGTTCACGGGCATGACCATAAACATCGCGACAACCTGTTCGATGAGCAGATGAGTGCGCCGGTGGGCGCGGTGCTCGTTGCCGTGTGGCAGTTCGATCGCGCTGAGGGAATCGCGCAGTTGCTGCGCTGGCTGTAACATACTTATGGAGGAGAAGCCATGCTTTTGCGTCTGCTGGTGCCGGCATTGCTGGGCTTGCTAGCCGTGCCTGTGGTCGCCGCGTCGGCTTATCCCAGCAAGCCCATACGCATCGTGATGACTTATCCGGCAGGCGGATCGACCGACTTGGTGGCGCGGCTGTTGGCAAATTCTCTCACTGAAATCCTTGGCCAGCAGATCGTCATCGATAACCGCGGCGGGGCGGGCGGCATCATCGGCACCGAAATCGCCGCGCGCGCGGCGCCCGACGGTTATACGCTGCTCTTCGGCTCCTCCTCCGTTTCCATCAATCCGCTGCTGCAGCGGAAACTGCCGTACAACGTTGAGCGCGATTTCGCGCCGATCAGTCTCGTCGTCGTGAATCCGCAGGTTCTGGTTGCATACCCCGGTTTGGCTGCGAACACGATCGGCGAACTCATCAAACTCGCGCGCGCGCATCCCGGACAGATCAACTACGCATCGCCGGGCGTCGGCAGCCCGAACCACATGGGAATGGAGCTGCTGAAAGCGATGACCGGCATCGATCTCGTCCATGTACCCTATAAAGGCGGCGGCCCGGCTGCGACCGATCTGATCGCAGGGCAGGTATCCCTGTTGTTCAACAGCATCCCGTCCGTGCTGCCGTACATGCGCAGTGGCAGGTTGAAAGCGCTCGCGGTCGGCAGCGCCGCCCGCTCGCCCGCCATCCCGGAAATTCCCACGGTTGCCGAAGCGGGCGTTCCGGGGTTCGAGTACGCGACATGGTATGGATTGTTCGCCGTCGCCGGCACTCCGCAGGGCATCGTCGCGCGCCTCAACGCGGCAATAGCCAAAGCCCTACTGGCGCCGGAGCTGGCGCAGCCGCTGCGCGCTCAGGGCTCCGAGCCGCGGCCCACGACGCCGGAGGATTTTGCCCGGTTCATACAAGTCGAGCGTGCTCGCTGGGAGCGCGTGGTCAAGGCTACCGGGCTGGCCGGCCGGGTAACGCGCGACTGACCGTCCGGGTGATGCCGCCTCCAAGATCTACCCCTACCTGCTTAACGCAGGCACTTTTTCCGTCTAAACCAGTGGAGCCACCGCGGCAGGCGGGAAACGAGACGGAGGACGTCGGGGCGGTGGCGCAACAAGGCGCGCATATCGCCCTCGAACGCATGCCGTCGAGTCGCCCGCCACACTCGAATCGCCACTTCAGGCGGCAGCGGCGGAGAACGCAGCGAGCGGACGGCTTCGGCCCGCCAATCGTTGGCTTCCGCTTCGCTGCGCGTCAAGGGCTGACACAGCAACAAGTGCGGGGGATAGCGCCGAAACAGGCCCAGATCGATCCATTGTCTCTGCAAGCCGCGAGTGCCTGCTATCGAGAGGGCCACCACATTCGGCCGGGCTTGCGCTTGCTCGGCGTGAATGCGAAATCGACTGAGCCGTTTGCGAAAGAACGCTGCATTGCCTTGTACCAGCAAGCGTGACCACATGGCGAGATCGACCGCGCCGCGTACCTGTTCGCCGTTGAAGTGAAACGGGTGCTCCGCGTCGAGCCGCGGCCGCTTCTCGAAGTCGCGTCGGCGAAACATGGCGGTGCTCGGCTCGCCGATGAAGTTCATGCCATACATGATGATCGCGTTGGCGAGCGTGACTCCATCTATCACCAGATCGCGATTTACGGCAGGGCGCGTTGCGGGCATGTCGTCGATCACCTGCGAGGCCGAATTGATGCGCAAGCGGTGCGATGTCGCCAGCACCAGATCAGGGATTTGCAAAAACGCGCCCAGCAAAGTCGCGACACATTCCGGTTCCAGCACATCATCGTCATTCAGGAATTTGATGTACTCGCCGCGCGCCAGGGACAGGCATTTCTCAAAGTTGGCGCGGCCGCGCAAACGCGCGGGATTCTTGACGTACTGAATCGTTGCTTGACCCGTCCGCGATGCAACCAGCCGCGTGATGGCATCGCTCTCGCAGTCGTCGCAAATGATGATCTCGGTGCGCTGGTAGGTTTGCGCGATTGCACTGTCGAGACATTCCAGAAAGTAGCGCGGGTTCGACGAGGGAATCAGGATGGAGACCAGCGGCGATGTATCGGTGCTTGCCGCGCGCTTTTGCCAGCCTTGACCGGTGCGTGGCGCAGCCAGATCGACCAGGCCGACCAGCTCGGCCCAGCGCGCCAGCACGGCATACGTTGCCGCGCCATCGTCTTCGGCGCACAGCACAGCGCCACCGGGCAGCGATACACGCCGGCACTGCATCAATAGCTGAATCTGATCGCGTACCGATAGCGTCGTCACCGCATCGCCCAGGCACACGCTTTCTACACTACGATCATCAAACGGCAAATTTCCGCCGGGCTCAAACGGCGCCTGCGCATCGCTCCGGGCGCTGATATCGACCAGGCCGGAACGCGGCGCTTTCAGCAGCACGCCGACGCAGGGGCGCATGCCTTGGCCCGACATCAGGCGCGCTCCTGCAACCACTCGCCGTGCTTCGCCAGCGATTGCATGTCGCCTTGATCTGCGGCGCGTGCCGCAAGGCTCTCAATCGCGGTGCTGTGTGCGTCCTGCTCGACTTTGCGGCGCTCGGTCTGCTGGTCCAATACGTGAATGGCATCCACCAATTTGAGTATCTTTTTCGGAATATCTGCTTGCTCGTTCATGCCTCTCTCGGAGAATGCCGCGTTCTTGATGATGATAACGTATAGTCGCGCGCATCGAGTGCGTTTACTGACTGAAGAGCGTAACGCCATCCGAGGGCCGCTGCGCGCGCACCTCCCGTAGCACCCGGACTTGGCAAAAGTGTTTCGGTCGTGAACCTTCGCGTTCTACCACCGATTCGCTTTATCATCCGACCTTCTCGACCCGGCCTGACCGCGTCCCGTCCAGGCTCATTTCACTTTTGGAAAATACTCCGTATGCGCCTGCTTTACCTCGCGCACCAGTACTTTCCCCGTCACGTCGGCGGGACGGAAGTGTACCTGCGCGGGCTGGCACGGCGGGCGCGGGCACGCGGCGACCGCGCGCTCGTCATCACGTATCACGAGTGCCCCTCCGGCAATCCGGCGGACTACGGGCCCCGGCGGACGGAACACGATGGAATCCCGCTCGTCGAAATGCATTACAACCTGAGCGTCACCCCGAACCCCGCCCGGTTCGAGTACGACCACCCTGTCATCGGGCGCGCCGTGGCGGAGGAGCCGGCGCTGGCGGCGGAGCTGGAGGAAAAGATGGACGCGTGGAAGGCGCGCCTGGAACGGTGCGCCCAACCTCAGACGTCGTAACCGAAAGGCACAAGGAACTCCGCTAAGGCTGCATAATTTGCCGCAACATCCGTTGCGAAGCGCCCCGGCAGCGCGGATCGGACGGTGGAGCGCGCGCAGGCAGCCCCGGTCGAGCGCCGTCGGGCGCACCGAGCACCGATCCGGCATCACTGCAGCGTTGCATCGGCACAGGACGCCGGCGACGGGCGCATTGATTTTCCTCTTTCTCCTCGTCGAAGTGCTCGCCGACGAGGGCATGAGGGGCGTGCTGAGACGGAGCGCCCACAAGCTGCGTGCTCGCTCAGGAGGCGGCGCCCTCCGCGGCTGACGCTTCACCAACGGCCGCCTGCGCCCGGCGCATAGCCTCCTTCAGCGTCCGCGCCGTCACCTGCACGTAGGGCTCGCGCAATGGATCGTTGTGGGTGCCCGGAACGTCGTGGATCTCGAGCCCACCTTGCGCGAGGCCGTGCCAGCCCAGCTCCGGATCCGGCTCAAACAACCACGCGGGGGGCTGGACGGCCGTGCGCAGGAGGACGATCCGTCCCGGGTACGGTCGGGGGACATAGCGCGCGCGCGCGCGGAACGAGACCTCCTGAAGATAGAGGAAGCGCTTGATGTGCGGCGGCGGCGCCGAGCGCAGCGGCAGCATCATGTCGAGGTTGGCGACGATCCTGTCCCAGCGCTCCCGGATACCGCGCCTGAGGTTGCCCCAGGTGTGCTCCTCCTTGCTGGCGAAGGGCAGCCACCAGCGAAGCACGTGCTCGGCGCGCTGGCGCAGGGTGGGGTGCGCCGCCTTCCTGGGGAAGTCGCCTATGTGGCTGTCGATGACGGCCAGGAAGGCCACCTCGGATCCCGCCGCCGCGAGCTGGCGGGCCATCTCGAGGGCGACGACGCCACCGAACGAGCCGCCGATGAGGAAATACGGCTCGCGCCGGGGCTGCGCGCGCAGATGCCGGACGTAGTAGGCGGCCATCTCCTCGACGCTGCGATGACATTGCCGGCTGCCGTCGACGCCGAGGGGCTGCATGCCGTACACGGGATGCTCGGGGGCGAGGCAGCGGGCGAGTTCCCATGCGGAGAGGACGTCGCTACCGGCGCCCGGCACGTAGTACACGGGCGGCCCGGCGCCGTCCGTCTGCAGGGGTACGATCGGGGACCACTCCTGGGGGCGGGCCTCGCGCCGCACCAGCGCGGCGAGCGCCTCGATGGTGGGCGCCTCCATCAGGGTGACCAGTGGCAGGTTCACCCCGAAGGCGGCCTGGATCTCGCTGAAGAGATGAGCGGCCGCCAGCGAGTGGCCGCCCACCGCGAAGAAGTCGTCCGTGGGATGGATCGGCCGCACCCCGAGCACTCTCTCCCACGCCCTCGTGAGCCGCAGTTCGACCAGATCCTGGGGCCGCGGCGCGGGAGCGGTCACGCGCACGGGCGCGCCGGCGCTGGAGAGCGCGCGGCGGTCGACTTTGCCCGTGGGCAGCAGGGGCAGCGCGTCGACGGACACGAGCTCGGACGGCATCAGGTAATCGGGCAGCGTCGCCGCTAGCCGGTGCCGTACGGTGGCCATGTCCACCGGCGCCGCCGCCCACACCACGCAGGCGACCAGGCGCGGCTCGCCCCGCGCGTCGCTGCGCGCGACGACGGCCGCCTCCTTGATCATTCCCGTCGCCACGAGGGCGGCCTCGATCTCCGCGGGCTCGATGCGCAGCCCGCGCATCTTGACTTGGGAGTCCTTGCGGCCGTGATGCTCGAGGCTGCCGTTGGCACGCAGCCGTCCGAGGTCGCCCGTCTTGAAGAGCCTGCCCGGGCCCTGGGGATCGGGCACCAGCACCTGCGCGGTCAGATCCGGCCGCCGCCAGTAGCCGGGCGTCAGGTATGGGCTCCGGATGGCGACCTCGCCCACGGCGCCGCTCTCCGCCTCGCCGCCCTCCGCGGTGAGGATCACCACTGTGATCCCCTCCATCGGCGCGCCCGCGGGAACTCCACCCGCGATCACCGTGTCGGGCTGCACGCGCGCTTGGGTGATGCCGTACATCTCCGTCATGCTGTACGTGTTCAGCAGCGCGCAGCGGCTCGTGAAGCGCTGGCGGAAGAGATCGACGTCACCGGGGAAGAGCGGCTCGCCCGCGAGCCTGAGCAGCCTCAGGTCGGGCAGCGTCGTCCCCTCCGGCATCGTCTGGCACAGACGACGGAAGATGGTGGGGGCGGAGTGATAGACGGTGGCCCGCTCCTCCTGTAACCACCGCGCGAGCGGCGCCAGCCCCCGGGCCCGGATGGAGTACGGCAACACGGCGGCCCCGTTGAGGAGCGCCCCGAAGATGTCAGGCACCGACGCCCCGAACTCGTAACCGCTGAACCACGTGACCCGGTCGTCGGGGGTGAGGCACAAGCTCCGCCCGTACTTCAGCGCGTTGTATACGACGTTGCGGTGCGTCTGCATCACGCCCTTCGGCTCGCCCGTGGAGCCGGACGTGTAGAGGATGAAGGCGAGGGCGTCGCCGCGTACGGGCATGCGGAAGGCCGAATCGGCGGTCGCCGTCCCGAGGGCGTCGAGATCCAGCATGGGCAGCGCGCGCCCGCCAATCGCGCGCGCTCGATCGTGGTCGTCGGTCACGAGGGCGGCGGGCTCGCAGTCCCGGATCAGGAAAGCGAGGCGCTCCGCGGGCAGGCGCGCGTCCAGCGGCACGTAGGCGTGGCCGGCCCCGAGCACGGCGAGCATCGCCACCACTTGGTCGACCCGGTCGTTCAGCATGATGGCGATCCGATGGGGCGCGGGCACGGACACGGCGCGGATGAGACCGCTGCCGGCGCGACGGGCGGCGGCGTCGAGCTCGCGGTAGGTGAGGACGCGGGATTCCGACGCGATGGCAAGGTGCAACGGGTGGCGGTCCGCGACGGAGGAGAAGATATCACCGACGGAGGGCTCCACAGCGTCCAGGCGCGTCACAGTCTTCTCCTGCGGCCGCGGCACGGCCTCTGCCATCTCATCGAGCACCGGCGGCGTGCCGGCGGTAGGCCGCGACAAAGCTCCGGTGCAGGGTCAGATGATAATAGCGTCCGCGCGCCTGCCGGTCGCGCCGTACCAGCGATTTGATTAACCACCACTGCGCCGCCAATTCCACGCACCAAGGGGCGTAACGGCATGCTTTCTGCCAGGCGTGCGGCCCGGGGTGCTTGCGCTCGAAGATGGCGGCGGATTCTCCGGCACGCTTCATCTGCCGCCGTCTTTCGCGAACCGGGACATCGTGCCGGTGGTAGGCGACGGCCCCGGGTAAATACACGGTCCGCATGCCGATCCGGGAAAGCCGCACTCCCAGTTCATAATCATCCCAAGCGTCATAGGGAAAATCCTCGTCAAACAGCCCGGCGGCAAATAGCAGCGCCTTCTTGGCGGAAGTGTTGCCCGCGCAAAAAAAATTCTCGGGGATAACGGCATCCTTGCGGGTAAACGACACACCCATAAGTTCCCCGCTGTCCTCGAGCCAGCGCATAAAACTGCTCATTTTTTCCTGCGGCGGAAAAATGCCCGGACCGACACCGACGATATGGCGCTGCGGCTGACGGTCATGCAACGCCAGGTGTTCCGCCACCAGCCCGGGGAGGGGGGCGAAATCATCGGCCAGCAGCAACACCAACTCCGCGCGCGCCTGCTGGATTCCGTAGTTGTTGGCGGCCGCGCGTCCGCCGCGTTTTATTCGCTCATAGCGGATGTCAAGACCGGCGGCCGCGGCCTGCTCGACCTTGCGGCGCACGGTCTGCTCGTCCAGCACGTGAATGGCGTCCACCAGTATGGCCTCGAAGACGGCCGTTCCGACGGTCTGACACGCGAGCGCCTGCACGATCGGATCGAGCAGCGTGTGATCGCTGAATGCGATGACCACACTGATGCCGGGCCGAGAGAGAGATGCACCCGGTTTCTCCGGGCCTGGCCCGATGGGCCCAATCGGGCGCGGCCGATCTCGATTCGTAGTCTCCTCCAGGACATCGACCATAACGATCAGCAGCCCGTCAAGCAAATAACTCGGCGCGCCCGGATTTCTTCGGCCATGCGTTTGAGTATCTTTTTTAGAATATCTGATTGATCGTTCATGCCCGTCTCGGAGAATGCCGCATCCTTGGTAAGGATAACCTATTGTCTATATTCGCCGCATGTTCCAGGACGTCGCCCGCGTCCGCCGGCTCCCGCACCCGCGGCGGCCATTCGAGCGAGAAATGTTCCCGCTCGGGGGTAACGTTGGGACTGTAGGCGGGACCATCCGCCAGCCAAGTCTGCCAGCGGGTGGATAACCCTCGCGTTCCATTCCCAATTCGCTTTATCATCCGACCTTCTCAACCCGACCTGACCGCGCTCCGTCCAGGCTCGTTTGCGTGTGCGTGCAAAGCGGTGATGGTAACCTTCTCAAAAACGAGGGCACTGGCTCAACAGCGTGTAGCAGCACATGACATATATCTTTGCGGCGCTGGTAATTTCTTTTTTGGTGACGCTGGTCGTTATTCGCGTCCACCTCGCGCGGTCTCATACGCGCGGACATGTCGCCGAGCACAGGCGTGCAGAGTGGGTGCGCGAGTCAAGTCTGCATGGCCTCGGCCGCGCGGGTGGCATCGGCGTTGCTGCAGGGCTGTTCGCGAGTCTGCTGGCACGGCTGTTCGACGATGCACCTTACGCTCTGGACAGCGCGAGCATGGGGCTCATATTGCTCGGCAGTGCGGCGCCTGTTTTTGCGGCGGGTCTGATCGAGGATTTCACGCAGCGCGTGAGCAAAGGGGTGCGGCTGGCCGCCGCTTTTATTTCTGCCGCGCTCGCCGGATGGCTGCTCGGCGCATGGGTTGTGCGGCTGGATGTACCCGCGCTCGATGCGGTCATCGCTTTGCCGGTGGTTTCAGTCTTGTTCACCTGCTTGCTGGTGGCGGGCCTCACCAATGCGTTCAACATTATCGACGGGTTCAACGGGCTGGCAGGCGGGGTTGCCGCCCTTATCCTGTTGGGTATCGCCTACGTTGCGTTCAAGGTCGGCGATATTCCCGTATTGGCCGCGGCGCTGACTGCCGTGGGCGCGATCACGGGGTTCATGGTGCTCAATTTTCCGCGCGGGCTGGTTTATCTGGGGGATGGCGGCGCGTATTTGCTGGGATTCTGGATCGGCGTACTGCTGGTGCTTCTGGTCGGGCGCAATCCGGAGGTATCGGCGTGGTTTCCCGTTCTCTTGTGTTCGTATCCCGTTTGCGAGCTTTTGTTTTCGATCTATCGGCGCGGTATCGTGCGGCGCTCTCACCCGGGCCTGCCTGATCTCGCGCATTTGCATCATTTGATCTACAAGCGCCTCGTGCGCTGGCTGGTAGGCACCGACCTGCCGGCGCACAGGATCCAGCGCAATTCACTCACCGCGCCGTATCTGTGGATCCTTACCTCGATCGGCGTGGCGCCGGCGGTGGTTTTTTGGCAGGCGACCCCGGCCTTGCAGATAGGCAGCGCACTCTTCACCGCTGCCTACGTTTATGCCTACGCCCGTATCGTGAAATTCCGCGCGCCGCGCTGGTGGGTGCTGCGTAAGTCACGTAAGCGGCAGGCCGATTCATCGGAAAAGCATTGATCATGTTTTTTCAGCGCGCGTTCTGGCTGAATCTTGCCGGCGCGTGTGTGGTTGCCGTCGTGGCCGCGGCGCCCGTTTTAATGAGCGGAGTCATGGACCGGGGGTTCGAGATTGCCAAGCTATCTCTGGCCGAGCCCCTGGCCTTGCTCGCCCTGGGGGCGGCCCTGCTGGCCGGCGGCTGGCGCTGGGTAATGCAGCAAGGGGTGGCAACGAAGACCGCCTCGATTTCACTCGTCGCATTCCTGGTGTCGGCGGGAGTTTCGGCGGGCTTGAGCGACCTGCCCGAAGTGGCGCTTTTCGGCAGCTATTTCCGGCGCGAGGGGCTGGTTGCCTGGTGTGCCTACGGCGCTTTTTTCTTTGCCGTGCTGGGATGGGCGCGCAGCTCGGGCCGGGTAGCCGGTTTTCTCGATGCGCTGCTGCTGGCAAGCGTGATTCCGGTTGTCTACGCTCTGCAGCAACGCCTGGATCTGAACTTTTTCGCGCTTGCCACGCGTGACGTGACGCGGCCGGGCGGAACATTGGGCAACCCGGTGTTGCTCGCCGCTTATCTCGCCCTCTTGTTACCCATCACAACCGTGCGCTGCTGGCAGGCGCGTCGCCGGCCGCCTGAACTGGCGCTATGGTCGACCGTGGGCGTGTTGCAGGCATGCGGCCTGCTGGTCACGCAATCCCGCGGGCCGTTGTTGGCAGTCATGCTCGGCATGCTGATGCTTGCGTGTCTCGGCGCGGCGTACGCGCGCGCGCGCCGTGTCTTGTTGTCCGCGGCTGCGCTGTGCGCGGTGACGGTGGTATCGGTAATTGCAATCAACACGCTCCCGAGCGCCAAACAGCGGGTACAAGACATTCCGGTTGTCGGCCGCCTGGTGTTCAGTCTGGACCGCGAGGCAGGGGGCGCAACAGCGCGCGCCTCGCGCAGCGCCGCCGCGCGCTTGGGCATATGGGCGGCAGGCGCCGAGACCTTTGCCGCAGCACCGCTCCGGCAACAGTTAATTGGTTACGGGCCGGAATCGGCCTATTTGAATTACTTTCCGCACATACCCGCTTTGGTTATGCGGACGGAGGGCTACAGTGCGGCCAGCAGCTACGACCGGTTGCATGCGGATACGCTGGACATCGGCCTGAATTTCGGGCTCCTTGGCTGGCTGGTCTATTGCCTTTTTTTCGGTTCAGTCGTGTATGCGGCCGCGCGGGCGTTGTTTGGCCTGTCGGGGCGCGGCCCCCCGTGGATTTTTTTCGCCGTTATGGTGTGTGGCAGCGTGTTGTCCTCCACCGCGGCGGTTCTGGCCGGGCTTGCTTCCGCCGCGGTGCCGGCGTTTGGCCTTGGCGTGGGCGCCGGCTGGTTTCTGTTTCTGGTTGGATGCGCATGGCGCGCGTTGAGGCGCGGCGTTTCGCAGCCGGCCGGAATTCTGGCGGGCCACTGGGTCTTGCTGGCCGGGATGACGTCGGCGCTATTGGTTTTCTGGTTCGATGCGCAGATCAACATTCCGGTGCTCACCACCCGCTTGATCTCGTTCGCGATCGCGGCGCTGATCCTGGTCACTGCAGAAGGAATGATGCGCAGCGCGGAAGACGGCGCAGGCGGCGAATCTGCCGCGAGCGACAGTCTCTGGGTCTGGGGCGCGGCATTTACCCTGGTCGCGGCGTGCGCAAGCTTTCTGCCGATAGCCATCTTCGATGCAACCACCGGAGCGCAGGCCAGTCAGCACTGGTTGCTGCGAGTCCTGCCCATACTCTCGTTCCTGCCGGTTGCGGCATTGGCGGCCTGGGCGCGTGCGCGCGAAAGCGCGGGCGTCAGCCGCAGCGTTGCCAGGTCGTGGCTTGCCATCGCGGTTGGATTGCCGGTGTTTTATGCCGCGTGCCATTTCGCCCTGATGGTCAGGCCTGATTCAGGGTTGAGCCTGAGCCATATTCAGCGCATTTCGGTCGCGTCCTATGCGGGCCCGCTGTTCATTTTGGCAACGTGCATCTTTTTTGCGTCGCTGGCAACCCGGGGGGCGGCCGCGGCAACGAGGGCGTCCGCCCTGGCGACCGCAGGGCGCTTTTCGGTGCTCGTTCTGGCGGGATCGGTCTTGCTGGTCGCGTCTGTGGGGTGGCGTGCAACGCGCGCAGATGTGGCTTTGGAGATCGCCCAGCGCGCTTCCGCGCAGCAGCCGCAAGTCAGCGAGCAACTGGTTGAAGAGGCAATTCGAATCATGCCTTACGAGCAGTACTACCGGCGGCTGTTGATATTTGACTTGGTTAGACGGGCGGTGGCCGATATCCGGCAACTGGGTAAAGCGCCGGATCGGTATCCCATGGTGGACCGCAATCTGGCAATCGCCGAGTTGCAGGCGCGGGAAACGCTAAAGCTATATCCGCGCGATCCGTGGGTCGTGCTGGCATTGGCGAATGTATTGCAGATCCGGGGGCTGCGTTTTTTGCGCCCGCTCGACCCGGCAGGCGGGGTTGCCGCAGCACAAGAGGCGAATCAACTCTTCGCGCATGCACATCAGCTGTTTCCGGTCCAGCCCCTGCTCTTGCGCAGTTGGGCGGAACTGCTGTTCGACCAGGGGAATCTGCCGGATGCCTATCGGTTGCTCGATCTGATGGAGAAGCTGATACCGAACGCGCTCGAACCGTATTCAGAACGAATTGCCATGGCCAGGCAAGTTAATGATTTTCAAGTGATTGCTGACACCCTGGAGCGCGCACGCGGAATGCTGGAGGCAAAGCTTTTTAAACAGCTATTGGCTGTTGCAAACGCGCAACAAAACTAGGGCTTTTCCGGCGTATTCGGAGGCTTAAGATGTATCTTGTCGGGATATGCGATATGATCAAGGGCGTAGAAATCTAAGGTGTGAGAAAAGAGAGGTTAGCTTTTGATTTTCTTCACAACTTTGCTGAACGAGCGAACTTAGCCTAAGGATAAACTAAAATGCATTCAAAGAATCTCCGCAGCGCGATTCGAGCAATCGTTCTGGTTGCATCGTTCGGGTTTGGTGGTGTTGCGGCAGCTTGCTGTGCACCGCCGCCGCCCCCGCCGTCCCCCTCTGAGGGGCTGACAAACGTTATAACTAATGGGACCGACTTGTCACTCTTGAACATAGTCGGCAACGCGGGCGGTTCGTTTGCGTCGGGTGGTAATTTTTGGGCCGGAGACGTCAAGCGGTTTGCGCTCCCGGGTCAAGGGTACACCGGCGCGGCCGCCGCGCCTGGCGGCAAGGCCTGGAACGCGTGGTTCGCCTACTCGCACAGCAATGTGGGCTATTCATTCGCGCCGCTGACGTCGAGCGGTACGGTGAAGCTTTATATCGGGGGCGTAGACTACACGTTTGACAACAGCGTGGTCTTCGGCGTCGCTGTTGCTGCTGATCGAACCGATGTTGATCTGAACTTCGTTGGCGGCAAGCTCGATGGCAGTGGCACGACGGTTGCGCCGTACATCGGCATCCCGTTGAACAAGCAGTGGGCGCTTGATGCGACACTTGGCTATGGCCGTACCAACGTTGATTCGCTGTTGGGGCCTGGAGCGGCCGGCTCGACCCACACTAACCGTAGCATCGGCAGTCTCGGCCTCAGTTTCCGCGAGTCCATTGACAAATGGCAGTTGACTGGCCGCGGCGCCTACCTGCAGGCTCATGACAAACTGGGTGCCTACACCTTGACGAACGGAACGTTCGTTCCGGATGGAACGGTCAACGTTTCCCAGTTCCGCCTGTATGGCCAGGTTGCTTACGATGCCGGGACCTTGGCTCCCTACGTCGGGCTGAGCTACATCTATGATGTGCATCATCCCGATCAATTGCCGGTGGGAGGGTTGGCTGCCGCAAACGACCGTGACGCATGGACGCCCGCGATCGGCGTGCGGTTCAAGACTGACGGCTCGGTCTACGGTTCGATCCAGTACTCGACCGAGCGAGGCCGTTCGGAAGTCAAGAACAACCAGTTCCTGGTCAACATTGGGGTGCGGTTCTAAGGGTCTGGTCTGATCCCCGCCGGTCGCTTCCGCCGGCGAGGATGGTTTCTAATGAGACTGCCGAGTTGGGTCATTCCCGGCTCGGCAGTTTTGTTTTGTGCCGCGTGTGCATTGGTTCAATCGCCGGCTGAACACGCGCGCACTCTGGCAGAAGCAGCAGGGTTCATGCCGGTGGAGGTGCACGGCGCGCCCCTGCGCGCGTTCGCCAAACGCACGGCGCCGGGAGCCAGTAATGCCCGCGTGACGGTGTATGTCGAGAGTGACGGCGCACCTTGGCGTTTACCTGACGAGCCGCCGTCCGACCCTACGCCGCTCAGGCCGCTGGTCTTGCGTATGGCCATTGCCGATCCGTCGCCGGCCGTGGCTTATCTCGGGCGGCCATGTCAGTACCTCGGCAGGGAGGAACTCCTCCAATGCGAACCGGTATTGTGGATGGGGGGGCGTTTTCGTGATGAAGCGGTCGCGGCCATGAGTCTGGCCGTTGACAGGCTCAAACGAATCTACGGCGCTACTGAAGTCAACCTGGTCGGCTATTCCGGTGGCGGGGCGATGGCCGCGCTCATCGCCGCGCGCCGCAGCGACGTAAGCTGCCTTGTGACTGTCGCAGCGCCGCTGGACACGCGCGCCTGGACCGACGCCATCGGCGTCTCGCCCCTCAGCCTTTCCCTAAATCCGGCAGACGATGCCGACAGGCTGCGCCGCGTCCCACAAACGCATTTCAGAGGGGGGCGCGACAAGGTCGTCCCATCGGCGACTACCCGGCGCTTTCTCGACCATGCGCCAGGTGCGACGGTCATCGATAAGCAAAGCTTCGACCATCGATGCTGCTGGGACGACGAGTGGAAGGACTTGCGGCGCTTCTCCTGCCTGGCGCAATAAGTCCGTACGGTCGGCCACCCCGCCGCCGGCACGCCACGCTGATCAAGGATCAGCGGAACATCGGAATCTGGATTGTTATCGACTGGATCAGGGCATCGAGGCCGCCGCCCTGTTGCAGGAATATCGGGCGCTCTTTCAGGATGTACAGCGACTCTTCACCGGGTTTGGGTTTATCCGGCGCAAATGCCGTCTGATCCTTCTTGACGTCCAGGTTCTTGTTAGCCTGGGTTAGCTTGATATTGGTCGCGCCGTCGTGCACGTAGTCATAGACCCCTGCGCGCGCGTCCGCCGTATCTTCAGGGATTACTGCTACTTCGAAGTCCGTGCCCCTGATCCCGATGGTCGCGGTCATTGTGGAGACCCGGATGCTGGAAGGGCTTTTTCTGGCGATCAGCCCGGAAACCATCCGCGCGGTGCCGCGCAGCAGGGTTACAAACGACGAATCAGTAGTTTTCTTCTCGAATTTGTAATCGGTAAACTGGAACTGGGTATTCGGGCGCAGGACTACCGTTGAATCGTCCGCCATCTTGATCAGGGCTTCGCTTTTTGCCTCGGTCGTGACAGTATCCCCGGACTGGATCTTTTCCTTGTCCCCCGCCTTGCGGGATATCTTGTCGGCACTGGTAATCGTTACATTACCGGTGATTTTCTGAACCGCCCCTGCGTCGGCAGCGGACGCGGTCGGTGCGAACCACGTCAATAACAACATGGCAGCAAATCTGGCAACTATGGATCGTGCGCGCATTGTAAATTCTCCTGACATATTGACAACCCGAACCGAAAGAACTCCACCAGGCGCTCACTTTTTCGATGCCGCGAGGCAGGAAATATCTTGCGCCAAAGATCGTTTTATTCTACTCCTTTTGCATGGCACGGAATGCCCACTCCGCCCTTGTAAATGACCGTTTGTCGGCGTATGGGCCTGGCTGCAGAGCGGCGCGCATCCGGGCGTGCGCAGAAGGCCGTCAAAAACCCCCGTGGCATCAGGCTCCCCGGGGCTATGCGCGTTTCTCCAAAACAAGCAAACAATTACTCGTCAGGGGCAGTTGTAATTTATGGATGATTTTCCTCAATCGTCTTTCAAGCATTGCGGCGGGTTTGCATCTCTCGTAGTAGGTGTGTCCAATATATCCGGTGTGTTGACTGATCGTATATCCGATTTCTTCAAATACTGCAGATAACGCACGATTGGGGGCGCCGCACATTTTGTAGACGGCCTTGAACTTTCCCCGGGAGCCTTCAAGATCACGGGCGGGTTGAGCGATTTTTACCAGGCAGGCCGATATTCTTTCCGGCAGAAGACGGTTCAAGGTCAATGGAAGATTATTTGGCGAAGCATAATAATGCACGCATCTGCCCCCGGGATTCAGGGCGCTATAAAAATTCTTGTGAGCTTGAACGGGGTTGTTGATATGTTCCAGCAACATGTGCGAGAAAATGAAATCAAATTTCATGCCCGCAATTTGTTTTTGAAAAGTGTCATTGTCACTGGTGGCGTCTGCTTCAATCTTGTGATAAAGAGAATTGGCTTTTAGGAGTTCGGATCTGGATATGTCAATCAAAGAATAATGAATATTGTTGTTGGCGATAAATTCATCATCCAGCATGGGGTTAGCGCCCCCTCCGATATCCGCTATCATTTTGTAGCCGTGTTCAATAATGATTTTTTTCAGGTGCGCCCCCGCCTTATCAAAAGCAGGAAAATTATCGATCAGATCCAGCGTGGGGGCGGTGACGGGTTTTTGCATAGCTGCGGGCAGCTTAACCGATGCGAGAACATTGGCCGATGAAATTTGCCGGTTGATCGTCCCCGATTGCCGGTAGCCTGTCAACGGCGCGCGGTCAGCACTGGACCTGCTGCTTGCAGTAATTCTTCAGTTCGCTCACCACCGTATTGCTGCTGATCGCCTGCTGCGCGCGCTGCTCGCCGTATTCGAGCGCGAGCTTGAACTCGAACTTGGCGAAGAATTGATCGAACATTTCGCCGCCGAGCGTGCCGACTGCATAGAGGCCGTCGCTCCCCTTGTCGTATTCGAGCAGGATCGCCGACAGCGGCTGCGGCGCCGGGCCGCCGACCACGCGCGCGCCGGTTGCCGGATCGTATTCGCTGTGCTCCGAGCAGCAGTGAATGACGTGGCTGCGCGTGAGTCTCGCCGGCCCGGCCTCGTCGCGGTAACTGATGAAGCTGATCTGGCGCGTCGGGTATGACAGCCGGTGCGCGCAGATCGCGGAGTAGCCGACGATCGTGTTGCCGGGACCGACGCCGCCCGGCCAATCGTAGCTGCCGCCGCTTTCGGTTTTGAGCGTGACTGCCTGCAGCGCCGGCCTGTCGAGGTTGAGCAGGAAGCAGGGGGTTGCCGCGTACGGATAATGGAAGATGTAATTACGGTTGACGGCGAGGCTCGCGGCGCGCAATGGCTGCAGCGATTCGTCCATCAGTTGCGCGCGCGCATAAAAGCGCGGCCTGAGGGTTGCCGCCAGCGCCGGGTTGATGCCGACTGCGGCGCCGGCGGCGCAGATGCCGAGAAAAGCGCGTCGTTTCACATCCGTTCAGCCGTGGCTTGCGCGCGCGGCGGCAGCGAGCCCGAGTTCGGCGGCGAAACTCTGCTCCATTTCGCGCCGCACGCGCGCGGCATCGTTGTTGATGGTAGCGACAGCGTCCCACGTCACCGCCTGACTTTTAGCTACCGCGCGCGTCAGCTTGACGCCATGCGCGAGACCGAGCGGCAGGCCGCCGCACGCGAGCGAGTCGGCGGCCGGCATCAGCCTGCCGTACACTGTATATCCGCCTTCGCCGTCGAGCATCTCGCCGGCCCGGAGGTCGCGTTTGGCGGTCGCGACGACATCGCCGCGAAAACCGGTCGCGGCGCCGGTCGCTTCGCGCCGCAACCCGACCGAGGCGACGCTGATGCCGAGCTCGAGCCCGATCAGGTGAT
Organism: Gammaproteobacteria bacterium; assembly: GCA_041483135.1. Classification (GTDB taxonomy): domain Bacteria; phylum Pseudomonadota; class Gammaproteobacteria; order Burkholderiales; family SG8-41; genus PALSA-1004. The sequence goes on along the minus strand of JBGPFE010000006.1, from coordinate 3,415 downwards.
AGGGTTTATACATCGCCGAGTAGTTGCCGCTCGTGTCGGTGATGAGGCCGTATTCGTGAAAGCAGCGCCGCACGTAATCGCTGTCGGCGGCGAATGTCACGTAAACGCCCCAGCGCAGATCGCGGGCGACCGGCTTGCCATCGCGCTCAAGACTCGAGATGACTTCAACCTGACCCGCGTGATGCAGTTGTCCGCCGGCAGCGCGCGGCCGCAGCACGCGCGGCAGGTCGTCGACGCCACACGGAGGAAACTCTAGCCCCTGGGGAGCGGGGGTCAGCCCGGTCGCATTCGCGACCGCCGCCATCTCGATCGCGGACTTGGTGCCGTCGAGGAACGAATTGAACATCTGCGCGTTGAAGTCGCCGTTGGCGACCATCTCGGGCGTGAAGCCGTAGTGTCCCCACACGGTGTCGGGCGTGGATTCGTGATATGCCGGCAGGTACTTGGTGCCTTTGCCTGCGGCCGTAACCTCGAATCCGGCGGCGCGCGCCCAGTCGACCATCTCGCAGATCAGCGCCGGCTGGTCGCCGTAGGCGAGCGAGTAGACGATGCCCGCCTGCGCGGCGCGGCGAGCGAGCAGCGGGCCGGCGAGAGCGTCCGCTTCGACGTTGACCATCACGATGTGCTTGCCGTGCTCGCAGCACGCGAGCGCGTGGCGGATGCCGGCGGCGGGATTGCCGGTGGCGTCGATCGCGATTTCGATCGCGCCGGACGCGATCACCGCCAGTGCGTCGTCGGTGAGGAAAGTTGTGCCCGACTTGTGCGCTGCCGCGAGCGAGGTAGCGGCGTATTGCCCGCCCGGCCAGCCGACGCGCTTCAGGCTGTCGCGTGCACGCTGCGGCGCGAGATCGCACACCGCAACCAGGTGCAGGCCCGGCGTACGCCGTACCTGTGACAGGAACATCGAGCCGAATTTGCCGGCGCCGATCAGTGCCACGCGCAGCGGTTTTTTGTCCGCTGCGCGCCGTAACAGCAAGCGATGGAGGTTCATGCCGGATCCGGAAAATGAAGGTTACCGATAACCTACCACAGCGCGCGGATTTTGGCCTAGTGCCGTTCCAACTATTTGCGGCAAACCTAACTGTCCTCGGCAGCCAGATCACCGCCGGCAAGCGACGCGCCTGCGTTGGGAGAAACAAGTTGGAACGGCACTAGCGATAATCCTCAGCGAGCGCTTTGGGCGTGCGGTCGAGGTAGTAGAGTATCGGGATCAGGACGATGGTCGAGAGCAGCATGAAGTGCGGGCCGAACAGCCAGAACACGAGCGGCACCGCGACATAGTATGAGCGCATGCCGATCGCGTAGAAGGATCCCGCCCGGTTCAGGTGCAGCGCGACGTGCTGCGGCGACAGCGCGCGGTGCTTCATCGTCATCGGCACGTTGATCATGTAGCCGACGTGGTGGTACAGGCGGATCGCCTGCGCGAAGCTGAAGAACGCGACCAGCATGTCGAGCAGCAGCGCGAGCAGCTTGCCCAGCCACAGCTCGGCATGAGTGGCGCCGAATACGTTGAGCGCGTGCCACGTCGCGCCGAGGTTTCCGCTCTGACCGCTCAAGGTCAGCGTGCCGATGATCAGCAGCACCGCGGTCGACGAGAGAAACGTTGCGCCCATGATCGAGTTGCGGAGCGTCTGCACCGCGAGCACGTCCTTGTTGGTCGAATTCATGATCGTTTCCACCCAGGCGGCGCGTGCTACCGCGTTGACGGCCTGAATGGTGTAAAGCGGATCGCTTCTGAGCCTGGCGCGCAGGAACACGTGATAGCCGACGAGCAGCACGAGGGTCACGGCCGCGCCGAAAAAATCGTTGCCCAGTATTTCCATATTCCTGTCCTCCGTCCGCGCTGCGTTACGCTTCGAGCAGCTTGAGCCGTTGCACTTCGCCCGACTGGCCGTTTGGCACAGCGTAACCGGATCAGTGTCCGAGCCCGGCCTTCAACGCCGCGCCCACGTCGGACGGCGTATCCAGCACCGTGACCCCGGCGGCTTCGAGTGCCGAGCGCTTGGACGCGTAGCTTCCCTTGTCGCCCATGACGATGGCGCCGGCGTGGCCCATCTTCTTGCCCTCGGGCGCGGCGCCGCCGGCGATGTATGCGACCACGGGCTTGGTCATGGTCCTGGCGTAAACGGCTGCTTCCTCTTCCATCGAGCCGCCGATCTCGCCCACCATGACGATGGCTTCGGTGCCGGGCAAAGTGTCGAGGGCGACGAGCGCGTCGCGCGTGGTGGTGCCGATGATCGGATCGCCCCCGATGCCGACAAAGGCGGATTCGCCGTAGCCGGCCTGGACGACGTTGAGGCACAACAGCACGCCCAGGCTGCCGCTCCGGGAAATCACGCCGATCGAGCCCTTCCTGAAGATGCGCTCGTTGAAGGCCGGCATGAAGCCGGCAAAGCATTCGCCGGGCGTGACGGCGCCCGCGGTGTTGGGGCCGAGGACGCGCGCGCCGCGTTCCTTTGCCGCGGCCATGAAGTACATCACGTCCTGCACCGGAATGTGCTCGGTCAGCACGACCAGGCCCCTGGCGCCGGCCTCGATCGCGTCCATCGCTGCTGCCTTGACCATCAAGGGTGGAATGAAGAGGATCGCGACGTCGAAGCCCGCGCCCCTCATCGCGTCCCCGGCGGTGGCGAAAATCGGCACGCCGCAATGCAGGGTGCCCGCCTTCTTCGGATTGGTGCCGCCGACGACCCTGGTGCCGTAGGCCTGCATGCGTTCGGTCCAGAACGTGCCCTGCTTGCCGGTGATGCCCATCACCAGCACTCGATCGGTGCCGCGGACGATCATCGCGCTGCCGCCACCGCCGCCTTGCTGGCGTCGTCCATGGTCGCGAGCGGCGTGACGCCCAGGCGATCCTTCAACATCTTGATCGCTTCCTCGTCGCCGGTGCCGTGCACCGAAAAGAAGATCGGCAGTTTGGGTTGCAGGGCCTCGATCGCCTCGATGACGCCCTGGGTCATCACATCGGTGCGCGCGAAGGCGCCGCAGAAATTGATGACCAGGCTCTTGATCCGGGGGTTCGACAGCAGCAACTCGAGCGCCGGTTTCGCCTGGGTGTAGGACTCGCCGCCGATCTCGAGAAAGTTCGCCGGGCGGCCGCCGTGGTGGCGCACAACGTCCATGGTCGTCATGGTCAGCCCGGCGCCGTTGGCGAGCACGCCGACATCGCCTTCGAGGTCAATATACTTGAGTCCGGCGGCCTTGGCCTTGGCCTCGAGGCCGGTCAGCTTGTCCGGCGTGCCCGCAGGTGCGACGGCAGTTTGGCGGACTATGCCGGAATCGTCCATCACGAACTTGCAATCGAGCGCGACGACGCGACCGTCCTTGGTTACGACCAGCGGATTAATTTCCAGCAGCTCGGCATCGCAGGCGACGTAAGTCTCGTAGAGCCTGGCGAGCGCGTCAGCGACCTTGC
>JBGPFE010000005.1:0-136654 GCA_041483135.1 Gammaproteobacteria bacterium | reverse complement strand
GGTTACCTCAGGTGGTTTCTGATCATCGTGTTCATGTTGTTGAAGGCCGGGCTGATCGTTGCCGTCTTCATGCACATGATGTGGGAGCGGCTGGCCCTGATGTACGCCATCGTGGTCCCGCCGCTGTTGTTGATGGTACTTTTGGGCATCGGAGCGCTTGAAGCGGACTACACCTTTTTTACGCGGGGCGTCTATTTCGTGAAGGGATTGTTCTAGCGTCGCTGGATCGAATTGCGGCGAGCCCATTTTTTCCGGATTCCGTTCCTTACTGCAAGAACTGCCAATGACTGAAAAAAGCTACGCGGTGAACGTTTTTACTATTCTTGGGGTCAGCGTGGTGCTGATGGTGTTTCTTTTCGTTCTTGTGGCCCATCACCACAACGTTCCCGACCGAGTCCGACAGGATCGCGGCGCGCTGTTGGGCACCGGTTCAAGTGTGGCCGAGCGGATTAAACCCGTCGGCCAGGTCGACGTCGCCTCGGTGGACACTCAGAGGGAGCCTGTAAAAACCGCGGTGGCCGCGGCGGCGCCTGGCCGCGACGGACAACAGGTTTACCAGGCCACTTGCGTCGTCTGCCACGGTGCCGGTATCGCCGGCGCGCCGAAGCTGGGTGATAAGGGCCAGTGGGCAAAGCGCATCGCCAAGGGCCTCGACACTCTCTACGCCAGCGCCGTTAATGGGGTACAGGGGAGCGCGGGAGCGATGCCGGCCAAAGGCGGGAACCCGGCGCTCAGCAACGCCGAGGTCAAGGCCGCCGTCGACTACATCGTATCGCGGTCGAAATAAGCGGCAGCAAGCGTAAATCTCCAGAAGTTTGGTTCATTGCGGGAATTGATACCTGGTTTTGCCGATTCACGCTGGCAGCGGTAGTGGTCACCGGTTCTGCCGTTTGCCTGTACTCATTTGCGGACCTCGAAGACGATGGGTAAAACAAGGCCGCCGCGGAATTCCAGATTGATGACAACCGGGTCGCCGGCGTGCAGTGCCCGTTTCGGGTTCATCAGCATCAGATGATAACCTCCCGGCGCAAAGATCAAACTCGCGTTGGGTGTAAGTTCGATCTGCGATGCGCGCGCCATGCCTGCCATGCCGTCCTTGACGATAGTGCGGTGAATCAGCACGGTTTCGAATCCGGAACTGCTTGCGGCCACGAGTACTTGTGGCCGTGGTGTATTGTTTCGCAACGCCATGTACCCCGCCATCATGGCCACGCCGGGCGGCGGTTCCCGCACCCAGGCATCGCGTACGGAAACACCAGCCTCTTCGCTCGCAGCGGCGATAAAGGACAGCGCCGACATCAGGCCAATAACAGCCGGATTTCGCCATCTCATGTCGCTTTAGCTCCTGCAAGTTCTCGCAGCACCTCGAAACGCCTGCTGATACTCTCCGCATCAAGGGGTGGCGTGAACATGGCATGGTAGCGGGCCCGCGGATCCACCAGAAATACCGTCGCGGTGTGATAGACGGGATAGTTTTCAATACCCGGTGTGAACGCAACCTGATACGCAGCACCTAGCTGACCAGCCAGGTTACCGATCTGTGCGTCGTTTCCCGTCACGCCGAGAAAGGTCGTATGAAAATAAGTCACGTATTGGCTGAGCTTGCCAGCGGTATCGCGATTTGGATCCACTGAAACAAAGATGAATTGGACAGCTTCGGCACCGACCGTACTTTTAGCGATGTTGTCACGCACGCGGGCCAATATCGCCAGGGTCGTCGGACAGACGTCCGGGCAATGAGTGAAGCCGAAGAAAAGAAAGGACCATTTGCCCTTCAAGCGTGAAAGATCAAATACCCGATTCTGATGATCGGTGAGCACAAAGGCCGTCAGTGGCTTCGGATCAGGGAACAGTGTCATCACCCGATCCGGCAGCAACATGGCCCGCGAATCGTTTTTCCGATCTGATGCAGCAAGCCACACTCCGGCAAGCATCGCGGCCAGCGCTACGGTTGTCATCATGATGCTAAATTTGAGAGATATTTGTTTCATGACTGCTCAGAGCAAATCTTAGGGCCGCCGCCGACTACATCATGGTACGGTCGGAGTAACCGGTAGAAACCGAACAACAACAAAATCGGGCTCGAGATCCCCAAAAAAATAGGTTTGCCGTCGCTTAAGGCTTCCAAGTCTCAAACAACAAGTGCAACACTCAAGTCAATTGATGGCAGGAGTGTTGCCATGAATCAATGTTACACGACTTGGGCGCGGCCGAACGCGAAGAGATCAGCCGCGGTATTGCATCGGGCTTCAGTTATGCGCTCACTTGCATCTTCGCGCTATAACCTCCCGGTAGCGGATGGGTTCCCGTTTGGTTGGCCTCACTACCCATTCGCTTAAAACGCCATGACAATCGGTTCCATGCCACCGAACACCGCTTCCGGGTGTCGCTGCGCGAGTTGTTCGCGTATCGCCTGGACCCTGCCGAACGGGACGTCCACCATCATCAGCACCATGCCGCGCGCGATGTCGGCGTGGAACGCCTTGAGCTTGGAGTTGGGCACCTGGGTGCCGACCATGCTTGATACCCAGGCGCCGAAGAACCCGCCGAGCAGCGCGGTGATCAATATCGTCACGAGTTGCAGTGATACGCCGCCCGGCGGCAGCAGCACCACCAGCACGCCACCGAGCGTGCCGGCAACACCGCCGATGGCAAGACCCATTTGGGCGCCGTGCACGATGTCGGTTTTCTGCAGCACGCTCGCCTCCGGCATATCATTGGGCAGCGTGCCGCGTTTGGCGAGAAAATGGAGGTGACGCTCTTCGATGCGCAAGAGCAGCATTTCGTCGAGCATGCGGCGCGCGTTTTGGCAGTCCGGCAGCATGAAATAGAGCCTTTTTCTCATCGTCGCTCATCCCTTAATTGAGTTGGAAATGTGTCCGGACTTCAAGCTTTGACCCCATGCGTTTACTTGGCAAATACTGCACCTTCCCGGCCCGTTCCGGCAAGCGCCCGCGCGCACGCGAACCGGCCGTTTGTTTTTGGACAGATTCCAGGGATTTCGGGAATGTGCTTGCACAGCAGCTCGAGCCACCAGGCTACGCTGCGCACAATGCGATGCTGGCGCCACACACGGCGGCGCAACTCGATTTGTCGAAGTTCGCTTAGTTCCCGATCAAGCGCATGAATACCAGGATTGCGGGTGCAATTCCGAGGATACCAGTTGGTTTTTTGGTTGATTAGAAGGGGCGCTGTGTGATAAATTCCGCATGTTTTTTCGGATGTTAGCGCTTGCACGGGGGCGGCCTGTATGGAGTGCATTTCTGGGTGGGTAACGGGATATGCCTGCACCGCCCGCCGCAACAACGCCCTGTCAACGTCCAACCGGATGTTCGCCTTTGGTTTTACCGCTCTGGTTACCGTGGTCATTGCGCTGGCTTTTGCCCGGCTTGGCGCGTGGCTGATCCTGCCGTTCGCGGGTATTCGACTGCTGGAGCTGTGCTGGCGTATCGGCACATCGAGCGCCACGCACAGGATTACGAGCGTCTGATCACCAATGGCGGCATACTGCGGATCAAAGTCAGTGAGGTCGGGCGCGTGCAACGGCTTAAATTCAGCCGTTGGTGGGCACGGGTGGTATGCGAGTACTATGGCAGCCGGCTTGCGCTGCGTTCGCATGGCAGGGAAGTCGTGTGCGGCCGCCACCTGACCGGCGGGCAGCGCCTGGCTGTCCCGCCCCGCGCGTTGAGAGAACAACTGCGCAGCAGGTGATCCGAGGTTCACACCAGACCTGTTGCCGATAACGAATTTAACGCACCGGTGGAGTAAAGCATGATGGGTAAGTGGGCCAAGCGTTTGGTGGCGGCCGCAGCGTTGGCGCCGGCGCTGGCAAGCGCCGACCGCTACAACCTGCAGACGCCGCAAACGATCGTCGCGCACGAGATTTACGACCTGCATACGCTGATACTCGCGATCTGCTGCGTGATTTTCGTGGGTGTATTCGGCGCGATGTTTTACGCCATCATCATGCACCGCAAGGCGGCCGGCTACCAAGCCAAGCAGTTCCACGAGAGCACCACCGTCGAGATCGCGTGGACCGTGATCCCGTTTCTGATTCTGATCGGCATGGCGTACCCCGCGACCAAAACGGTGATCCAGATGAAAGACACCTCCAGCCCCGACCTGACGATCAAGGCCACCGGCTACCAGTGGAAATGGGGCTACGACTACCTGCAGGAGGGCATCAGCTTCTACAGCAGCCTCGCGACCCCGCGCGATCAACTCGAAGGCAAGGCGTCCAAGGGCGTGAACTACCTGCTCGAAGTCGATAACCCGGTAGTGGTGCCGGTCGGCAAGAAAGTGCGCATCATCATGACTGCCAATGACGTGATTCATTCCTGGTGGGTGCCGGCGCTGGGCGTCAAGCAGGACGCGATCCCCGGTTTTGTACGCGATAGCTGGTTCAAGGCCGACAAGCCCGGCATTTACCGCGGCCAGTGCGCCGAGTTGTGCGGCAAGGATCACGGTTACATGCCGATCGTGGTCGAGGCGGTCGAGCCCGAGAAATACGCGCTATGGGTCGCCGAGCAGAAGAAAAAAATGGCGGCGCAGGCCGATGACCCGAGCAAGACCTGGACGCTCGCCGAACTTAAGGCGCGCGGCGAAAAAGTCTACGCCGCCAATTGCCAGGTCTGCCATCAACCGACCGGCATGGGGCAGCCACCGGCGTTTCCGGCGCTGTCCGGCTCCAGGATCGCGACCGGTCCCCGGGCCGGCCACATCGGCATCGTTCTCAACGGCAAACCCGGCACCGCGATGGCGTCGTTCAAGCAGTTGCCGGACGTCGAGCTTGCCGCGGTGCTCACTTACGAACGCAACTCGTGGAACAACAAGACCGGCGACATGGTGTCGCCGGCCGACGTCAAAAAATCACGCAAATAAGGCAGCCAGGAGATCTCCATGCAAGCAGCACACGCACACGACCACGCTCAAGGCGACGACGATCACGCGCATCATCCGTCGGGCCTCATGCGCTGGATCACGACCACCAATCACAAGGACATCGGCACGCTCTACCTGATATTCAGCTTTACGATGTTTTTCGTCGGCGGGGTGCTTGCGCTAGGCATCCGCGCCGAGCTGTTCGAGCCCGGTCTGCAGTTCTGGCGCCCCGAATTCTTTAACGAGCTCACCACCATGCACGGGCTGATCATGGTGTTCGGCGCGATCATGCCGGCGTTCGTCGGCTTCGCCAACTGGCAGATTCCGATGATGATCGGCGCGCCGGACATGGCGTTCGCGCGCATGAACAACTGGAGCTTCTGGCTGCTGCCGCCGGCGGCATGCCTGCTGGTTGGATCGTTCTTCGTTCCCGGCGGCGCGACCGCCGCGGGCTGGACGCTGTATGCGCCGCTGTCGACGCAGATGGGTCCCGGCATGGATCTGGCGATTTTCGCGCTGCACATAATGGGCGCTTCCTCGATCATGGGCTCGATCAATATCATCACCACCATTTTCAATATGCGTGCGCCCGGCATGGACCTGATGAAAATGCCGCTGTTCGTGTGGATGTGGCTGGTCACCGCCTATCTGCTGCTCGCGGTGATGCCGGTGCTGGCGGGCGCGGTCACGATGGTGCTGACCGACCGTCATTTCGGCACCAGCTTCTTTAACGCCGCGGGCGGCGGCGATCCGGTGATGTTCCAGCATATTTTCTGGTTCTTCGGCCATCCCGAGGTCTACATCATGATACTGCCGGCATTCGGCATCATCTCGCAGGTGATCCCGGCTTTCGCGCGGAAGCCCCTGTTCGGCTATGCGTCGATGGTGTATGCGGCGTCGTCGATTGCGATCCTGTCGTTCATCGTGTGGGCGCACCATATGTTCACCACCGGCATGCCGGCGGCCGGGCAATTGTTCTTCATGTTCGCGACCATGCTGATCGCGGTGCCGACCGGCGTCAAGGTGTTCAACTGGATCGCGACCATGTGGCAAGGCTCGATGACGTTCGAGACGCCGATGCTGTTCGCAATCGGCTTCATTTTCGTCTTCACCATGGGCGGTTTCACCGGTCTCATTCTCGCCATCGCGCCCATCGATATCCAGGTGCAGGATACCTATTACGTGGTCGCGCATTTCCACTACGTGCTGGTCGCCGGCTCGTTGTTCGCGATTTTCGCCGGCACCTATTTCTGGATCCCGAAATGGACCGGCCACATGTACGACGAGATGCTCGGCAAATGGCATTTCTGGCTGTCGATGATCTTCTTCAACATCACGTTTTTCCCGATGCACTTCCTGGGGCTCGCCGGCATGCCGCGCCGCATACCCGACTATGCGCTGCAATTCGCCGACTTCAACATGCTCGCCTCGATCGGCGCGTTCGGTTTCGGTCTGACCCAGTTGATTTTCCTGACCGCCGTGGTGAAATGCATCAAAGGCGGCGAGAAGGCGCCTGACAAGCCGTGGGAAGGCGCAGATACGCTCGAGTGGACGCTGCCGTCACCGGCTCCTTATCACACATTCGCGACGCCGCCGGTCGTCAAGTAAATGATCGCCGCAATGGATGAGCGGGCGCACGCGGGCAGGCGCAAGACAGCGCTGATCCTCGCTGCCGTCGCGACTGCCTTTTTCATCGCTGTGATCGTCCGCCACTGGCCATGGTGACCCAGGCGCAATCTAACCTGCTGACGATGCGCAAATTGCTGATCGTGGCGGTGGCCATGTTCGGCTTTGGCTACGCGCTGGTGCCGTTTTACCAGAAGATATGCGAAGTCACCGGCATCAACAGTGTGAGCAAGCCCGATGTGGTGACCAACACGCAGGTTGACGCGGCGCGCCTGGTCACCATCGAGTTCGATTCGAATCTGCACAGCAACCTGCCGTGGACGTTCCGACCTATGCAGACAAGCGTGCGCATACATCCGGGCGAACTGACCACGGTGATGTACGAGATCCGGAATACATCGGACCATGCCGTCACCGGCCAGGCGATCCCGAGCTACGGACCGCAGCTGGCGGGGCGCTATTTCAAGAAGCTCGATTGCTTCTGCTTCACGCAGCAGACGCTGCAGCCGGGTGAAGCCAGGCAAATGCCGGTCGTGTTCGTGATCGAACGAGGGTTGCCGGACGACGTGAATACGATCACCCTTTCGTATACGTTTTTCGAGGTCGAGGGCACAGCCAAGAAAGCGGGCTGATGGGAATGACCGAAACACAAAAGCCGAGGAAAGCAACGCCGCTGCAGATAACGCGAGCGGTGTTCTGGTCGTTCTTCGGCATTCGCAAGCGCGCGGAATACGAGAAAGACGCGGTGTCGCTGACGCCGCTCCAAGTGATCGTCGCCGGCATCATTGGCGCGATCATTTGTGTCTTGAGTCTGGTCATGCTGGTGCACTTCATCACCAGTTGACGTAAGGGAATCGCAATCTAAAGTTACCGGGGAGAAGGCATCATGATTAGCCAGTCCAGGAGTTACTTCATTCCGGATCCGTCGCGGTGGCCGATTTTCGGTTCAGCCGCGCTGCTGTGCATGGCCTCCGGCACTGCTCTTTGGATCAATGAAGCGACGTGGGGCAAGTTCGTGCTGATTGCGGGCTTGTGCATCCTGATATACATGTTGTTCGGATGGTTCGGCGCTGTCGCTCACGAAAGCGAGGGCGGCAAGTACAACCAGCAGGTCGATACCTCGTTCCGCTGGGGCATGAGCTGGTTCATCTTTTCCGAGGCGATGTTTTTCTTCGCATTCTTCGGCGCGCTGTTCTACATGCGCGTGCTGTCGGTGCCCGATCTCGGCAGCCTCGACAGCAAGCTGATCTGGCCCGATTTTACCGCGCAATGGCCGACCGCCGGTCCCGGCATCGCCGAGAAATTCACGCCGATGGGGGTGTGGGGCATTCCGGCGTTCAACACGCTGCTGCTGCTGTCGTCAGGCGTGACCGTGACGTGGGCGCACTGGGGTCTGCTCCAGAACAACCGCTCGCAAATGATCCTCGGCCTCATCATGACAATAGCGCTCGGCGCAACGTTCCTGGGTTTGCAGGTCTATGAGTATGGCCATGCCTACTCGGAACTCAACGTCAGGCTTTCGACCGGCGCTTACGGCGCGACGTTTTTCATGCTGACCGGTTTTCACGGTTTTCACGTGACGGTCGGCACTATCATGCTGACCACGATCCTCGGCCGCTGCATCGCCGGCCACTTCACCGCCGACCATCATTTCGGCTTTGTGGGCGTGATCTGGTACTGGCACTTCGTCGACTGGGTATGGCTGCTGCTGTTCGTGGTGGTTTACTGGCTATAACAACGACGGTCAAGGCGTAAATACCAAAAACTAGGGGCAGGACCCTGCAGAGAAGATCAGCGCCGCACCAATATGCGGCGTTTTTTTTGCTTTTGCCGTGCGCTGACGGCTGAATGCTGAAAGCTTATAGTTTGGTGGTGATGAGGCCGAAGTGGTAACCCAGCATCAGCAGCGCGAACAGCGTGATCGAGAACACTACGCGCCACGTCAAGGCTTTCGCGGTGCGGGTAGACGCGCCCTTGTCCTTGACCAGGAAATAGAGCGCCGAGCCGAGGCTGGCCAGGATCAGGACCATGAACAGGATGACGATGATTTTCATGCATAACCCGTTGCGGTGCCGAGTGTAGCCCAGGCACCGCCCGCTTTCCATCCGGTAACTATCCAGCAATGTCCAATTTGCGATTCAAGCTCTCATTGTGGCCAACGCTCGCTGCAATTGCCGGCATTGCGATGACGCTCGCGCTCGGCAACTGGCAGCTCGGCCGCGGCAACGAGAAATCCACGCTGGCTGAGCGCATCCAGGCGGCTGGCCGCGATGCGCTGATTGCGCTGCCGGCGGCGGAAATCAGGGCAGAAGACGTGGCCTGGCGCAGGGTCGAGGTGCGCGGCCGCTTCGAACCGGGTTACGCGGTATTCATAGACAATCGCGTACTCCATGGCGTCGCCGGCTACCACGTCGTGATGCCGCTCAAGATCGGCGACGGCGCACGCTACGTGCTCGTCAATCGCGGCTGGGTGGCGGGAACCAATTCGCGCAACACGTTGCCTCACATAGCGACTCCGTCCGGGACGGTGACCATCGTCGGCCTGGCGACGGTACCGGGCAAGCGCTATCTCGAGCTTTCGACCCAGGTTGCCGAGGGCAATGTATGGCAGAACCTCACGCTCGAGCGCTATCGCGAGGCGGTGCCGCTCGCAATCCAGCCGGTTGTCATCCAGCAGGAGACCGAACTCGGTGATGGACTCGAGCGCGAGTGGGGCGCGCCTGATCTCAGCATCGAAAAGCACTATGGATACGCATTCCAATGGTTCGCGCTGGCTGCGGCGATCCTGATTTTCTATCTGGTAACCCATGTCAGAAAACGCACGCAACAGCCGGACTAACCTGTGGCTGATCGGCGCGCTGTGCGCGGCGCCCGTGGCGGCATCTTATTTCGCGTTTTATGTCGCGCCGCCCGGCCGTCATACCAATTACGGCGAGCTGATGCCGACACGACCGCTGCCGGAAGCGCGCCTGCAGCTCGCCGATGGCACGGCGTTTCAATTCAGCCGGCTCAAAGGGAAGTGGATATTGTTGATGGTGGACTCGGGCGGCTGCGATGAATTCTGCCAGCACAAGCTCTTCATGCTCCGGCAATTGCGGCTGGCGCAAGGCAAGGACATGGAGCGCATCGAACGTGCGTGGCTCATCAGCGACGACGCGGTACTGCCCGCTGCCGCCGTGAGCGCATACCAGGGCACCTGGCTCGTTCGCGCTGCCGGCAGCGAATTGCTGAAGCAGCTGCCCGCCGGGAGTTCGCTCGCCGACCACATCTACATCATCGATCCGCTCGGCAACCTCGTACTCCGTTATCCGCGCTATGCCGATCCAAGCAAGATAATCGAGGATATCGCGCGCCTGCTCAAGGTTTCCGGGATCGGCTGATGTTAAAAAAACTCGTCTTCGCCGCCGCGTGCCTGACATTCGTGGTCGTCGTCGTCGGCGCCTACGTGCGGCTGCAGGACGCCGGGCTCGGCTGCCCGGACTGGCCGGGCTGCTACGGGCACCTCGTAGGCGTGCCCGATCAGGCGGACGAAATCGAGCGTGCCACGCAGGCCTTTCCCGACCGCCCGCTCGAGACCCACAAGGCGTGGAAAGAAATGTTTCACCGCTACATTGCGGGCGCGCTCGGCGTGCTGATATTAGCGATCATGGTCACGTCGTGGCTGCAGCGCCGCGCGCTGCGCGAGTCGCCGTTGCTGCCGACCGCAATCGTCGCGCTGGTTGCATTGCAGGGCGCGCTCGGCATGTGGACCGTGACCATGCTGCTGAAGCCGGCGCTCGTCGCTTTGCACCTGCTTGGCGGCATGGCAACGCTCGGTTTGCTCACGTGGCTCGCGTTGCGGCAGATTGCGCTGCCGGCCGCCGGCCTCGCGGCACAACGGCTGCGGCCATGGGCGGCGCTCGGCCTCGCGATCGTGATTTGCCAGATCGCGCTCGGCGGCTGGGTGTCGGCCAATTACGCCGCACTCGCGTGCCTCGACTTTCCGACCTGTCACGGCGTATGGATGCCCGAGGCGGATTTCCGGCACGGTTTCCAGTTCGTGCGCGAGCTCGGCATGACGGCGGCCGGCGCCCCGCTCGCATTCGAAGCGCTGACCGCGATCCACTGGGCGCATCGCGTCGGCGCGCTGGTGACTTTTGTTTACATCGGCGTGTTTGCCGTAGTCCTGATGCGCACCGCGGGATTTACGCGTTACGGCGCGGTGCTGGTACTGCTGCTGGTAACGCAGGCCGGCCTCGGCATCGCCAACGTCGTGCTGAGCCTGCCGCTGCCGGGCGCGGTCGCGCATAGCGGCGGTGCAGCGGCTATGTTGGTCGTGATGGTAGTGGTAAACTTCGCCCTTTCCCGCATCCGCAGCTCCGTTTAAATGACCTCCTTGACCTGGCAGCAGACGTCTTCACGCCTGTCCCAATTCCTGGCGCTGACCAAGCCGCGCGTGCTGTCGCTGATCGTGTTCTGCGCGGTGATCGGCATGTTCCTCGCGCTGCCGGCGGCAGTGCTCAACGCGCGGTATGCGCTGACCATGCTGGCAGCAACCGCCGGAATCGCGCTGGTCGCCGGTGCGGCGGCTGCAGTCAACTGCCTGGTCGAGAGTAAAATCGACGCGCTGATGGCGCGCACCCGCGGCAGGCCTTTGCCGCGCGGCCAGCTCACTGTGCTCCAGACGTTGATGTTTGCCGCTGGCGTCGGCGGCAGCGGCTTGGCGCTGCTCTACTACGAAGTCAATGAGCTGACGATGTGGCTTACGCTTGCGACCTTCGTCGGCTACGCGATAATCTACACCGTAGTGCTCAAGCCGATGACGCCGCAGAACATCGTGATCGGCGGCGCTGCGGGCGCGATGCCGCCGGTGCTGGGCTGGGCGGCGGTGACCGGCGATATTTCCTACCAGGCGCTGCTGCTGTTCCTGATCATCTTCGCGTGGACGCCGCCGCATTTCTGGGCGCTCGCGCTCTACCGCAAGCACGAGTACGCGAAAGCCGGCGTGCCGATGCTGCCGGTGACCCACGGCGACAAGTTCACGCGGTTGCACGTATTGTTCTACACCGTGATCCTGGTGGCGGTGACGCTGCTGCCGTTCGCCACGCGCATGAGCGGGCTGATCTATATCAGCGCTGCGGTCACGCTCGGCACCGCGTTTCTCTACTATGCGATCAAAATCTACCGCGATTACAGCGACCATCTCGCGCAAACCACGTTCCGATACTCTATTTTGTACCTGACGCTGCTGTTCGCCGCGTTGCTCGTCGATCATTACTTCACGTTCTAATCCGATGAGACCCGCGGCGATCGCGGTGTTGCTGACGCTCGCGGCGTTCGCCGCCGGCTGCGATTCCTCACCCAAAGCGCCGGCATTCCAGCTCACCGATATCACCGGCGCCGAATTCGCGCGCGATTTCCGGCTGACCGATCATAACGGCAAGCCGCGCTCACTCGCGGATTTCAGGGGCCAGGTGGTGGTGATTTTTTTTGGCTACACTTATTGTCCCGACGCATGCCCCACCACCATGGGCGAGCTCGCGCTGGCGATGAATGAGCTCGGCAAGGATGCCGGCAAGCTGCAGGTGCTGTTCGTGACCGTCGATCCCGAGCGCGACACGCCGGCGGTGCTCTCCAAGTACGTGCCGGCATTTCATCCGGGCTTCCTCGGGCTTTATGGCGACGCCGAGGCGACCGCGCGCACCGCGAAGGAATTCAAGGTGTTCTACCAGAAGCAGCCGTTGCCCGGCGGCAGCTACTCGATGGACCACTCGGCGGGGTCGTTCATTTTCGATCCGGCTGGCCGGGTGCGGCTCTTCGCGCAGTATGGGCAGGGCGCACAACCGCTGCTGCACGACATCCGTTTTCTGATGGAGCAGGCGGGGTAGATCGTCAATTAATGTCCGGCCCGGCAAGCTGCGCGCGCAGCTCGGTCTTCAGCACTTTGCCGTAGTTGTTCTTCGGCAGTGATTCAATGAAACGGTATTCCCTGGGACGCTTGAAGCGCGCGATGCGCTCGAGACAGGTCCGGTCCAGGTCGGCGGGCGTCAGCGTGACGCCGGGCTTGGCGACGATGAACGCGACCACGGCCTCGCCCCACTCGGGATCGCGCCGGCCGATTACCGACGCCTCGGACACGCCGGCATGCGCGAGCAGCGCTTCCTCCACTTCACGCGGGTAGATATTGGAGCCGCCCGAAATGATCACATCCTTCGAGCGATCCTTGAGCGTGAGGAAGCCGCGCTCATCGAAGCTGCCGATGTCGCCGGTATGCAGCCAGCCGCCGCGCAGCGTTTCGGCGCTTGCCTGCGGGTCGCGCCAATAGCCCCTCATCACCACGTCGCCGCGGCACACGACTTCGCCGACCTCACCCGCGTGCAGCGGCTCGCCGAGCTCGTTGACGACGCGCACCTCGACGTCGGTCCGCGCGTTGCCGACCGACGCCAGCCGCTCGAGGTAATCGGGATCCGCGTTCTCGATGTGCATGGCTTTTGGCAGCACGGTAATGGTCATTGGCGCTTCGCCCTGGCCATAGATCTGGACGAATTTCGGGCCCACTACGGACAGCGCATGACGGATGTCGGCGAGATACATCGGTGCGCCACCGTAGACGATGGTTTTGAGGTTGCCGGTGCGGGTGTTTTGTATCAGTTCGCAATCGACGAGGCGGTTGACCATGGTCGGCGCGAAGAACAAGGTCGCGCCCGGCCAGCGCGCGATCAGCTTGAGTGTTTCATCCGGTGTGAAACCGCCGCTGGCGGGTATCACCTGGTTCGCGGCTTTGGCGAGATGCGGTATTGCATACAGGCCCGAGCCGTGCGACAGCGGCGCGGCATGGATGATGCAGTCGCGCTCCGCAACGGTATCGACGTCGGCGAGGTAACTCGTCGTCATCGCCAGCAGGTTGCGGTGCGACAGCATCGCGCCTTTGGGGCGGCCGGTCGTGCCCGAGGTGTAGAACAACCACGCCAGATCGTTGGGGTTGACGCGCTCGCAGGATTGCGCCGGCTCTCCCTTGGCCAGCGCCGCGTAATCGGACGAATCGGTCGCAATCACCATGGCGAGCGTTTTCACCTCCGCCGCGAGTGGCGCCACTGTTGCGGCGAGGTCGGGCGTGACGAAAGCGAGCCTGGCACCGCTGTGGCCGAGTATCCATGCGAGTTCGCGCGGATGCAGCCTGGCGTTAACCGGCACCGCGCCGAGTCCGGCGAACCACACTGCGAACAGCACTTGCAGGTATTCAGCACAGTTCGTCATCACCAGCGCGATACGGTCGCCCGGCTGCAATCTGTATCGCGTACGCAGATTGCCGGCCATTACCGCGACGCGATTGAGCAGTTGGCCGTAAGTGAGAACCACTTGGTCGCCGCGCGAGATCGCCGGCCGGAGGCCGTGCGTGCGCGCGGCCTTGATCAGCAGTTGCGCGAGGTTCATCGCCACTCAAAAGAAAACGGGAAAGCCAGTATAGACTTTCCCGTTTCGGAAGCGTAGCCGCGCAACGCGGCTTGCGTTGCGGTCAGGCGGCGGCAGCGTCGATCACGCCGCGCATTTTCTGCATCGCCTTGTTCTCGATCTGGCGGATACGTTCGGCCGAGACGCCGAATTCGGCGCCCAGGTCATGCAGCGTCGCATGCTTCTGCTCGCGCAACCAGCGCGCTTCGATGATGCGGCGGCTGCGCGCATCGAGGCTCGCCAGCGCTTTTTCAAGGCCTGCGCCTTTGAGCCGCGCAGTTTGCTCGTGTTCGAGGATGCGGCCGGGCTCGGCATCGGCATCGGTCAGGTAAGCAATCGGCGAGTAGCTTTCCTCGCCGTCGTCATTGACCGGCTCGAGCGCGACATCCTGGCCGCCCAGGCGGGTTTCCATTTCGATCACTTCCGCGGGCTTTACGCCGAGTTGCTGCGCGATCGCCTTGACTTCGTCGCTGCCGAGCGTGTTCAGGCCCGGCTTCATGCTGCGCAGGTTGAAAAAGAGTTTCCGTTGCGCTTTGGTGGTCGCAATCTTGACGATGCGCCAGTTGCGCAGAACGAACTCGTGAATTTCGGCGCGGATCCAGTGCACGGCAAACGACACCAATCGCACGCCGCGTTCGGGATCGAAGCGCTTGACCGCTTTCATGAGGCCGATATTGCCTTCCTGGATCAGATCGGCTTGTGGCAGGCCATACCCGAGATAGCCGCGCGCAATGGCAACAACCACGCGCAGGTGCGACACGATCAACTGCCGTGCAGCGTCGAGATCTTCGTGATCGCGGAATCGGCGCGCGAACTCCGTTTCTTCCTGTTGCGACAGGATCGGGAAACGGTTAATGGTCTGGATATAATTTTCCAGACTGCCCGTCGCTGACGGTATCGGTAACGCGTAACTGGTCATAGTTAAACTCCCTCTGCCGAGAATATTAGCACTCTCGTTATAAGAGTGCCAATAGCTCAAAAAGTTCCTGTTTTGAGTCTGGGTCAAACGCCCGGGCAGTTAGTTAAACTAAATCTTAAACAATCACTTATCGAACCCAAGCTCGATCAACGCCAGATGCCTGCCGACTGACAGCCATGCGCCAAACCAGCCCAGCGCGGCGGGGAAAATCAGCAGGCCAAGGCTGGCGCCCAAGGTCAGATGTTTGAGCTGGAATAGCGATGCGTAAACATGCGACAACTCGCCCAGATTATGGTTGATCAGCCAGACGCCGCCGCTCACGATCAGCCACGCCACCACGCCGCCGGCGCCGCCCTGCAGTGCGCCGAAATACAGGAACGGCCGGCGGATGAAAGCGTCGGTAGCGCCGATCAACTTGATCACTTCGATCTCTTCGCGCTGCGTCAGCACCTGCAGGCGGATAGTATTGAAGGTGACGGCGACGAGCGCCAGTGCGAGCAGCGCGCCGAGGACCGCAGCCACCAGGCGGCCGAGCCGCAGCGCGGCATCGAGGCGTCGTGCCCATGCCGCGTCTAGCTGCACGTGCGCAACGCGCGGCCACTGTATGATCTCGTCGCGCAGCGCCTCAAGCGCCTGCGGCGCGCCATCTTTGGCATTGACGATGAAAGCATCGGGCAGCGGGTTCTGCGGCAGGCTGTCGACGACATCGGCGAGCCCGCTGGAGCGCCTGAGTTCCTGCAGCGCCTCATCGCGCGGCACGAAACGGAAGCGCCGCACGCGCGGATTCTGTTTGAGGCGCGTCTCGATCTGCGCGACCTCGGCGCGGCTCGCATCGAGCGCCATGAACGCGCTGACTTGGGGCTCGGCTGCGAGCTGATTCGACGATGCCTGCAGGTTATCGATCACCACATACAAACCAACCGGCAGGCTCAGCGCGATGCCGATCACCAGAAAATTGAGCGCGGCCCCGAGCGGCGTGCGCGCGAGCTTCGCCAGCGTCGCGGTAAAACTGCGCCCATGCTGCGCGAGCCACGCCGTCATGCCGCGAGCTCTCCGTGCTTGAGCGTGACCACGCGCGGAGCAAGCCGCGCGAGCAGCGTCTGGTCGTGGGTCGCGATCACCACCGTGACGCCGACCTGGTTGAACGAGCGGAACAGCTCGCCGATTTCCGCCGCATACTCGGCGTCTAGGTTACCGGTCGGCTCGTCGGCGAGCATGATTGCCGGACGGTGCACGATCGCGCGCGCGATGCACAGCCGCTGCTGCTCGCCACCCGACAGCGTGACCGGCAGGGCTTTTTCGTATGCGAGCAGGCCGACCTTGTCGAGCGCCGCACGCACACGCCGTGCCGCGTCCTTCGCCCCATAGCCGGCGATCTGCAGCGGCAGTGCGACATTGTCGAAAACGTTGCGGTCGAACAGCAGCTTGTGATCCTGAAACACCAGCCCGAATTTGCGGCGCAGGAACGGCACTGCACGAGGCCTCAGCGCGCTGATATTCTGGCCGTTGACGATCACGCTGCCGGAAGTCGGCCGCTCGATTGCGGCCAGCAGCCTCAGCAGCGTCGTCTTGCCGGCACCGGAGTGGCCGGTGATGAACACCAGCTCACCGGCCCCGATCGTGAACCCGACGTCCTTCAATGCCTGGTGCCCGCCAGGGTAGCGTTTCGAGACGTGACTGAAGGAAATCATGTTGTAGAAAGACGCGGGGCGAGAGACGAGAGGCGCAAAAGCACCGTGGGTTTCCGTCCTTCGTCTATTGCCTCTCCTCTTTTCTCACCCGAGCAATGCATCGACAAACTCCTCGGCGCTGAACGGCAGCAGATCGTCGAGCGTTTCGCCGACGCCGATAAAGCGCAGCGGTATCGGTTTTTGCGGCGCGGCGTTGGATCGCAAGTGTGCGATGGCGCAAATCACGCCGCCTTTAGCGGTGCCGTCGAGCTTGGTCAGCACGAGTCCGGTGACGCCGAGCGCGTCGTCGAACGCCTTGACCTGATTGAGCGCGTTCTGGCCGGTGTTGGCGTCGAGCACGAGCAGGATCTCGTGCGGCGCGCCAGGCTCCGCCTTGGCGATCACGCGTTTTACTTTTTTGATTTCCTCCATCAGATGCAACTGGGTCGGCAGCCGGCCGGCGGTGTCGGCGAGCATGATGTCGATGCCACGCGAGCGCGCGGCATTGATGGCGTCGAATATCACCGCCGCGGCATCGCCCGATTGCTGCGTGATCACCGCGACGTTGTTGCGCTCGCCCCATACCTGTAGCTGCTCGCGTGCCGCCGCGCGGAACGTGTCGCCGGCGGCGAGCAGAATGGTTTTACCCTGCTGCTGGTAATACCGGGCGAGCTTGCCGATCGAGGTTGTTTTGCCGGCGCCGTTGACACCGGCGAGCATGATGATGAATGGTTTGTGCGTGGTGGTCACCTCGAGCGGCACTGCAATCGGCTTGAGCAGCGCAAGCAGCGCGCCGCGCAGTGCCTGCTCGAGTTCGCGCGGCTCGCGCAGGCTGCCGCGCCGCGCGGCTGCGCGCATTCCCTCGAGCAGGAAACCGGTGGCGGCGACCCCGACATCGGCCGCGAGCAGAGTGGTTTCGAGCTCTTCAAAGAACGCCTCGTCGATCTGGTTGCCGCTGAAGAGGTCGGACAAATCGCGGTTAAGCAGCTCGCGCGTGCTCGCGAGCCCTTGTTTCAGCCGCTCGCCCCAACTTTTGCCGGGCTTTTCGTCCGCTTTCAGGAAACTAAACATGGGGGGCGCAGTCAGAATCAGTGCGTATAACTTCGGATGATTTCGCCGCGCGCGCAGTATGTCCAGCGCAAGCGTGGCAATTGACTTAAAATTCTAGCCGGAAAGCACCCGCCGGGCTACCAATTCACCCTCACTTTCGGGATTACGCATGCACTACGGCCTTTTAAGCAGCACCGCGCGCATACGATTATGCGCGTTGTTCGCGTTATTGCCGTTCATGATTGCGGTCGCTGCCGCGCAAACGAACGAGTACAAGCTGGCTAACGGGTTGCGCGTGATCGTCAAGGAAGACCACCGCGCGCCGACCGTGGTGTCCATGGTCTGGTACCGGGCCGGCAGCATGGACGAAGTCAACGGCAGCACGGGCGTCGCGCATGTGCTGGAGCACATGATGTTCAAGGGCACCAAGGCGGTCCCGGCCGGCGAATTCTCGAAGCGGGTCGCGGCGGCTGGCGGCCGCGAGAACGCGTTCACCGCGAGGGATGCGACCGGCTACCACGAGCAATTGCACAAATCGCAGTTGCCGCTCGCGTTCCGGCTCGAGGCCGACCGGATGACGAATCTCGTGCTGTCCAGGGATGAGTTCGCAAAGGAGATCAAGGTCGTGATGGAGGAGCGGCGTCTGCGTACCGACGACCGGGCGCAGGCGCTGGTGTATGAACAATTGATGGCGACCGCGCTCGACAGCCACCCCTACCGGACGCCGACCGTCGGCTGGATGAGTGATCTTGAAAGCATGCGCGTCGAAGACGCGCGCGCCTGGTATCGGCGCTGGTATGCGCCGAACAACGCGATTATCGTAGTGGTCGGCGACGTCAGTCCGAGGGAAGTATTCGCGCTTGCCGAGCGGCATTTCGGCAAGATCAAGCCCACGGCGTTGCCCGAGCGCAAGCCGCAGGACGAACCGCCGCAGCGCGGCATCCGGCGCGTGACGGTCAAGGCCCCGGCGGAACTGCCGTCTCTGCTGATGGCGTACCGCGCGCCGGTGCTGCGCGACGTCGAGAGCGACTGGGAACCGTATGCGCTCGAAATGCTGGCGGGCGTGCTTGATGGTCACGATGCGGCGCGGCTTAACAGCGCTCTGGTGCGCACCGAAAAAATCGCCAACGCGGTCGGCGCCAGCTACGAGAACACGCAGCGCGGCCCCGGCATGTTCATGGTGAGCGGGGTACCCAACACCGGCAGGACTGTTGCCGAGCTCGAGCAGGCGCTGCGGCGCGAGCTTGCGAAAATCATCGCCGACGGCATCAGCGACGAGGAATTGAAACGCGTCAAGGCCCAGGTCGTGGCCTCCCAGGTATTTCAGCGCGACTCGATGTTCTTCCAGGCGCTGCAGATCGGCACGCTCGAGACGGCGGGCTATTCGCATCAAGCGATCGACGCCATGATCCGCAAGCTGCAGCAGGTAACCGCGCCGCAGGTGCAGGAGGTGGCGAAGAAATACGTGGTCGATGACGGTCTGACTGTCGCGGTGCTCGACCCGCAGCCGCTCGACAATCGCAAACCCGCCGCACCGCCAAAAGGATCGCGCCATGCGCAATAAAGCACGGCACCTGTCATGCGCGTTGGCCTTGTGCTTGATCGCGGCGCCGGCATTTGCGCTGCTGCCGATTCAACACTGGCAGAGCAAAAGCGGCGCGCGCGTTTTCTATGTCGAGAACCGCGACTTGCCGATGCTCGACGTGAGCGTCGATTTCCCCGCCGGCTCGGCGTTCGACACGCGGGAGAAATCCGGGCTCGCCTCGCTCACGCTGAACCTGCTCAAGCTCGGCGCCGGCGGCCTCTCGGAAGACGCGATCGCGCGCCGCATGGCTGACGCCGGTGCGCAGTTCGCCGGCCACAGCGACAGTGATCGCGCCGGCATGGCGCTGCGCACCCTGACGAGCACTGATGAGCTGCAGCAGGCGTCGGACGTGCTTGCGCGCATCCTGCAGCACCCCGAGTTTCCGCCGGAGGTGCTCGAGCGCGAGAAAACGCGCATCATCGGCGCAATCAAGGAAGCCGATACCAAGCCCGAGACCATCGTCGGCAAGAATTTCAATGCGCTGGTTTACGGCAATCATCCGTATGGTTTGCGCGGCTCTGGCGAGGCCGGGACGGTGGCGGCGATCACGCGTGACGACCTGGTCGATTTTTACCGCCGCCACTACACCGCAGACCAGGCGGTGGTGGCGATCATCGGCAACTTGAGCCGCAGCGAAGCCGAAGCGCTCGCGGACAAGCTGACCGCGGATCTGCCGCGCTCCGGTTCACCGGCAGTGATACCTGAAGTGCCGTCGCTTGCGCACGCTGAAATCCGCGCTATCCCGCACCCGGCGTCACAAAGCCATTTGCTGATCGGCATGCCCGGCATCAAGCGCGGCGATCCCGATTATTTCCCGTTATTCATAGGTAACTATATTCTCGGCGGCGGCGGCCTCATATCACGCATTCCCCTGGAGGTGCGGGAGAAGCGCGGCCTCGCCTATTCGGCCTACAGCTATTTTTCGCCGATGCAGGAGCGGGGGCCGTTCGTGATCGGGCTGCAGACGCGCAAGGACCAGGCCGGTGAGGCGCTTGCGGTAGTGCGCACGACGCTCAAGGATTTTCTTGCCAAGGGGCCGACTGCCGACGAACTGAAGAAGGCGAAGCAGAACATCATCGGCGGTTTTCCGCTCAGGATCGACAGCAACCGCAAGATACTCGACTATCTCGGCGTGATAGGCTTTTACCGGCTGCCGCTGACGTACCTCGACGACTTCGTGCCCAATGTCGAGAAAGTCACGCTTGCCGACATCCGCAGAGCGTTTGCGCTGCGCGTCGATCCCGAGCGCATGGTGACGGTGGTCGTCGGCGCCGACGAAGCAACGCTCGGCGCAGCCGGCGCCCGGTAGCGCGACTGCCGGCGTTATCATTGTTGCAAGTCGAGATGCCGGCGACCAGGAACAAGGTGCGTATCATCGGCGGCACCTGGCGCAGCAGGCTGATCACGTTTCCGCCGCGCATCGATCTGCGTCCCACCCCCGACCGAGTGCGCGAGACATTGTTCAACTGGCTGGGTCAGGACCTCGCGGGTAAAACCTGCCTCGATCTGTTTGCGGGCAGCGGCGCGCTGGGTTTCGAAGCCGCCTCGCGCGGCGCCAAACGCGTGATAATGGTCGAGCGTGACCCGGCTGCATTCCGCGCGCTGAAGGCGAATGCCGGGGCGCTTGGCGCCGGCGTGGTGGAACTCAAGCACGCGGATGCGTTAGAATTTCTGCGCGCTGACGACGGAACCTATGATGTTGTATTCCTCGATCCGCCGTTTCGCGCCGATTACCTGCCGCAAGCGCTTACCGCGCTGATCCCGCGCCTCGCGTCCGGCGCCATGATCCACGTCGAAGCGCCGCGGGCGCCCGCGCTGTCGCCGCAATGGGAAGTGTGGCGCAACGGCCGTGCGGGTGCGGTGACCCACCAACTGCTGAAATGGACAGGCCATGAAGCTTAAAGCGGTGTACCCCGGAACGTTCGATCCGATCACGCTCGGCCACCAGGACCTGGTGCGGCGAGCCGCGAGCATGTTCGACGAGCTGATCGTCGCGGTCGCCGACAGCCGCGGCAAGCGCCCGTTTTTCACGCTCGAGGAACGCGTCGATATGGCGAAGAACGTGCTGAGCGACTACAAGAACGTCACCGTAACGGGGTTTTCCGGACTGCTCATGCATTTCGCGCGGCAGCACAATGCCAAGGTCGTGATGCGCGGCCTGCGCGTGGTGTCGGACTTCGAGTACGAGTTCCAGCTCGCCGGCATGAACCGCAACCTGTATCCCGAAGTCGAATCGATATTCCTCACCCCGGCCGAGCGGTTCCTGTTCATTTCGGCGACACTGGTGCGCGAGATTTCGGTGCTCGGGGGCGACGTCGGCAAGTTCGTGGCGCCATACGTGGAACAATGCCTGAAGAGGAAAATCGCTTCGCTCGGCGGCAAGGCATGAGGCTACCGCATGGCGCTGATGATCACCGACGAGTGCATCAACTGCGACGTTTGCGAGCCGGAGTGCCCGAACGGCGCGATCTCGGCCGGCGACGAAATCTACGTGATCGACCCCAGGCTGTGCACCGAATGCGTGGGCCACTTCGACAAGCCGCAGTGTGTTGCGGTGTGTCCGGTCGATTGCATCCCGCTCGATCCCGGCCATGTCGAGACCAAAGAGCAGCTGCACGAGAAGTATTTGCGCCTCACCAGCCAGAAAGTCGAGTGAAAAGTGAAACGTAAAATGTGAAACGTGAGGGCCTGCTGTTTTATGCGTTTCACTGCTCACTTTTCACGTTTCACGCATCGTCACTTCTGGCAGCGCGGGCAGTAATACGTCGAGCGCTGTCCCTGCACCAGGCTGCGGATCGGCGTGCCGCACGTCAGGCACGGCAGCTCCGCGCGGTCGTAGACCACAAACCGGTCCTGGAAAAATCCCGCCTCGCCCGCCGAATTCACATAGTCGCGCAGGCTCGAGCCGCCGGCCTCGATGGCCTCGGTAAGCGTCTCCCTGATCTTGTCGACGAGCATCGCATAGCGCGCGAGGCCGATCCTGCGGGCGGGCAACTTCGGGTTGATGCCCGCGCGGAACAGAGCTTCATTCGCATAAATGTTGCCGACACCGGCGACCAGATGGCTGTCCATCAATGCGTTCTTGATCGCGCCGCTGCGGGCGCGTGTTTCGTGAAAGAGCCGCTCCGCAGTGAACGCGGCGGAGAGCGGCTCCGGGCCGATGTCGCGCAGCAGCTTGTGCTTGAGCGGGTCGCCGGTTTGCCACAGCACAAGGCCGAAGCGGCGTGGATCGCGCAGCCGCACGATGCGTCCGTTGGCGAGCACGAGATCGAAGTGGTCGTGCGTTTCCGGCGCCGTATCCGCGGGGACGACCCACAGCCGGCCGGACATCCCGAGATGGACGATCAGCGTGCCGTCGCCGGCGCGGAACAGCAGATATTTCGCGCGCCGCTCGAGCGTGTCGATGCGCCGCCCCGTGAGGATACGCGCGAGGTTACGCGGGATCGGCTTGCGCAGCGCACGGTTGCGGACCACGACTGCGGCCACAGTCGTGCCGCACACGAGCGGTGCAAGCCCGCGCCGCGTGGTTTCGACTTCCGGCAGCTCGGGCATCGTTATTTTGCCGCGCCTGGTGGCGCGAGCAAGCGCTTCGCGGCGTCAGCGGTAAACTGATATTCGAACTGCTGGTCGCTGCGCGCGAGCCTGAGTTCCGGTTCGCGCTGCACCACCGCGAGGCTGATGTCGCCGCCGCTTTTGAGCTTGACCTTGATCGACGCCAGCGGCTTGCGGTCGCTCATGGGTAGCACCGCGAGCGCGGTCGCGAGGCGCCATTCATCGACCCAGCGGTTGAGGTCGTCCTGGCTCAAGTCCGCTGCCGACGGTGTGAGCCGCCACTTGCCGTCCTGCTGTGCGAGCCCGAATTCCTTGAACTCGAACGCGACCGGCGCTTCCTCCGCCGCAAACAATTGCTTGCTTGCCAATTGCAGCGCGTCCTTCGTCAGCGCCGCGCCGTAGCGTAATGGAATGAGATAAATGCCGTCCTGCGTCAGCACGTATTGCTCGCGGCTCATCGGGTTGACTGCGCCGAAGCCGAATGTTTGATGGTTGATGGTAATGCGCGCATAAGGATCGGTGAGGTCGAAGCGCGCGAGCCCGGTTGCCGGAAAACGGTCTTTGGATGTTGCATCGAGTATTTCGAGCAGGCGCTGCGCCTGAAAGCTGTCGGCGCGGGCGGCCAACGGCGCGCTGAGCCGCCATTCCGTTGCCGCGCGCTCGAGCACGATAGGCGCGGCTCCGGCGATCTCGATCCTGATGCTCTTCGCGTCGGCTGCCTTGAGCGTCGAAAGCTGGTGTTCGGGCTCGCTCTTATGCGGCTTGAAATACGCCAGCAGCGCGAGCGCAACGACCGCCGCCAGCAGCGCGACATTGAGCCACCGCCGGTTTCTCATGCCCTGCGGCGGCGCCACCAGATGATGACTCCGGTCGCTATGAAGATCAGCGGCAGGAAGATCAGGAAGCCGAACAGGATCAGGTATTGCGCGCCGCGCCCGAACTCGAGATTGCTGTCGAGCGAAGGCCGCGGCTGGACCGCGATCAGCGCATCGTCACCGGCGAGCCAGTTGACGATGTTGATCCCGAGGTCGAGGTTGCCGCCGTTGCCGAGGAAGGTGTTGGCGAGGAAGCTGCCGTTGCCTATCACCACCGCACGCTGCGCACGGTCGTTGACGTTGCGCTCGAGCGCGACCGCGATGTTGACCGGCCCCGGGATGTCGCGCGCCTTGTCGAAGCTCACCTTGGCGTCGAGCTTGCCCATCTCGATCCAGCCGCGCGGCGCGACTTCGATCAGCCGTGTCACGCGCCACTCGCCGCCGTCGCCGCCCTTATCGTTAAAGCCGACCTGGCGCGCAAACGGAAATAGGGTATTGAGCCGGAAATTATCGGTGATCGCATGGCGGCCATAGTTTGCCGCAATCGCGACCGCGGGCGCCGCGTTGAGCCGCGCCGCATCCGGGTCGACCACCGTGCCCGGCCCGAGTACGATGCCCAGGAACTCGCTGATCGGCTGCAGTCCGCGCAGCGGCTCCGGATCGATCAACCACAACAGGTTGCCGCCTTTCCGCAGGTATTGCTTGATCTTCTGCACTTCGGCCGGCTGCAGATCGACCTGCGGATTGGCGATCAGCAGCATGCTGGCATTGGCCGGCACTTCCTGCGCGACGGCAAGATTGAGGCTGTTGGTCTTGAAGCCCTTGGCCCCCAGCTGCTTGCCGAATTCACCGAGGTCGTGGTTGGCAACCCCGTTCAGCCGCCGTTCGCCGTGACCCTCGAGCGCCATCACCAGGCGTTCGTGCGAGCGTGCGAGCCGCATCAGCGCGTTGATGAACGATTGCTCGTTGTAATCGATCAGGTGCTCGCTCTTCTGATTGTATTCGACCACCGACTCGCCGTTGACGCGAATGCCGGCCGCCTGCACGAGCTTGGGCTCCTCGCGCGGGTCGATGAAGGTGATGCCGATATCAGGCTTGATGCGCTGGTACGGCGCCAGAAAGTCCTGCACTTGCTTGCGCAAGTCGCCGCGCACGTCCTGGCGCGTCGCATAGGTGGTCAGCTTGACCGGCCCGGCGAGTTTGGCCAGCACTTCGCGAGTCTGCTGTGACACCGTGTTGCGCCCATTCTGCGTAATGTCGCGCTCGGCGCGATACTCCTGCGCGACAAACGCGAGCATCGCTACGAGCGCGACCAGCAGCGCGACGAAAACGCCGTTCTGCACCAGCAATTGCAAGCGGAGTCTGGCTGTTATATGCATGGGCTAGCCGCGCAGCCGCACCGCGTCGAGGCGGCGGATGGTCAGAATCAGAAAAGTCGCGATCAGCAGCAGCATGCACGCAACGCTGTAGCTGTCGAGCACGCCTTTCGCGAACGGCTCGAAGTTCTTGAGCGGCGACAGTACCTGCGCAAGCGCCGCCGGCACCGGCCAGCCGCGGCCGCGCAGCCCGTCGGCCGCGGTCTCGCCGGCGAGCAGCATGCCGAGCAGCAGGCCGAACGCGATCATCGCCGCCACGAACGGCTGCGCGGTCAGGCACGACGCATAGAGCGCGACCGCGGCGAAGCACGCCGCGAGCAGTGCGACGCCGATAATGAGGCTCGCGAGCAACCCGAAATCGAGGCGCCCGCCGAGCAGCAACGACAGCGGCATCAACGTCGTGATGCCGACGACCAGCAGCAGGAAAGCCAGGAGCCCGACGAACTTGCCGGCGACGATCTCGGTCATCGACAGCGGCGCCGATATCAGCAACACCATGGTCTGGTTGCGCCGCTCCTCGGCGATCAGCCGCATCGCGAGCAACGGCACCGCGAACAGCAGTACCACGGCCGTCGTGGCATAAACCGGCGCGACCACCAGCTCGGTAATGCCGGGCGGGTTCGGCACCTGGATCAGCTGCGGCTGAATCTGCATGAAATCGTCAAGCCGCTTGAGGAACCCGAACGCGAGAATGATCTGCATGAACGTGAGCACCACCCACGCGAGCGGCGAGGCGAACAGCGCTTTCAGCTCTTTGCCTGCGATGGTGAAAATCATGGAGAGGTCTCCTCCTTCCGGGTGAGCTGCACGAACACGTCTTCAAGGCTCGACTGCGCCGGACTCAGCTGATACAGGCCCCATGATTTTTCGACCGCGCGCCGCACCAGGTTCTCGGTCGGATCGGCGTTATCGGTAAAACTGACGCGGAACAGGTTGCCGCCGGCCGGTTCGACGCGCGCGACACCGCTGATCGTCGCGATATCGCTTGCCGCAGGCGGGCGCTTGAGTCCCACCAGCACCATGCGGCCGCCGTGAAACTGCTTGAGTCCGGCAATGGTGTCGCTGAATACCGTGGACCCATGATGCAGGATCTGCACGCGGTCGCATACCGATTCGACCTCGGGCAGGATGTGAGTCGACAGGATGACGCTGTAGTTGGCGCCGAGTTCGCTGATCAGGGTGCGGATTTCGCGGATCTGGTTGGGATCGAGGCCAATGGTCGGCTCATCGAGAATCACGACATCGGGCTGGTGCACGACCGCCTGCGCGATGCCGACGCGCTGCTGATAGCCTTTCGACAGTGTGCCGATCAGCTTCTGCGCAACGTCGCTGAGCCCGCAACGTGCGAGCGCGTCGTTGATGGCCGCGCTCCGTGCCGATTTGGCGACGCGGTGCAACCGCGCCGCCAAATCGACATATTCCCTGACGGTGAGCTCGCGATACAGCGGCGGATGTTCCGGCAAGTAGCCGATGCGCGCCTTCGCTGCGGTCGGCCGCTCGAACAGGTCGATGCCGCAGATGCTGATCGCGCCGCTCGATGCCGCGAGATTGCCGGTCAGCATCTGCATGGTGGTGGTTTTGCCGGCGCCATTCGGCCCGAGGAAACCGAGGATTTCGCCGCGTTTCAACTCGAGGTTGACGCCGCTGACCGCGGTGTGGCCGCCGAATTTGCGCGAAAGCCCTTGGGCGGAAACGGTAATCTCGGTGGACTGATCGGTCATTATTGTCGCCGGCGTGCCAGCCGCTGCACGCGGATGGCTTGTGGTGGGCGCTAAATATACCTAATATGTTACGGTTTATGAAGAACTTGCGGGAAATTATCCGCTCTAACGAGTGTTCCAGCGACGCTCCCACGGACCAAATCCAGCGATGAAAGTTTTCAAGCTTGCCGCGTGGGCGCCGATTTTGGCGCTCGCCGCCTGTGCCCAGCAGCCGCTGCAGCCCGGTGATGCGCAACCCGAACAGCCTGCTACAGCGCCGGGGTTGAAGCCGCGCGTCGTGGTGCGGCCGACGGCGAAGCCGCCGGTGCTGCCGAACCACGAATTAAGCCAGCCGATATTGTTCAAACTGCTGCTCGCCGAAATCGCGTTGCAGCGCGGCCAGAACAATGTCGCGGTCCAGTCATATCTGGAAGTGACGCGCGAGACCAAGGATCCGCGCATCGCGCAACGCGCGACTACGATCGCATATCAAACGCGCTTTCTCGGCGTTGCGCTCGAAACTGCGGGCATCTGGCTCGCGGCCGACCCGGAATCGGTGCAGGCGCGCCAGGTGCTCGCGGCGCTGCTCGTCAACCAGGCGCGTCTCGCCGACGCGCGGCCGCACCTCGAGAAATCGCTCGCCGCCGACAAGGACAACATCGGCCACAATTTCCTGCAGTTGAATACGCTGCTCGCCCGCCATCCCGACAAAGCGGCGGTGCTGCAACTGACGCAGAATCTCGCCAAGCCGTATCCGACGCTGCCGGAGGCGCATTACAGCATTGCGCAGGCGGCGTGGGACGCCGGCCAAAGCGAACTTGCCCTGAACGAAATACGCGCAGCGCTCGGGTTGCGCCCGGAATGGGAGCAGGCGGCGCTGTTCCAGGGCCAGCTGCTGCAGCGCACCTCGAACGCCGACGCGCTCGCCTACTATCAGGGCTACCTGCAGAGCCATCCGCACGCGATGGATGTGCGGCTCAACTACGCGCGGCTGCTGGTGACCGACAAGAAATACCCGGACGCGCGCAACGAGTTTCAGGCGCTGCTGAAGGAGTTCCCGAACAATCCCGACGTGACGATGGCGGTCGGCTTGCTGTCGCTGCAGTTGAACGATTACGATGCCGCCGAAACGCAGCTGCTGCACGCGCTCGATACCAACTACAAGGACCCCGACGCGGTGCGTTTCTACCTCGGGCAGACCAATGAAGAGCGCAAGCGTTTCGACGAGGCGCTGCGCTGGTACGGCAGCATCAATAGCGGCGAGCAGTATGTGCCGGCGCGCTCGCGCTATGCGTCGATACTCGCCAAGCAGGGCAAGCTCGCGGATGCGCGCAAGTATCTGCAGGATGCGGCGCGCAATGCACAAGAACGCGTGCAGCTTACCCAGGCGGAAGCGCAGTTGCTGCGCGACGCGAACGAATATCGCACCGCGTACGACGTGCTCGGCCAGGCGCTCGAGAAAAATCCGAATTCGCCCGAGTTGCTGTACGACCACGCGATGGCGGCCGAAAAAATAGACCGCATCGACGTGCTCGAATCCAATCTGCGCAAGGTGATCGAGATCAAGCCCGATTACGCGCACGCCTACAACGCGCTCGGCTATACGCTTGCCGACCGGAATACGCGCCTGCAGGAGGCCTACACGCTGATCGAGCAGGCGCTCAAGCTCGCGCCCGATGACCCGTTCATCATGGACAGCATGGGTTGGGTGCTCTATCGCATGAGCCAGAACGATGCCTCCATCACTTTTCTGAAGCGGGCATTCGACCTGCGGCCGGACGCTGAAATCGCGGCCCATCTCGGTGAAGTGCTATGGGCGGCCGGTCAGCGCGACGAAGCGCGCAAGATCTGGAACAACGCGCTGAAAGCCAATCCCGCCAACGAAGTATTGCTGGCGACGGTCAAGAAATTCTCCCCCTGACCGGCGCCCGGCTGCCGGTGGGTCGACAATGAGTCCCCGGTTGCGGTTTTGCGCGACGCTGTGTGTCGCGCTGCTCGCTGCCTGCGCGTCGACGGCAACGCTCGCGCCGGCACCACCCGGGTTCGAGCTCGCCGGCCGCATCGTGGTGCGCTATCAGGATCGCGGTTTCACGAGCGCGCTGCGCTGGAAGCAGAATGCCGGCGGCGACGAAATCTGGCTTACCGCGCCGCTCGGTCAGACCATCGCCTATCTGCAGGCCGATGCCGGCGGCGCGACGCTCACCGCCGCCGATCAGCGCCAATTCCGCGCGGGCTCGATCGAAAGCCTGACCAAGAGCGCGTTAGGCTGGCGCTTTCCGGTCGCCGGCATGCGGTATTGGGTGCTCGGCCGGCCGGCGCCGGGCATGCTGCTCGGTGCGGTCGAGCGCGATGCAGCGTACCGCGTCACGCGGCTCGGGCAGGACGACTGGCGGATCGCGTTCCATTATGCCGAACCCGGCGCAACGCGCCCCTCGCGCCTCGAGATTGCCGGCGCCGAGGCCGAAATCCGGCTCGTGATCGACGGCCTGACGGCTGCACAGCCATGAGCGGCGGTACGACTTATCCGGCGCCGGCCAAGCTCAACCTGATGTTGCGCGTGACCGGCCAGCGCGCCGACGGCTACCACCTGCTGCAGACGGTGTTCCGCTTTATCGATTACGCCGACGCGCTGCGCTTAGCAGTGCGCGAGGACGGCGTGATCGCGCGCGTGAACGACGTGGCCGGCGTCAGCGCCGGCGAGGACCTGACGCTGCGTGCGGCACGGCTGCTGCAGCAGAAAAGCGGGACGCGGCTCGGCGCCGACATTGCGCTCGAAAAACGGCTCCCCCTCGGCGGGGGCTTAGGCGGCGGCAGCTCGGATGCGGCAACCACCCTGATCGCGTTGAACCGCCTGTGGGGCCTGAATTGGCCGCGCGCGCGGCTGCAGGAACTGGCGCTGGGGCTGGGCGCCGACGTGCCGGTATTCGTGTTCGGCGAGTCGGCGGAAGGCCGCGGCGTGGGGGAGCGCTTGCGGCCGCTCGGGCTGCCGCCGGCCTGGTATCTGGTGCTGATTCCGCCGGTCAGCGTGTCCACGGCCTTGATTTTCCAAGACCCGGATTTGATTAGGGATTCGAATCCGATTAAAATACCGCCCTTTTCGGTTGGGTCGGGTCAAAACGACCTCGAACCGGTGGTGTGCCGGCATTACCCCGAAGTCGCGCGGCACCTCGCTTGGCTCAGGCAATTCGGCGTTGCGCTGATGACGGGGTCCGGCGCCTGCGTGTTTGCCGAATTCGGCACTGAAGCTGAAGCGCGCGCGGTGTTGAAGCAGCTGCCGCCGACGATGCGCGGCATTATTGCCCGGGGTCTCGACCGCCATCCGTTGTGGCAGCTGGGCGGGTAAGGGCGGCGCCGGCATCGCGCGCCAGAGGTTTTGCTAGCGTTTGGGGAGTCGCCAAGTGGTAAGGCACCGGATTTTGATTCCGGCATTCGTAGGTTCGATCCCTACCTCCCCAGCCATTTTACAGGCCCAGGCCTGAGTTCAGAAAGGTGACCGTGCCCTACGACCGCTTGATGGTGTTCACCGGCAACGCGACGCCGAAACTCGCCGCGGATGTGGTGCACCATCTGAACATTCATCTAGGCAAGGCCAAGGTCGGCCGTTTCAGCGACGGCGAAGTGATGGTCGAGGTGCTCGAAAACGTTCGCGGCAAGGATGTGTTCGTGCTGCAGTCGATCTGCTCGCCGCCGAACGACAACCTGATGGAAGTGCTGGTGCTGGTCGACGCGCTGAAGCGCGCATCAGCGTCGCGCGTGACGGCGGCGATCCCTTACATGGGATACGCGCGCCAGGACCGCCGGCCGAGTTCGGCGCGCGTGCCGATCACCGCCAAGGTGGTGGCCAACATGCTGGCTTCGGTCGGCGTGAACCGGGTATTGACGATGGATCTGCACTCGGAGCAGATCCAGGGCTTTTTCGATGTCCCGGTCGACAATATTTATTCGGCGCCGATACTGCTCGGCGACGTATGGAAGCACGACTACAAGAACCTGGTCGTGGTATCGCCGGACGTCGGCGGCGTGGTGCGCGCGCGGGCGCTCGCGAAGCGGCTCGAGGCCGACCTTGCCATCATCGACAAGCGGCGGCCGCGGCCAAATGTCGCTACCGTGATGAACATCATCGGGGATGTGAGCGGGCGCGTTTGCGTGATCGTCGACGACATGGTCGATACGGCCAATACGCTGTGCGAGGCGGCGAAGGCGCTGAAAGAGCAGGGCGCGGAAAAAGTACTCGCGTATTGCACCCATCCGGTGCTGTCGGGCAAAGCGGTCGAGCGCATCGCGAGTTCGGCGATCGACGAGCTGGTGGTGACGGACACGATACCGCTGCGCGAGGATGCGGCGAAATGCAAGCGCATCCGCGCGCTGTCGATAGCAGGACTGCTTGCCGAGACCATGTTGCGCATCAGCAACGAGGACTCGGTAAGTTCGTTGTTTGTAGAATAGCTGTCAGCGGTCAGCATTCAGCGGTCAGCTTTTTCGGCTGATAACTGATGCTGAAAGCTTTTTAGGTGGCTGTCAGTGACCGGCAGTCAGTACTCAGCCCGGTTTGGCTGAAAGCTGATCGCTGATAGCTGAAAGCTTTTTTAACCTGGATTATCTGGTCGCGGATGATCCAAACTGTGGAGACTGTAATGAAAATTGAATTTACTGCGTTTCCGCGCACAGCGCAGGGCACGGGTGCGAGCCGCCGCCTGCGCGGTGGCGGCAAGGTGCCGGGCATAGTCTACGGCGCAGACAAACCGGCCATGGCGATCGAACTCGATCACCAAGCGCTGTATCGCCATCTCAAGATGGAGACGTTTCACGCGTCGATACTCGACATGACGCTCGAAGGCGCAAAGCAGCAGGTGCTGCTGCGCGACGTCCAGATGCATCCGTTCAGGCCGCTGGTGCTGCACGTCGATTTTCAGCGCGTGGACAAGAACCAGAAGATCCACATGAAAGTGCCGCTGCACTTCATCAACGCCGAGATCTGTCCGGGCGTCAAGGTCGGCGGCGGCGTCGTCAACCACGTGATGAACGAAATCGACATCCAGTGCCTGCCGGCCGATCTGCCCGAGTTCATCGAGGTCAACCTCGAGAAGCTCGAGCTCGGCCATTCGATCCACCTCAACGAAGTGCCGCTGCCGCAAGGCATCGAGCTCATCTCCAGGCTGAAGAAGGAGAACCCGGCGATCGTCACGGCGCAGGTGCCGAAGGCGATCGTGATCGAGGAAGAGGTCGCCGCGCCGGTCACCGAGATCATCGGCGAAGTCCCGGCCGAAGGCGAGGAGGCTGCCGCCGCCGAAGGCAAGGAAGGCGAGAAAACCGACAAGGGCGACAAGGGCGACAAGGCCGACAAAAAAGAGGCTGCCGCCGACAAGAAAGAAGCCGGCAAGAAAGAAGCCGGCAGGAAAGAATAGTCTGGGCCTTCCGGCTGGGAAGCTGGCCCGCCATGTTTTTTGCGCACAGCGGACGAAACATGGCGGGCCTTTACTTGGCTAATTTCAAGAAGCGAGAGGTGAGAGGTGGAAGATCAAATACATATCCGCTGCTGGTCGCGAAACACTGATCTATGAAACTACTCGTCGGGCTCGGCAATCCGGGCACTAAATACGAACGCACGCGCCACAATGCGGGCTTCTGGCTCGTCGAGCGCTTTGCCGCGCAGACCGGCACGGTGATGCGCAAGGACGCGAAGTTCCAGGCGCTCGTCGGGCGCCACGAGCCGACTGGCGCGTGGCTGCTGCTGCCGCAGGGTTTTATGAACTCGAGCGGCAGGCCGGTCCAGATGCTGTCGAGCTTCTTCAAGATCCCGCCCGCTGAAATCCTGGTGGTGCACGACGAGCTCGACTTCGCACCCGGCGTCGCGAAGATCAAGCAGGGCGGCGGCATCGCTGGCCATAACGGACTCAGGGACATCTCCGCCCGGCTCGGCTCGCATGATTACTGGCGGTTGCGGATAGGCATCGGCCACCCCGGCGACCCGCGTGCCGTCACCGATTACGTGCTCAACAAGCCGGATCCGGAAGAGCGCGCCGAAATCGACGCCGCGCTCGCGCGCTCGCTCGAAGTGCTGCCGCTCGCGCTCGCCGGGGATCTGCAGGGCGCGATGCTGAAGCTGCACACTCAGGAAACGGCGCCGGAGAAAATAAAAACAGCCGGGCCGTCTGCTAAACCTGCCACGGCCGAGAAGCCGGGGAAGACGCAGAAGCCAGGGAAGCCCGCGCTGGCGCAGGCGGCGAAAAAAACCAAAAAAAGCGAAAAGACCGGGAAGACCGCAAAGGAAAGCGCGCTCAAATCCTTTTTCAGGAAATTCCTGCCGGCCGCTGACCCGGCGCGCAAGAAATGAGTTTGCAATGTGGAATAGTGGGCTTGCCCAACGTCGGCAAGTCCACGCTGTTCAATGCGCTGACCAAAGCCGGCATCGCGGCCGAGAACTATCCGTTCTGCACCATCGAGCCCAACGTCGGCATCGTCGCGGTGCCCGACGCGCGCCTTAAGCCACTTGCCGACATCGCCAGGCCGGAGAAAGTAATCCCGGCGGTGGTCGAGTTCGTCGATATCGCGGGGCTGGTTGCCGGCGCATCGAAAGGCGAGGGCCTCGGCAACCAGTTCCTCGCCAACATCCGCGAGACCGACGGCGTCATCAACATGGTGCGCTGCTTCGTCAACGACAACGTGGTGCACGTCGCCGGCAAGGTCGATCCGGTTTCCGACATCGAGACGACCCACACCGAGCTCGCGCTCGCCGATCTGCAGACGGTGGAAAAGGCAGCGCAGCGCGCGGGCAAAACCGCCAAGGCCGGTGACAAGGAAGCGATCAAACTCAATGTGGTTCTCGACAAGGTCCGCGCCCAGCTCGATCAGGGCAAACCGGTGCGCGCCTTGAACCTCGAGACGGAGGAGCAGCAACTGCTGAAGCCGCTGTGCCTGATGACGGCGAAGCCCGCGATTTACGTCGCGAACGTCGACGACAAGGGATTCGAGAACAATCCGCTGCTCGATCAAGTGTGTGCTTATGCCGCGAAAGAGCACGCGCCGGTGGTCGCGATCTGCGCCGCGCTCGAAGCGGAAATCGCCGACTTGCCGGACGAGGACAAGAAGATGTTTCTCGCCGATCTCGGCTTGCAGGAACCGGGTTTGAACCGCCTGATCCGCGCCGCCTACGAACTGCTCGGCCTGCAGACTTTTTTTACCGCCGGTCCGAAGGAAGTGCGCGCGTGGACCATGCACAAGGGCGACACCGCGCCGCAGGCGGCGGGCGTGATCCACACCGACTTCGAAAAAGGCTTCATCCGCGCCGAGGTGATTGCCTACGATGATTACGTCAGTCTCGGTGGCGAGCAGGCAGCGAAGGAAGCCGGCAAGCTGCGGCTCGAAGGCAAGGACTACGTCGTGCAGGACGGCGACGTGATGCACTTCCGGTTTAACGTTTGACTGCCCGCGGACGCGTGCGTCCGCGCGTGCCGGGCCGTCCACGCGAATTGCAGCGGGTAGGCAGATTGCCGCTGAATTCGCGCGAGACGGTGAGTGAGCGGTGCAGTTAATGAGGGTGAGCCGCTTTCCTTCTTCGGTGTCCTTTGACTTGGATCAAGATGAACCGCCGCCGAAGGCAATATATATTGCACAACGCAGCACATCAGCCGCCCGGCTATGTGCCCGTCATCGGGATTACATGAATATGCAGCGGTGAGGTGTTCCGCTTTTCTGTAGCATGATTGTTTTGAAGTGCAAGCTGCCCTTGGCGGCCGGCGATTCAGGGGGAAGCAGATAATGAAAATCTGGTGGCAGAGCAGCACCCCGATTCACCGCTTGCACGATTATCGTACCGCGCTGAGCGAGCATCTGAACGGCGTGAAGCGTCCGGAGACCGAGATCCATATCAACGGCGTCGATGACGGTTCCATGGACCTGCATTACAACGCGGTGGTGGCCATCAACAGCTACGGCCCCGGCGGCGTGCTGAACAAGATCATCCAGGCGGCGGATCAGGGCTACGATGCAGTGGCGATTGGCTGCTTCCTGGATCCGGCCATGCAGGAAGCCCGGGAGGTCGTGCCGATCCCGGTCTTCGGGCTGGGCGAAACCTCCATGCTGACGGCGTGCATGTACGGGCATAAATTTTCAGGCGTCGCCTTTCATTCCAAGCAGTCGCAATATTACGACCGCAAGGCATTCGAGTACGGGCTCGCCTCGCGGCATGTCCCGTTCGGCGACCTGGGGATCGATTTCACGGAAGTCCAGAAGGGCTTCACCGATCCGAAGCAGATGACCGATCGATTCATCAAGGAGTGCCGCCGCCTTGCTGCGCAGGGAGCCGAGGTGATACTTGCTGCGTGCGCGACGGTCAATGCCATCATCCGCCGCGAGAAGATCAACGAGGTGGACGGCGCGCTGATCATGGATTGCAACGCGGTACTGTTGAAAACGGCGGAAGCCATGGGCGAATTGAGCAAGTCGATCGGATTGCACGCCAGCCGGCGGCTGCTGTATCAGGGCCCGCAACGCAAGTCGCTCGAAGACTGGATGCGGATCTACAACTTCCGCACGAGCCCGCAACTGAAGCCTTGAGCGCGGCCGACCCGGCAGTGACAAGTTGAAGGAGACGGTTCCGTGAAGCCAGTCCGAACAGCCTTGTTTGCGCCGGGAAACAAGGAGCGTGTCATGACCAAGGCCGTGGCAAGCGACGCCGATGCCGTCATTCTCGATCTGGAGGATTCCGTGCCGATTGCTTCCAAGGCGGAAGCCCGCGCGCTCGTCGCAAAGGTGATCGACGGTGTCGCTGCCGCGGGAGCAGCGCGTCGCGGGCCGGCCATTTTCGTGCGGACGAACGCGTCTTCCACCGGGCTGCTTGCCGACGACCTGGCGGCGGTAGTGCGACCGGGCCTGGATGCGGTTTTCCTGCCCAAGGCGGAGAGCGTGGAGGAAGTACGGAACACGGTTGCCGCCCTGGACCGGCACGAGGCCGCGCACCAGATGAAAGCGGGCGCTGTCGACATCGTTCTGATGCTCGAGACCGCCCTGGGCGTGTATCGTTGCCTCGATCTCATCAAGGCGTCGGCGCGCGTTGCCGGTACCTGCATCGGTGGCGCGAGGGACGGCGATCTGCAGACCGATCTGGGCTGCAGCTGGTCGATCGAGGGCACGGAATTGTTGTATGCCCGCTCCAAGGTGCTCCTCGACACGCGTGCGGCCGGGAACAGCATTTTTCCGCTGGACGGCGTGTTCAGCGATCTGAACGACGAGGCGGGCCTGATACAGGACTCCAGGCTGTCCGCGCGCCTCGGCTACATCGGCCGCACGGTGATCCATCCCAAACAGATCGCGCCGGTGCGGCAGGCCTATGCCGTGCCTGAGGCGGAGATCGCTTATTACAAGAAAGTGGTGACGGAATTCGAGGCCGTGGAAAAAACCGGTACCGCCGCCATCACGGTGGACGGCAAGCTGGTCGACTACGCCATGTATCAGCGCGCCAGGCGCGTCCTGGAACTGGCGAAACTCGATCGGTGACGGTGCCCCGCGATGGATTTCTCTTTTACTCCCGATCAGGAAACCCTGCGCAGCCACCTCAACGAGCTGTTGGATGAGGTGTGCCCGCCGGAGTACGCCGAGAGTTGCGACAACGAGGCGCGCCCGCCGCGCGAGGCATACCAGGCGCTGGCGAAACACGGCTGGTTCGGCCTGATCCTGCCGGTCGAGCACGGCGGCACCGGTGGCTCGGCGATTGATCTGGCGATCCTGCTGGAGGAGGCCGGCCGGCATTTTGAAGAACTCGCGATGTGGCTGTTTCGCACGCTGACCTACGGCGGTTATGCGGTAATGAAGCACGGCACGCGTGAGCAACGGGAAGCCATGCTGCCCAAGGTAGTGCGCGGAGAACTGTCGTTCTGCTTCGGCCTGACCGAGCCGCACTCCGGCTCCGACGCCGCGGCTTTGGCGACCAAAGCGACAGTCGTTGACGGCGGGTATGTGATCAACGGGCAGAAAGTCTTCACTTCGGGCATGGACATCAGCGACTACTGCCTGCTGGTCACGCGCACATCCACGGGCGCCAGGCAGCAGCAAGGCATCACCAATTTCCTGGTCGACACCCGGCTGCCCGGCATCGAGGTGCGCAAGATCAAGACGCTCGGCCAGCGCGCGATCGGCACCACGCAGGTCTTTTACAACGAAGTGAAAGTGCCGGCTACGGCAGTACTCGGTCAAGTGGATCACGGCTGGGAAGCCGTCGATTCCTATCTCTGGTATGAACGGCTGTGTCTTTCCGCGGCCCGCACCGGCGCGGCTGCGGCGGCCTTCGAGTACGCGCTCGAGTACGCCAAGAACCGCCAGCAGTTCGGGCGGCCGATCGGAAAATTCCAGGCGATATCCCACAAGCTGGCCGACATGAAGATGATGCTCGACATCTCGCGCACGCTGGTCTACCGGTTTGCGTGGTTGATGTCCGAGGGAAAAGCCACGCGTCATGATGCGGCGGTGCTGAAGCTCTACACCGGCGAGACGTACAAGGCAGTGTCCGACATGGGGTTGCAGATTCTCGGCGGTTACGGTTACTGCATGGAATATCCGATGCAGCGCTTCTTCCGCGACTCGCGCCTGGCCACCATCGGCGCCGGCACCTCGGAGATCCAGCGCAACATCATCGCGCGCGGCCTCGGGCTGTAACGGAGAAACGGGATGTCGCATCCGCTCGAGGGCGTGAGGATACTGGAGCTGGGCCAGATCATCGCCGGCACTTACGGCAGCCAGGTGCTCTCCGACCTGGGCGCCGAGGTAATCAAGGTGGAAACGCCGGAAGGCGATCTGGGCCGCAATCCCTCAGTCGCTCCCTATCGCGGCCTGAGCGGGCTGTTCCTGACGCTCAACCGCAACAAGCAGAGCATCGTGATCAACCTCAAGACCGAGGCGGGCCGCAACGTTTTTTACGAGTTGGTGAAAATTTCCGATGTCGTGATCGATAATTTCCGGCCCGGCGTGCTCGAGCGCCTGCAGATCGACTATGCGACATTGAGCCGGATCAATCCGCGCATTATTCAGTGCTCGGTCACCGGTTTCGGCGCCGCGGGCGCGTACAAGGATTACCCCGCGCTCGACATCATCATTCAGGCCATCAGCGGCTACATGGCTATCACCGGGGAACCGGGACGGCCCCCGGTCCGCGTGGGCATACCCCTGGCCGACATGAGCGGTGGTATTTTCTCCTGCAAGGCGATACTTGCCGCGCTGTACGACCGCGAGCGCACCGGCAAAGGACGCAATGTGGAGCTGTCGATGTTCGACGCGATGCTCAACCTGCTCGGTTACATGGGCACCATGTGGTTGACCAATGGCGAGGTGCCGCAGCCACCCGGCTCGGCCCATGACTACACGGTGCCCTGGCAGGCTTTCGCAACCAGGGATGGTTACGTCGTCGTCGCCACCCGGCAGGAAGGGTTCTGGCGCAAGCTCTGCGGCGTGCTCGAAGAACCTGCGCTGGCTGACGATCCGCGGTTTTCGACCAATGCGCTGCGCGTGGAGAACCGGGCAGTCCTGGTGCCTTATCTGGAGCGTATTTTCCGCACCCGGACGGTAGCGGACTGGCTGGCACGGCTGCGTGCCGCCGAAGTGCCCGCCGCCCCGGTCAACAATCTCGACGGCGCGTTCGCCGAACCGCCGGTCGCCGAGCGTGAAATGATCGTCGAGTACGACCATCCCGATGTCGGCAAGGTGCGGCTGCCCGGTAACCCGATCAAGATGTCGGGCATGTCGGGCACCATTTCCAAACCGGCGCCGCGGCTTGGTGAACATACTGACGCTGTGCTGGGAAAACTGCTCGGCCTTACTGCGGACCAGATCGCGGGCCTGCGCCAGCAAGGCGCGATCAAATAGTTGTTGGTGTGAAGGAGTGAAGGAGTGAAGGAGTGAAGGAGTGAAGAGTTCCCTCCCTCTTAGCCAAGGGGGAGGGCTAGGGTGGGGGTGTTCACCCATTCACCCATTCACTCATTACCTAAAGGAAGTCTCATATGACTGGCATGTACTGGGAAGAATGGCAGGTCGACGCGGAATTCAAAAGCTCCGCGCGTACCGTCACCGAGGCCGATATCGTGATGTTTGCCGGCTTGTCGGGCGACTACAATCCGCTGCATATCGATGAGGAGTTTTGCAAGCAGACACAGTTTGGCGGACGCATCGCTCACGGCCCGCTCGTTTACGCCATCGCTGCGGGTTTGCTGTTCCAGCTTCATCTGTACGACGATACCCTGATTGCGTTTCTCGGCTTCGATAGCTTGAAGTTCACCAAGCCCGTCAAGCCGGGCGACACCATCCATGCGCGGATCAAGGTGCTGGAGAAGCGCGAGACGTCGCACGCGGAACGGGGCGTGATGAAGCGCCAGCTGCAGGTGGTGAACCAGCGCGGGGAAGTGGTGCAGGAGGGCGTCCAGGCCTTCTTGCTGAAACGCAAGCCGCGTTAGCATTGCGGACGATGCCAGGCCGCATTCCGGTCTTCCGGAATCGTTGGCCCGGTACGGCCTGTAACCGCTTCTGCCCGAAAGGACAAGCCATGCACCAGGATATCAAGCGGCCGGCAATCGACCCGGCAACGGTTGGGGCGAAGGCCGGCTCGAATTATCCCGACCATCT
Source organism: Gammaproteobacteria bacterium (assembly GCA_041483135.1). Classification (GTDB taxonomy): domain Bacteria; phylum Pseudomonadota; class Gammaproteobacteria; order Burkholderiales; family SG8-41; genus PALSA-1004. Next base: position 97,443 of record JBGPFE010000005.1, on the reverse strand, counting down.
CAAACCACGCGTCGCAGGACGCAGCAAGCAGCGTCTGGGGGACGCGCTCGGGCTGAAAAACTTCGGCGTCAACCTGACGACGATCAAGCCGGGAGCCGCATCGGCACTGCGTCACTGGCATACGCACGAGGACGAATTCATCTACATGCTGAGCGGCGAACTCGTGCTGGTGACCGACGCCGGCGAGCAATTGCTGACTGCCGGCATGGCAGCCGGGTTTCCAGCCGGCAAAGCCGACGGACATTGCCTCGTCAATCGTGCCAACCGGGATGCGGTTTATCTCGAGGTCGGCGACCGGGCGGCTGGCGATGTGGTTACTTATCCCGACGACGACCTCGAAGCGCGCGCTACCGCGGGCGGCCGCAAGTTTTTCCACAAGGACGGCACGTCTTACTGATTATTTGGCATGGCAGCGGTTTGCGCCGCGGCTTGCGGCTTGAGGCTGATGATCATCACGCCGGCGAGCACCAGCGTGGCGCCCGCGAGCTGAATGGCGGTGACGGGCTCGTCGAGGAAGACATGCGCGAGCAGGATGGTCGAGATCGGGCCGATGCAGGCGACGAGCGCCGCCTGATTCGCGCCGATCCGCTTCAGTCCTTCCGCCATCAGCCATAGCGGCAGCACCGTCGAAAACACCGCCATCACGAGCGTGAGCCAGTAGATCTCATGCGCAACCGCCAGCCGCCCGGGGCCGTGCGTGAGCATGAAGTGCGCGATCACGAAGCATGTAGCCGAGAGCGAAGCGTAAGCAGTGAACCGCATCGAGCCGAGTTTCACGACGATGCGGCTGCCGGCAATCAGGTAGATCGCGTAGGTCACCGCGCCTGCGAACACGAGCGCCGCGCCGAGCGCCATCTGCGGCAGGTTCTCGCCGATCCCTATCTCGTGGTGAAATACCAGCGCAATGCCGAGGTAAGAGAGGGCGAGCGACGCGAGGTGCCGTGCCTGGATAGCCTGCTTCAGGAACAACGCCGAGAGCAGCAACACCAGCGTGGGGTAGAGGTAGAGGATGAGCCGCCCGAGTCCCGCCGAGATGTATTGCAGCCCCGCGAAGTCGAGATAACTGCCAAGGTAGTAACCGATAAAGCCGAGCCCGATGATCGCGAGCCAGTCACGCTTCTCCATTTGCGTCGTTCCGCCGCCCGCCCACCATGCCATCGCGAGAAAGAACGGCAGCGCGAACAGCATGCGCAGCGCCAGCAGCGTCATTACGTCGACGTCGTACTGATATGCGAGCTTGATGATGACCGTCTTGCCTGAGAAGCCAATCGAGCCGATGAGGACGCACGCAACGCCGATGTAGGCATTGCGCGCACCGGCGCCGCCGGATGCAGTCATCACGGCAGGTACGTCAACGCCGGCGCGCAACGCCAGGGAGCGGGCGCTGGCGGCAGCGCAATTTCAGAGCCGGATATTGCGTTCGGGAACGGGCCGGGCATGGGGAACTCGGCAGGCGCTGTGATAAAATTTCAATTATATCAGCGCGGTATTTGAACTCCTGGCGGTTTTTCGAGGGCGAAGATGGCGGGTCACAGCAAGTGGGCAAACATCCAGCATCGCAAGGGACGGCAGGATGCGAAGCGCGGCAAGATATTCACTCGCCTGATCAAGGAAATCACCGTTGCGGCGCGCCTGGGCGGCGGCGATCCCAATGCCAATGCACGCCTGCGGCTGGCGGTCGACAAGGCGTACGACAACAACATGCCGAAGGACAACGTCGAACGCGCGATCAAGCGCGGCAGCGGCGAACTCGACGGCGTCAATTACGAGGAAATCCGCTACGAGGGCTACGGCATCGGCGGCGCGGCGGTGATCGTCGATTGCATGACCGACAACAAGACGCGCACTGTCGCCGACGTGCGCCACGCATTTGCCAAGAACGGCGGCAACCTCGGCACCGACGGCTCAGTCGCGTTCCTGTTCAAGCACTGCGGCCAGCTCGTGTTCGCGCCCGGCACCAATGAGGACAAGCTGATGGAGGTCGCGCTCGATGCCGGCGCCGAAGATATCGTCGCGAACGACGATGGCAGCATCGAAGTGATCACCGCGCCGAACGATTTTTCGAAGGTCAAGGCCGCGCTCGAAAAAGTGGGCCTCAAGCCGGAACTCGCCGAAGTGACGATGAAACCGACCGTCGAGAACGAACTCAAGGGCGACGACGCAGCGCGCATGCAGCGGCTGCTCGACGCGCTCGAGGCGGTCGACGACGTGCAGGAAGTGTATACGACGGCCATCCTTGAAAATGCGTGAGGCGTGAGGCGTGAGGCGAAAACACCAGGATCTCTTGGCTTGGCAGCAAGGAATATCTCTGGTCAAGGCGATATATCGTTTGACTCAGGGTTTTCCCCAGAGCGAGCTTTATGCGCTTACCAGTCAGATGCGGCGAGCTGCGGTATCGGTGCCAGCCAATATCGCTGAAGGCATGGGCCGCAACAGTACAAGGGAGTTGCTGCAATTTCTCACGATTGCGAGAGGATCGCTCTCGGAGCTTGATACCTATTTGGTTTTGGCGCGAGAGCTGGGATACTCAAAAGAAACGGACGATATTGAAACCACGATAGATCGGGTTTTTGGCTTGATCGGCGGGCTCATCAAGTCCTATCGGAAACCGGACTCGCGCGGATGAATTCCGCCTCACGCCTCACGCCTCACGCCTCACCCAATGCGCGAACGCGCATTCTGGGCATCGATCCGGGACTCCGGATCACCGGGTTCGGCGTTCTCGATAAAACGGGGAACAGGCTGAGTTACGTCACCAGCGGCTGCATTAGAACTCCTGCCGGCGGCGCTCTCGCGCTGCGCCTGAAGGCCATCCTCGATGGCCTCAACGAAGTGATTGCGGGCGCCAAGCCCGATCAGGTAGCGATCGAGAAGGTGTTCGTCAACAAAAACCCGCAATCGACGCTCTCGCTCGGCCAGGCGCGCGGCACCGCGGTTTGCGCCGCCGTGATGAACGAACTGCCGGTCAGCGAATACACCGCGCTGCAGGTCAAGCAGGCGGTGGTCGGCAACGGCCACGCCGCCAAGGTCCAGGTGCAGGAAATGGTCAAACGTTTGCTCAAGCTCACGGGCGATCCCAGCCCCGATGCAGCCGACGCGCTGGCCTGTGCGATCTGCCATGCGCATGGCGGCCAGGGACTCGGTAAACTGGCGACTGCGGGTTACCGCATGAAACGCGGGAGGCTCATTTGATCGGGAAGATCAGCGGCAAACTGATAGAAAGACACCCGCCGCAGGTAATCGTTGACGTGCACGGCGTCGGCTACGAAATCAACGTGCCGATGAGCACGTTCTATCAATTGCCGGCGACCGGCAACGACGTCACGCTTTTCACCCACCTGATCGTGCGCGAGGACGCGCACCAGCTCTACGGCTTCTCGAGCGAACAGGAACGCCACGTGTTCCGCCAGCTGCTCAAGATTTCCGGCGTTGGTGCACGCACGGCTCTTTCGGTACTGAGCGGCATGAGCGTAAGCGATCTTTACGAAGCGGTGAGCGCCCAGGACAGCGCACGGCTTACCAAGGTCCCCGGCATCGGCAAAAAAACCGCCGAGCGCCTGCTGCTCGAGCTGAAAGACAAGCTCGACGTGAGGATTGCGGCCACGGCCGCCGGCGGCGGGCAGACCGGCGACATCCTCAATGCGCTGCTGGCCCTGGGATACAATGACAAGGAAGCCGCGTGGGCGGTGAAGCAGCTGCCGGGCGGCGCGGCAGTGGCCGAAGGCATAAGGCAAGCGCTGAAGCTGCTTGCAAAATCGTGAGGAGTCAGGCGTGAGGCGTAATCCTGCAGGCCCGTTTTTTCCCCGCTGCACCTCTCACGCCTTATAGCAGCGCAAAAACATGATCGAAACCGACCGCCTGATCGCCGCCGCGCCCGCCTCGCCACAGGAAGAGGCGTTCGAGCGCGCGCTGCGGCCCAAGCAGCTCGACGAATACATCGGCCAGGAAAAAATCCGCTCGCAGCTTGCGATCTTCATCGAGGCCGCGCGCCAGCGCACGGAAGCGCTCGATCACGTGCTGCTGTTCGGCCCGCCGGGCCTGGGAAAAACGACGCTGGCCCACATCATTGCGCGTGAAATGGGCGTCAATCTGCGCCACACTTCGGGCCCGGTGCTCGAGCGCCCCGGCGACCTGGCGGCGATCCTGACCAATCTCGAACCGAATGACGTGCTGTTCATCGACGAGATTCATCGCCTGTCGCCGATCGTCGAGGAAATCCTGTATCCCGCGCTCGAAGACTTCCAGATCGACATCATGATCGGCGAAGGCCCGGCTGCGCGCTCGGTCAAGCTCGATCTGCCGCCGTTCACCCTGATCGGCGCCACCACGCGCGCCGGCATGCTCACCAACCCGCTGCGCGACCGCTTCGGCATCGTCGCGCGGCTCGAGTTTTATTCGGCCGAGGAACTCACGCGCATCGTGCAGCGCTCGGCCGGGCTGCTGGAAATCGAAATCAGCGCCGACGGCGCGCGCGAAATCGCGGGCCGCGCGCGCGCGACGCCGCGCGTTTCCAATCGTCTGTTGCGGCGCGTGCGCGACTTCGCGCAAGTGAAAGCGCAGGGCAAAATCACCAAGGACGTCGCCGACGCGGGACTGAAGATGCTCGACGTCGATCCGCTCGGGCTCGACGTGATGGACCGCAAGCTGCTGCTCGCGGTGATCGAGAAATTCAGCGGCGGGCCGGTCGGCGTCGACAACCTCGCCGCGGCGATCGGCGAGGAGCGCGACACCATCGAGGACGTGCTCGAGCCGTACCTGATCCAGCAGGGCTATCTGCAGCGCACGCCGCGCGGCCGCATGGCGACGGTGACCGCTTACCGCCATTTCGGGCTGGCGCAGCCGGGGACAGCGGGCACACCGGAGCTGTGGGCAGATAAACAGTAGTTTCGGGTTGCGAGTTGCGGGTTTAGGGTTAACCCCACTTGCGGTTTGCCGCCGTTTAAGCCGATGAGCGGGCATGCATTGAAAGTCGATATCCGGAACCCTGAATGCTGAGCTTATAACTAGAAACCTTAAACTCGAAACTCGAAACTTGAAACCTGAAACTTTTACCTGGCAGGTGCGCGTCTATTACGAGGACACCGACGCCGCGGGCGTCGTTTTTTACGCCAACTACCTGAAATTCATGGAGCGCGCGCGTACCGAGTGGCTGCGCTCGCTCGGGTTCGAGCAGACCACGCTGTTTCACGACCATAACGTGGTGTTCGTGGTGCGCGCGCTGGCGATCGAATATCTGCGCCCGGCGCTGTTCAACGACACGCTCGAAGTGACGGTGGCGCTCAAGACTGCGCGCGGCGGCCTGATCGAAGTGGCGCAGACGATCCGGCGCGGCGCGCACACGCTGGTGACGGCCGCGGTCAAGATCGCGTGCGTCAACACGCGGTCATTCAAGCCCGTTAGAATACCGAAACCGATTCTGGAGAAACTCGCAGTGAGGCAAGCATGAACGTTACGCACGATATGTCGGTCCTGAGCCTGATCACCAACGCCAGCGTGCTGGTGCAGCTGGTGATGGCCGGACTGCTGCTGGCTTCGATCTTCTCGTGGTATTACATCTTCATCAAGATCTTCACCTTCAGGCGCGCGACCCGGCAATCGGAAAAATTCGAGAAGGATTTCTGGAGCGGCGGCGATCTTAACGAGCTCTTTCAGCGCGCAGTCAATTCGCGGGATGCTTCGGGCACGCTCGAGCGCATTTTCGAATCGGGCTTCCGCGAATTCACCAAGCTGCGCAAGCAGTCCGGGCAGAGTATCGGCGTGGTGATGGACGGCACGCGGCGCGCGATGCGCGCGACCTATCAGCGCGAGCTGGAAAGCCTCGAATCGCACCTGTCGTTTCTCGCGTCGGTCGGCTCGGTCAGCCCCTACGTCGGGCTGTTCGGCACGGTATGGGGGATCATGAACTCGTTCCGTGGCCTTGCCACGATGGCTACGGCAACGCTCGGGGCGGTGGCGCCGGGCATCTCAGAAGCCTTGATCGCGACCGCGATGGGCCTGTTTGCGGCTATCCCGGCGGTGGTCGCTTACAATCGCTTCGCCGGCGACCTGAACCGGCTCGCGACGCGGTTCGATTCGTTCATGGAAGAGTTTTCGAACATCCTCCAACGTCAAAGCTGAGGGGGGCTGAGACATGCTCATCGAAAAACGCGGCAGCCGGCGGCTGATGAACCAGATCAACGTCGTGCCGTACATCGACGTGATGCTGGTGCTGCTGGTGATCTTCATGGTGACGGCGCCGTTGATCAATCCCGGCCAGGTCGAGTTGCCCTCGATCGGCAAGACTTCCAATCCGCCGGTGGCGCCGCTAGAAGTCTCGATCCATACCGACCAGACACTGTGGCTGCGCGACCGCGCGGCCGGCGCCGACGAGCGCAAGATCACGCGCAACGATCTGATCGCGGCGATCCGCCAGAAGCAGACCCGGAACCCCGAGCAGGCGGTGGTGATCTCGGCCGACAAGGACGTGCGTTACGAAGCGGTGCTCGACGTGATGGACATGCTGCAGCAGAACCAGGTCGCCAAGGTCGGGTTGCTCGCCAAGCCGCGCACCCAGTAAACGGATCCGGGCCGCGCGCCGCGCGTCATGAACGCCTACGTTTATCCCAGCCAGCAGGAAAAAGTCATCTCGGGCGCGAGTGCGTTCGGCATGCACCTGGTGTTTGTCGCGTTGCTCGTGTTTGGCGTCAATTGGCAGAAAAAGGTCGAGCCGCAGGCGAATATCGTCGACCTGTGGACCAATTTGCCGTCGCAGGGGCAACCGGCACCGCCGCCACCGCCGCCGCCCCAGCCCGAGGTAAAGCCGCAGGTGCAGCCGGTCGAACCGCCCAAGGCGGCGGTCAAGCCCGAGGTCGCGAAACCCGATATCGCGATGAAGGACAAAGCCGAGAAAGAGCGCCGCGCCCTCGAGGAGAAACAAAAGGAAGCGAAGAAGCACGCAGAAGAATCCCAGGCCGCGCAGAAGCAGCAAGCGGCCGAGGCGCAGCGTCTTGCGCGCGAGCAGGAAGACGCGCAGCGACGGGTTGCCGAGCAGGCGGGTGCGGCGCAGGCGAAGCTGCGCGCCGAATACATCGAGCGCATCCGTACCAAAATCAAGCGGTTCATCGTGCTGCCGCCGAACATGCAGGGCAATCCACGGGTCGAATTTACCGTGGTATTGCTGCCTTCGGGCGAAGTGCTTGGCATCAGAACGAAGAGCGGCAGCAGCAATACGGCCTGGGATAATGCGGTGGAGCGCGCGATTCAAAGAGCGCAACCCATGCCCATGCCTCCCGATCCGAATCTGTTGAGGGAATTCCGTGAACTGGAACTGGGGTTCCGGCCAAATGAATGACGAAGCGCGCAATGCCGCCGGACCGACATTCACGGCGCAATACTGTTTGAAGTTTTTCGGGAACTAAATCCCGGGTTCAGGCCTCAAGAGTAAGAGGGATTTTGTTACGATGCTGCGCAGCACAAAACCGCTATAATACGGCGCGATGAAAACCAATAATCCATTCCGGTTTTTTTTATTCTCGCTGTTGTGGTTGTTGGTGACCCCCGCCGCGTACGCCCAGCTTAAAATCGAAATCATCGGGTTTGGCTCCACGCAGTTTCCCATTGCGATCGCGCCATTCAAAGCCGAAGGCACGCTGCCGCAGAAGGTCACTGATATCGTCGCCGCCGATCTTTACCGCAGCGGTTTTTTCAAGATCGTCGACAGCGGCGGCCTGACCGCGGTCCCGGCCGAGCCCGCCGACGTCCAGTATCCGGTATGGCGAGCGCGCGGCGCCGACGTGCTGGTGATCGGCGCGGTGTCGGCCTTGCCCAACGGTTACTGGGACGTGCGCTTTCGCCTGCTCGACGTCGGCAAACAGGCCCAGCTAACCGGTTTCGCCTACCAGGTCACGGCAGCGCAGTTGCGCAACACGGCGCACAAGATCGCCGACGCGATCTACGAGACGCTTACCGGCGACGTCGGCGTGTTCAGCACGCGCATCACTTACATCGTCAAGAACGGCCCGCGATTCGAGCTGCAGGTCGCGGATGCCGACGGTTATGGCGCGCAAACCATCCTCGCGTCGTACGAACCGATCATCTCGCCGGCGTGGTCGCCCGACGGCAACCGGCTTGCGTATGTATCGTTCGAGCGGAAGAAGCCGATCGTCTACGTTCAGTCACTGCTGGGCGGACAGCGCACGGTCGCCGCGAATTTCAAGGGCAGCAACAGCGCGCCGGCGTGGTCGCCCGACGGCAAGCGCCTGGCGGTGGTGCTGTCCAAGGACGGCAACTCGCAGATTTATCTGATCAACGCCGACGGCAGCAACGTCACGCGCCTGACCAACACGAACACCATCGACACCGAGCCGAACTTCTCGCCCGACGGTCAGTGGATAATCTTTGCTTCCGACCGCGGCGGCAGCCCGCAGATCTACCGCGTGCCGGTGACGGGCGGCGCGCCCGAACGGCTCACGTTCGACGGCAATTACAACGTGAGCCCGCGCTATGCCCCGGACGGCAAATCCTTCGTGTTCATCCAGCGCAGCGGTGGCCGCTTCAACGTCGCAACGCAGGATTTCGTGAGCAAGCAGACGCAGTTGCTCACCGAAAACGGCGTCGATGAATCGCCGAGCTACGCGCCCAACGGCAGGATCATTCTCTACGCAACCGAGATCAGGGGGCGTGGTATATTAGCGGCAGTATCCAGCGATGGCCGCGTCCGGCAGCGATTCAGCGTGGAAGCGGGCGATGTGCGTGAGCCGGCGTGGGGCCCGATTATGAAAGGCCAGTAAAAAAAGGAGCGCTACCCATGAGGAAACTGTTAGTCAGCCTGGCGGTACTGGGATTATTTGCCGGATGTGCGAGCGAGACCAAGGAACAGAAGGGCGCAGCTGTCGAGGAGGGCAAACCTTCCATCGCGCCGGTGACACCACCCCCCCCAGCCAAGGAGCCGGTCGTGACGCCGGTCGCGCCCCCCAAAGTCGTCGGCAACCCACTCACCGATCCCGGCAGTATTCTGTCCAAGCGCAGCGTTTACTACGATTACGACAGCGCCATCATCAAGGATGAATTCAAGCCGCTCGTGACTGCGCACGCGCGCTATCTCACGCAAAACCGCTCGGCCAAAATCACGATCCAGGGCAACACCGACGAGCGCGGCAGCCGCGAATACAACATCGCGCTCGGCCAGCGCCGCGCCGACAGCGTGAAGCAGATGATGATTTTGCTGGGCGTGCAGGAAGGCCAGGTCGAGTCCGTCAGCTTCGGCGAGGAAAAGCCGCGCGCGACCGGCAAGGATGAAGCATCGTTTTCCGAAAACCGGCGCAGCGATATCGTCTATCAGGGCGAGTGATTTCGGGTTAGATGACGCGCCACGCCAAACCTGACAAGGGGAACCGCGCCGCACTGAAGTTCTGGTGCGGCGCGGTTTTGCTTTCGAGCGCGCTCGCCGGGCCGGCGCACGCCGGAATGTTCGACGATGACGAAGCGCGCAAGCAGATCGCCGTCGAGAAGAAGCGCGTCGATGAGCTCAAAACCGAACTCATAACCCAGCAGCAGGCGGTCGACGCGCGCATCGGCAAGCTCGAAGAGGCGCTGAAAAGCCAGGCGCTGCTCGATTTGTTCACCCAGCTCGAAGCGCTCAAGCTCGAGATGAACAAGCTGCGCGGGCAGATCGAGGTGCTCAACAACAGCCTCGAGAACACCAGCAAGCGCCAGCGCGACATGTACCTCGACCTCGACACGCGGGTGCGCCGCTTCGAGCAGCAGGGCGGCCCACCGCCGGCAGCCGCTGCGCCCGCGCCGGCAGCCGCTGCATCTGCGGTGCCGCCTGCCGCCTCGACTACGCCCACCGGGGCACCAAGTGCGGCAGCCGCTGCCGCCACGCCGGCCGCTGTCGCAGTGCCGGCGGCGGTCGCGGTCACCAACGTCGATCCCGGCGCCGAGAGCCGCGCGTATGAAGCGGCGCAGGGTCAGCGCCGCATGGGCAACTATCAGGGCGCGATCGTGGCGTTCCAGAATTTCATCATGCAGCACCCGAAAAGCAATCTCGCGCCGCGCGCGCAGTACTGGATCGGGGACTCCTATTTCAACCTGCGCGACTTCAAGCTCGCGATCGCGAACCAGCAGGCGCTGATCAAGACCTATCCCGACAGCCCGACGGTGCCGGATGCGATGCTCAACATCGCGAGCTCGCAGATCGAAATGGGCGAATCGAACGCCGGCAGAAAAACGCTCGAGGAGTTGACCGCAAAGTATCCGGTCAGCGAAGCCGCGGATAAAGCCAAGCGCCGGCTCGCCGCGCTGAATGCACCGGCGGGAGCGCCGGCATCTGTCAAGCAATAGGGGCGCTGGTGAGGAGCGAGGGGTGAGGAGTGAGGAGCAAACCCGACCACACCGCGGTAGCGGATCGCCTCACGCCTGACGCTTCACGCCTCACCGCCACTCTCCGCATCACCGAAATCTTTTTTTCGCTGCAGGGCGAAACTAGCCGCGCCGGGCTGCCGACGGTATTCATCCGCCTGACCGGCTGCCCGCTGCGCTGCGGTTACTGCGACACCGCGTACGCGTTTCACGGCGGCACCACCATGACGCTGGCGGCGATACTCGACGCCGCCGCGCGGCACCAAACGCGTTACATCACGGTCACCGGCGGCGAGCCGCTCGCGCAAAAGGGCTGCCTGCAATTGCTCAGGGAATTGTGCGACCGCGGTTACTCGGTGTCGCTCGAGACCGGCGGCGCCATCGACGTGTCGCCAGTCGACGCGCGGGTATCGAAAATCCTCGACATCAAAACGCCGGGTTCGGGCGAAGCCGGAAAAAATCTGTGGGCCAACCTCGCGCACCTGACCCCGCGCGATGAGATCAAATTCGTGATCTGCAACGAAACGGATTACGAATGGGCGCGGCGGCAACTGCGCGAGCGCGGACTAGACGCGATCTGCCTGGTTCTGTTCTCGCCGGCGTATCGCGAGTTGCCCGCGACGCAGCTTGCCGACTGGATTCTGCGCGACCAGCTGCCGGTCCGCCTGCAAACGCAACTGCACAAGCAACTCTGGGGCGAAAAGCCCGGGGTTTGACCGGCGCGCGGCGCGGCATCCTGATGAACGCGGTAGTACTTCTCTCGGGCGGGCTCGATTCGGCGACGGTGCTCGCGATCGCGCGCGGGCAGGGCTACGACTGTCATTGCCTGTCCGTTGATTACGGCCAGCGCCATCGCATCGAGTTGCACGCAGCCGCGCGCGTTGCCAGGGCGCTCGGCGCGCGCGAGCACCGCGTCGTCACGCTCGACCTCGCGGCATTCGGCGGTTCGGCGCTGACCGACAAAAACATCGCGGTGCCGGTGGAGGGCATCAAGGACGGCATTCCAATCACCTACGTGCCGGCACGCAACACCATCATGCTCGCGCTCGCGCTCGCGTGGGCCGAGGTGCTCGGCGCGCCGCACATTTTCTTCGGCGCCAACGCGGTCGATTACTCGGGCTATCCGGATTGCCGCCCCGAATACCTGCGCGCGTTCGAGAGGATGGCGAATCTCGCGACCAAAGCTGCCGTCGAGGGCAGCAGGCTCACGCTGCACACGCCGATCATCGATCTCGCCAAGGCCGACATCGTCCGCCGCGGCGTTGCGCTCGGCGTCGATTACACGCTGACGGTATCGTGCTACCAGGCCGATGACGACGGCCGCGCGTGCGGCCGCTGCGACTCATGCCGTTTGCGCCGCGCGGGATTCGAAGCCGCCGGCATCGTCGACCCGACGCGCTACCAGGCCGCATAAGACTGCGCTTCGGCGTGTCACTCAGCGTGCCCAAGCTGTATTAGAATGTGCTGATTCAGCGGCGCGGGGAAGAAATCATGGGAGCGACTGCCAATACTGCGGCGATTGTCGCGTGGTCGGGATTTGCGCTCGGAATCATCTTCGGCGCAGTCGGTAACAAAGTGGATTTCTGCACCCTGGGCTCGGTGTCGGACGTCGTCAACATGGGCGCCTGGGGGCGCATGCGCATGTGGCTGCTGGCGATCGCGGTCGCGATCATCGGCGCCTACGTACTGCAATATCTCGGGCTTATCGATCTCTCCAAATCGATTTACACCGCGCCTAATTTCACCTGGCTGTCGTTCGTCGTCGGCGGTTTTCTGTTCGGCATCGGCATGACGCTCGGCTCAGGCTGCGGCAGCAAGACGCTGATCCGCATCGGCGGCGGCAATCTCAAATCGCTGGTGGTGTACGCGTTCCTCGGCATTTCCGCCTACATGACGCTGCGCGGGCTTTTCGGGCAGTTTCGCGTCAGCGCGCTGCAACCGGCCGCGGTCAATTTCGAGGCCTACGGCATCAAGGGCCAGGACCTGCCGTCGCTGCTGGCCGGAACCGGAGTCGACATGAACACGCTGCGCATTGTCATCGCCGCGGTCGTCGCCGCGGCTTTGTTGGTCTTCGTGTTCATGGACAGGGAATTCCGCGGCAACTTCGACTACATCCTCGGCGGCGTCGTGATCGGGCTGGTGGTGGTCTGCGGCTGGTACGTGACCGGCCATATCGGCTACAGGGAAAATCCCGACACACTCGAGATGACGTTCTTCGGCACCAACACGCACGCCGCGGAGTCACTTTCGTTCGTCGCGCCGCTTGCGTACACGCTCGAACTGCTGATGCTGTGGACCGATACATCCATGACGGCCACGTTCGGCATCATGGTCGCGTTCGGCGTGCTGGCCGGTTCGTTCGCGTATGCGATCGCGAGCGGGACTTTCCGGTGGGAAGGATTCACGACGAGCGAGGACCTCGGCAATCACATCGTCGGCGGTGTCCTGATGGGCTTCGGCGGCGTCTGTTCGCTCGGTTGCACCATCGGCCAGGGCATCAGCGGCTTTTCGACGCTCGCGCTCGGCTCGATCGTCACTTTTCTCGCGATCATCGCCGGCTCGGCTGCGACGATGAAATATCAGTACTGGAAAATGCTGCACGAAACCTGATCGCGGATCGTCATCTGTGGATAAGTTGCAGGCGTTTTAAATTGACCGGTTAACGCCTAACCGGTAGAATTCGCGCCTTTTGCGGGCGGTTAGCTCAGCTGGTAGAGCAGCGGACTTTTAATCCGTTGGTCGCGAGTTCGAATCTCGCACCGCCTACCACTTCGAACAGGGAGTTAGCATTTATGCTGCTCCCTGTTCTTTTCCCAACGTAGCCAGTTTCGTAGCAATCGGCACGATATTGGCCGCAGCTTTCGCCAGGTGTTCAGGGGCCAGGTGCGCGTACCGCCGCACCATTTCCGGCGACTCCCAACCACCCAACTGCTGCAGCTCGTAAAGCGGCGTTCCCGCCTGGATATGCCAGCTCGCCCAAGTGTGGCGCAGATCGTGCCAGCGGAAGTTTTCGATACCGGCACGCCGCAGCGCCCGCTTCCACGCGTGATTGTTTACCCATCGAAGCGGCTGCCCCTGATAGGTGAAAACCCGCACGTGGTGCTTGCCGATCTGCCGCCGCAACACCGCAACAGCCACATCGTTCAGCGGCACCGGTATCGCCTTCCGCGCCTTCGCCTGATCCGGGTGAATCCACGCTACTTTGCGCGGCATGTCGATCTGTGACCACTCGAGTTGGGTCACGTTTCGTTGCCGCAAACCAGTATGCAGCGCGAACTTCACCATATCGGCCAGGTGTTCAGGTAGTGCGCGCAGCAGCGCGTCCGCTTCTGCGCGAGTAATCCACCTGACACGGCGCGACTGCTCTTTAAACATCCGCACCTTGGGCGCGCGGTCTATCCATTCCCACTCGTATGCGGCTTTCCTGAGAATTGCACGCACCAGAGCGAGAACGCGGTTAGCCGTCGCGCCTGTTGCTCCCCGCGCCTTCGCATCGCTGATTTCGGCGAGCTTGTCGCGGGTGATGCTGTCCAACGGCACGTCGCGCAAAAACGGGTCGATCCAGCGCAGCTTGCGAATATCCTCCGCGTGCGTTGCTTTGTGCCCGGTTTCGTGCAGGTAGCGCACGACCGCATCATTCCACGTTCGGCGCGGCTTCACGCCGAGACGGTCTTGCTCCCACAGCGACGCCTTCAGCTTGTCATGGAATTGCTGAGCCGCTACGCGGTCGGCAGTCCCAGTGCTTTGCTGTAGTCGTCGCCCGTTGTGGGTGAACCTCGCCCACCAGAACGGCGAGTCTTTGCGTTTGTAGAGTGACATAAATTTTGCTCCTTCGAGTCACCCTGCAACGCCTGCCGGTTGCTAGGATAAAGCGAGCGGAGATAAGCAGCAAGATCGTCTTCAATGAAAGTCCAGCATTTCCCCGGTTTGGCGCCGGGGATGATGCCCGAGCGCGCCTTCTCCTGGACGGTGACCGGATGCAGGTTCAGGAATTTCGCGGCCTGCTGGAGATTCAGCGTTTTCATCTTAGTCCCACAGATCACCGCGGCGAGTTTCGGCGTGGACGTCGGGCATGCCCATGAATCGATACATCAGGTCTTCGTAGCGGGCCACTTCCTTGTCCTGGCCGCGTTCAATCATCTGCTCAGCGAAGGATTCGATATACCACTCCATCGCTTCGATGCAGCGCTTCGCGTCTTTGCGCGAGAGCGAAACGGTAACGGGTTCGTAGTCATTGCGCGACAGCTCGCCGCGCGCAAAGGGAATCCCGGCGGGTCTACCTGGTTGAGCGAACAGTCCGGCTATAAAGAGCATCATAGTCAACCCTCCCACGGATAGCCCATGCGGTAGCACGTCAGGGCATCCGCTACAGCATAGGTGAATGCTTCGATATCGCGGCAGCCATCGAGCTCTTTCCGGCATGCCTCCCAAAACTCGCGCATTTTTTGTTTTCGATAATCGGGCTCTTGGTTTTCCGCGTGACGCACGAACCATGCTGCGTTGTAAATGGACCCGAACCGCTTCATCCGGTCACGCATCCGCACCGCATACTGTCTGCCGCGCCTCGAGCGCCCGGCTTCAATCAATTGCGGATCGGTTTGCTCCGGCAACTGCTCTGCGAATTCAAGGACCACACCTCGCACAATCTCTGTGAGCGTCGCGACATCAACACCAACGCTTCTTCCAGGTAACGGCGCGGCCGGCACCGACGCCGGCAAAATGTTCTTGCGCGATTTTTTCTTGGTGCTATTCTTCGCCACAGCCGTTCGTCCTAAGGCTAGCTCCGGGGGCCGGAAGCGGTTCCCGTCTCCGGAGCGATTCCCGTTTTTTCTCGATTACATTCACAACCAACTTCGCCAGTGCACGATGCCGTGCCAATGCTCATCGTTCGGCGGGCTCTCTCTCAATTTGCCGATTAACGCGCGAATGTGCGCACCAGACCGATACTGTTCGGCAACGTAGATCACCGCGCCGCGCGCATTCCGACTCAGGATCAATTTCCAGTCTTCATTACTGAGCGTCGCCAGGATCTCGACTTTAGGCGGCTTTGTGGTTTCGGCTTCCTTGGCTAGTTCGGCATCGGTTTTCTCGGCGTCCAACCCTAACGCTTCACGCATGCCGCGTGACCAGGTGAGTTGTCGCCGACCGTGAAAAGCCTCCGCGTATTCGATAAACATTCCGGCAGCAATCTCGGGTGTTATCGTCCTGTCGCCGATACTGACTGAGGTTTGAGCTTCGACCAGGCGCAGCAAGTCGAAGGGCGTGAGGCTGCTTAGTTTGCCGCGTTTGATATGTGATTTGGTGAGCTCGTGCGCGGCACTCCAGACGAGATACGATTTCGGCTCCTTCCCGAATTTCGCAACATACTCGGCAGCGAAGTCACCGCCGCGCACGTCGAAGCCATGCTCGTTGGTCTCGCCGAGTCCCGCGCGACGCACGCATTTTGCCCAGTAATTCCGCAAGCATTCCATCCGGTTTAGGGCCACGTCTTCCTTTGCCCGGTAGAAAATCAGAAGGTGCAGGTGCGGATGCCAGCCATTGGCGCCTGCCGTGATTTCCAGCGCGAAGACACGGCCCAGCGCGCCGAGATCGAGCATCGCTTCCTTGAAGGCGCGCTCGGCGAAGAACCGTGCTCGAGCCCGCGCCAGCTTGTCGATTAATTCTTGCGCCGGTTCGTTGATGCCGTGCGGGAAGGTCAACGTCATCAGCGCAATGCGCCCGCCTCGTTTTGCCCATTCGGTGACGGCGCGCTGCAGTTCTTCGCGGCGACGTTCGGTGATGTACGCAGCACACACCGGGCAGTGCCAAACGCTACCGCACATGGACAAGTTACCGAAAGACGCCTTGCCGGTTGTGCGATCCAGGCGCACGTCGATGGACGGGTCAGCGCCGCGATATTTTGAAGCCCATCGGCTGCACTTCGCCACCCGGTTTTCTGGCATCAATTTTTGTGCGATGCGCTGCAACTGGTAGCGCTCGCCGCGTCGTTTGCTGCCGTTTTTGTCCGGCGTATTCGCTTCGGCATCCGCCTGGATGTCCGAGGATTTCGTATCTATACCGAGAGTAATGCAGCCCGGTTGCGCGAAGCGCTGCTGCAGCGACAGGTCAGTCACCGGCACCCCCGGACATATCGGCAGGGATCGCTAGCATTTCCGCTAGCGATGCGGCGGCAACACCTGCAAGGGTAAGCGCCGGCACGGCGAAGTTACCGCTAGCGAGCCCGCGTTTCACCAGGCCGGACCAGACGCGCGGATCACAGCCGAGCGGTGCGCCGGCGCGGATCGCGGACAATGCCGCGGCCTGGGCGTCGGTCAAGGAGAAGATCACGCGCGCCACCTTATGCCGCGACCTTCTGCAGATAGACCGGACGAATTGCCACGCGCAGCCCGGTTACTTCACGGAACGCAAGCGCGGCGCTGCAAGCCTCGTCTTCATCGTAGTGGCGGGCGAGCTCTGCGAGCTCGATCACGCGGAAGCCGTGCGGGGAGAAATACTCTACGTAGCCGTGAGCGTCGGGCACCCACAGCGCGCACACCTGGGCGGGTATTCGACGCCAGCGCTTTGCGCTGCTGAGGGATTCGCGGGTGATGGGGTGTCGCTGAGCGCGCGCCAGTGCGCGGCGATGTGTGCGGTTCATTTTTCGTCCTATCGTTTGTTGCGCCTGGTCAAGCGCCTTCGGGAGCACTCACCCTTCCCCGTTCGACGGTGCGCCGCGCCACGCATTTGGGCTTTGGTAGCCAGCCGTGGTTTGGTATCGCGGGGAAAGGCGAGTGCATGGCTCAGACCACAAGCGACGCGGAGCCGCACCCGGTAATACCGCCTGTGGAACAGGTGTTCGACTGACTGTTCATCAGAGTTTCAGCAAGCCGTCGTCATCACGATTGGCGGCGGTATCTGGATCGTCCTCGTCGCCGTGAACGTGATCGGCTTCGTTGTCGGGAGCTTGCTCAGGATCGCCGGCCGGCGCGTCGAAAAACCCTGCAAGCCACCCTCTTTTGGTAGCGACATTCGCAGGTATATCAGCGGGTTTTTCGACGGCGAGAGGTTCTTGATTCAGATGTTCGTAGTTTTTTGCGAGCAGTTGCCCGTGCGTATTCATCCGCGCGCCATCCTCGGCCAACTGTGGCGGCAATGGCGGGACGATGCACCGGCCTTCTAACCGACGCCGCAAAAGAGCTTCTTCTGCCAGCAGTTTTACAAGCGTAGCGTGAAGGTCTTTCGCGTTGCTCGACAGATCGTTGAACAGATCGTAATCCACGGGCTGCTGCACGATGTGGGCTACACTCCGTGCGTTGTTGTCGAGGCGATCCGCGATCGCATCGACGGTATCAGCGGGCAACTTGTCGGAGATTGTTTCGTCGGGGATGACGAACGCCGGACGCGGGATTGCGCGCCCACGCTGTTTCGCTGGCGCGGGTGGCGGCGGTGCGCTGCCGCTATCAAAGGACAGTTCGACACCCTGCTTTTTCGCTTCTACTTCGTAGAACGCGCGCAGCTTTTTTAGGAACGAAGTCGGCGGGCGCGCATCGCGGCCCGACTCGAACATGCTGAGCATAGGTCGCGCAATGTCAGCGCCTTTGGCCGCTGCTGATTGGCTCAGGCCGAGCGCGTCGCGCGCATCGCGGGATTGCTCTGGAGTGATGACCTGTTTTTTCATTTTGCCCATCTGTTCTGCAGATGTATGGACAAAATCGTAACCGAATGTCACGTAAAATAGCAAGTGCTATGTATAATGACATTCAAAAACAAGAAAAAGACCGGAAAATCCGGCCCTTAGGCAACACTAGGTTTTCTTAGATGATCGTTTGGCTAATAGCTCCTCGAGCGCCTTTGCGGTTTTTAAGAACGCGTCATCGGCCTGCTTCTCGATTTCGGCATCAAAATTTTTGTTCCAGCCACGCAGCAGACCCATCATCAATTCCATGATTGCGAACCTGTGATGATGATGTAGGCGACCAAAACAATAGGCGAGCCGGGCGTAAAACTCGGGGTCAGAGCGCGCCCAGCCGCGATACCTGCCCATGTCGGTTAAATTATCGAAGGGGTCATCGGTTCCATAAATTAAATAGCTGGGTGATGTTCGGAGCACCTCACAAAGCAAGCGGATTTCCTTAGGCCCAGGGCGATTTCTGCCCGTCTCGTACATCGAGAGCACACCCCGCGATATTCCAACTTTATCTCGATCAACGCGCTTAGTGCGCTCAGCTAATTCGCCTTGGGTTAGTTTCGCCTGCTCACGCCTTTCTTGGAGTCGGCGGCCCAATTGCTGTTCAGGCTCGTTGTTTAAAACGCCGAGCCGCAGAGGGTTTGCGATTCGATCTTCCTTCGCTTGGCGCCCATCCAATTTAGCCGCTTCGATCAGCTCAGGAGCGATGATCACGCGGACCTTGCGAGAGGTTTTTTTCTTACTCGGCATGGGCGTCTGGCGGTTTTAGGTGACTGTTTAGCGCTACCCGGGAAGCCGCGTCGTTACTTGTTTTGCAGTAAATGACAGGCACGCGCGGCTGTTGGCGCATTATACCAGCGGACAGCATGCCACTAGGCAGGCAAAACTATGAACGGATCGCGGCAGTTTGCTGGCGACTGCGCGATAATTACGGAATGGACAAGGTCCCCGAGAATTACCCACAACCGGCAACGACGGACGAGCTCGAGCACGTCATGGACGTGCTGCGGGGAATTGATCTCAAAGCGGCGACTCTCGACCAAATCAAAGAGCACCTTTTTACAATTTTCCGCGGCTACGTGTTTTCATCGCCCAAGTTGCAGGCGGGCACCTCGCTCTACCGTGGCGTGCGGTGTACCGATAAGCCGAGCAACATTTCAGAATTGACGCACCCGCCGGCTGCGCGAGTTACTTTTTTTCAGCGAGCCAACCGACCTGGTCGGCCGATGTTCTATTGCGCGGTAGGCCGTGAGGCAACGATATTCGAACTTGGCATGCAGTCCGGCGAATTTTTGACAATTGCAGATTGGCGCATAACAAAGTCGTTGGTACTTGCTGAAGCCGGTTTTCACGAAGAGGTTTTCCAAAAGTTAGCTTCCAACCGTCGAGCTCCAGGTTGGGCGGAAGAGACGCACCCGCTCAGATCGTCGGCGTCCGTACAAAGCATGCGAAGGTTTCTGGCGTTGGAATTCATGAAGAAGGTACGCGACGGTGACGACCACCTTTATAAAATATCAGCGGCGATCACTGAAAAATTCATTGATAGTGCACTCAGCCATCCCGAAGCGACTCAGTTCGCAGGGATCGCTTATCCAAGCGTGAGCACGCGCGGAAACATCGACAACATTGCCCTACGGCCAGAAGCCGTCGCCGAAGGCGCCTCGCTTCACTCGGTCGAATACGTCAGGGTGGATCGCCAAACTGACGAATTGAAATACGAAGTGACCGTGCTCGACTTTGCAAATTCGTTCGGCAGTGGCGGCACTATTAAATGGAAGGGGAGAAGAGGGCAGTGGAAAATAACCGGGCCCGACCAGGTCCTGGTTGCAGTAGAGCACGGACGATTTGTCGTGCGAGACATGCAAGGGAAGATCATCGAACCGGATTGACGTAGCCAAATTCGTAGCGGCGCGCCGACCAAATGAGGCTTTATCGGGCTGTTGGTTGCTGCAAGAGAAGAGGGCAGACGCTGCAGGTTATTGATTTAACAAAGCCTACTTTTTACGTGATATTCTTTTAATCCGTTGGTCGCGAGTTCGAATCTCGCACCGCCTACCAAAATTCAAGCCCGGTGTTAATGGATCGGCATCCTCGATCCCCGGTAGTGCCCGGATTCGCCCGGCTTGCGGAGCTGACTGAAACTCGAACGCGGGGATCTCGGATGGCGTCCACGAGCGTTGGCGAGGGGGCCCCCGGTCAAGCCGTATTAAAATAGCTACTTATCGCGCTTGTTGACCCGCAGGCCTCTGGCTCGAGCCCCCTGCCGAACGGCCGTGTACGCAATTTTTTATTTTTTTCAGGTTCATGGACTTTGATATCATGCGCATAGTCTCGGATGCGGGGGGGCTATCCGGCCCCATTCCGGGGCTGGCTTCAACTTCCGGGGGAGGGGGCTTGGAGGCAGTAATGAATAACCGCAGCAACGAGTATGACGTCAGCCTGAAGGTCAAGACCACCGACCCGCAAACCGTCAACGACGAGATAAACTCCATTTATCTCGATCTCTATCCGGACGCATCCACCCAGAAGCTTGACCAGGCCTTCCACGACCTGACAAAGCTGTACCGGGGCGAATATCCCGGTTACCACCCCTGCGACACCGCCTATCATAACGTCCAGCATGTCCTGGACGTGACGCTGGCCATGGCGCGCCTGATCAATGGTTATGAGCGCGGTCGCATCGGCACCCAGCCTTTCGGCGATTCCCTGTTCCGCCTCGGCGTGATCACGGCTCTCTTCCACGATTGCGGCTACGTGCGCGAGCTCACAGACCAGGCGCACAAGAACGGCGCCGAATACACCCTGACCCACGTCTCGCGCGGAGCGCATTTTCTCAAAAGCTATCTGCCGAAAATCGGCATGGCCGAGGTGGCCGATATCGCCGCCGAGCTGATCCACTTCACCGGCTACGAGACGGCGGTGGGCAAAATCAACGTGCCCTCGCCCATTTACCGGCTGCTCGGCTGCATGCTCGGCTCGGCCGACATCATGGCCCAGATGGCGGACCGCTGCTACCTGGAGAAATGCCGCGACCGGTTGTATCCCGAGTTCGTCGCCGGCGGCATCGCGGTCAAACGCACACCCGAGGGCGCGGAGCAGGTCCTGTTTACCTCGGGCCTGGACCTGGTGATGAAGACCCCCAATTTTTTTCAGGGCGCAAGCAAGCGGCTAGACGTCGACCTGGGCGGCTGCCATACCTACGCGCAGCAGCATTTCGGCGGGCAGAACCTGTATCTCGATGAAGTGAACAAGAATGTCCGCTTCGCTAAAACGATCAGCGAGGAAGGCGACACCTCGTTGCTGCTGAACCGCATGCCGCCTGAGACGCTGAAGTAAGGACGTCACCCGCCGGGTGACGATAGCCGAGAGACGTTTCCCTTCGCTCGTCACCGCCATAAAGAGGTTCTGCTGCAAATACGGAAACGGGCGCCGAACCTGCCATCCCGAGCTCGAATCTCGCACTGCCTGCGAAAATCAAAAGCCGCTGGCGACAGCCGGTCTTTTTCTTTTTTTCCCCATGGGGCGCGAGCAGGGGTATCAATCCCGACCGGCGGTGGCTATTAAACCCGTTCGCGGCCACGCAGGACCAGAATGTATCCATGGGCCCCGCATTACCTAAACTGGGTTAAGCTTTCATTACGCACCGGGTAACCGGAAACGACGGTGATATCCAGCAGCGCCTGCTGCTCAATAAAAGGCCAGGCGTTACAATGCAAGCTGCGCTGTAGACCAACCAAGAGGAGCGCAATCCATGGCTGTCGAGGAAAGCAAGACCAAGGTAACCATCCTGACCGGCACTTACCGCATCAAGGGGCACATCGACCTTTTGCCCGGTGCGCGGGTGACGGATTACATGTCTGAGGCCAAGGGGTTTATTGCGGTAACGGATGCGGAAGTCTGGGAAGTGGTAGGCCGGCAGGTTTTCACGGCGCCGTTTCTCAACGTGAACCGGGACCACATTGAGATCATAGCGCCGGGGTCGCACTGATTCTGCGTCGTGGCGGCAGCCACGACTCGAACCCGGCCGGAAATGTGATGGCTACGGGCTCGAACGCCGCCGACCCGCCATAATCCAAGGGGTTAGCGCTGAGCCGGCCCCATTCCCGTCGTTGCATTCGATGCGCAGCGCTTGAGCTTTGCACTGATTCCGCTAGTATGTGATGTTGAAGGTCCCGGAACGTCTTCTGCAAGCCAACCCAGTAAACGGAGAACAGCAATGCCTCACGCAATTCGTATTTATGAAACCGGCGGTCCTGAAAAAATGCGCTGGGAAGAAGTCCAGGCCGGCACTCCCGGCCCGGGTGAAGTCCTCGTGCGCAATACCGCGGTCGGCCTCAACTTCATCGATACCTATCATCGCACCGGGCTCTACCCGCTGCCGCTGCCGCTCACGCTCGGCATGGAAGGCGCGGGTGTGGTCAAGGCGGTCGGCCCGAAGGTGAAAGAGTTCAAGGTCGGCGACCGCGTCGCCTACGCGAACCCGATCGGCTCCTATGCCGACGTGTGCATACGCCCGGCCGCCCGGCTCGTGAAAATCCCTGCCGGAGTCGATGACAAAATCGCCGCCGCGATCATGTTGAAGGGCATGACTGCGTGGTATCTGATCAAACGCACCTACAAGGTCAAGAAGGGCG
Organism: Gammaproteobacteria bacterium; assembly: GCA_041483135.1. Classification (GTDB taxonomy): domain Bacteria; phylum Pseudomonadota; class Gammaproteobacteria; order Burkholderiales; family SG8-41; genus PALSA-1004. The sequence goes on along the minus strand of JBGPFE010000005.1, from coordinate 74,805 downwards.
ACACCATTCTCATGCACGCGGCGGCGGGCGGTGTCGGCCAGATACTGTGCCAGTGGGCAAAACATCTCGGCGCGACGGTGATCGGCACCGTCGGCAGTGACGACAAGGCCGCGCTCGCGAAGAAGGCCGGCTGCAAGCACGTGATCGTCACGTCGCGGGAGAAATTCGTTGCTCGCGTCAAGGAAATCACCAAGGGCAAGGGTGTCCCGGTCGTGTATGACGGCGTCGGCAAAGACACTTTCATGGATTCGCTCGACTGCCTGGCGCCGCGCGGCATGCTGGTGAGCTTCGGCAATGCCTCGGGCGCGGTGACGCAGTTCAATCCCGGCGTCCTCGCCCAGAAGGGTTCGCTCTACCTGACGCGCCCGACGCTGTTCAACTACACGGCCAGTCGCGAGGACCTGGTGCAGGCGGCGCGCGACCTGTTCGCGGTGGTGAAGAGCAAGGCGGTAAAAATCTCGATCAACCAGACTTACCCGCTGCGCGAAGCCGCGCAGGCGCACCGCGATCTCGAGTCGCGCAAGACCACCGGCTCGACGGTGCTGCTGCCGTAACTGTTTATCAAGAGCCGCGGCCGGCCTTGAGCCCGGCCGCGGGACCCCTCTGTCTTATGTACGGCTGAAGACATAAAAAATATTGCGATTGCAGATCCGCCGTGGTGTTCGCATGCAAGCGCATGATCCGGCGGTCGTCACCTGGATCCGGTGACCGGGCCCATGCGAGCGGGGAGCGCATCCATGTTCAACGTTCATCCAATCGGCACCGTCAGAAGTCCGGTAACCGAAATGTCGCAGGGCGGCTGGGCGAAGGTCGACTCCGAAATTCACCTCAATTCTCGATTCACGCGCGGCCTGCAGGGGCTGGAAGGTTTCTCGCACATCATCGTCGTGTTCTTGCTCGATCGCGTGCAGGGCTTCGACGAAGCAAAGCAATTGATGCGCCGGCCGCGCGGCATGGAAGACATGCAGGAAGTCGGGGTGTTCGCGCAGCGCACGAAATTTCGCCCCAATCCGATCGGAGTGACCGCGGTGAGGTTGCTGGGGATAACGGGCAACGTAGTCAAGATTCGCGGCCTCGATGCGCTGGAGGGCACTCCGGTGCTCGATCTCAAGCCGTATATTCCGGCGTTCGATCGCGTCGCGGACGTGACAATGCCCGCGTGGGTCGAGCACGTGATGGACGGATATTTCTGACGCGAATTTCTCCCGGTGCTTTGCCGCCAGGCTGCAGGTCTAGCGGGCGGGATCGCCGGGTATGGAAGGTGGCGATTGGCAGCTGATGGAAACCGCCGGCGGCGGTTACGGCGCCCCGTGACGGTACTTACTGTCTGAACGGCTCGAATCTCGCGATATAGTCGAAACCCAGTGCCCCATGCGCGACACTCAGCCGCACCATCTTCTCGTTTTGCAGCGCGCTTGCGACGTCTTGCGAGATCAGATAGCGCTGGTAACGGCCATCAGGCGTCTTCACCGTGAGGTGCCAGCGATTGCCTTTGCCTTCTTCGATGGAATGAATCTCGGCCGCCATCGAGCGCTCGGTAGGTGAAGCGAAAGTCCGGTTGAGATAGGAAGCCGCGCTCGTGGATGCGATGCCGAGAATCAGCGCGGCGAGCCACGGGTGACGATAAGACCCGGAGAACTTGAGTTGCGGCGTGACGCCGAACGCCAGCGTCCAGCCGACAAAGCCGATGAACATGCCCGAAAAGAACGCGCTGGCGAAAAAAGGCCAGCCGTCGATCACGTTGTCGAAATGCGATCCTTCCCGCAGCAGCGCCACGCCGGCGATGAAGAGCGCCGCCAGCAGCGCCCCGTTCAGCGCTTTTTCGTTCTGCAGCTGGGCGGGCGCGTCCATCAACTCTACCGGAGGCGCGCGAAACCCTGCTCCAGATCGGCAATCAGGTCAGCGGGGTCTTCGAGCCCGATATGAAACCGCACCAATGGCCCGCCGGGGTTCCATTTCGTCGCGGTGCGGTACTTGCTGACGTCGGCGCGGATCGCGAGGCTTTCGAAGCCGCCCCAGCTCGAGCCGATGCCGAAGAGTTTCAGTGCATTGATCATCGCGCCGACCGCTTCCCACCGCACGGGCTTCAGGATCACGCCGAACAGCGATGCCGCGCCGCTGAAGTCGCGCTGCCAGATCGCGTGCCCTGGATCGCTTTCGAGCGCCGGGTAGAGCACGCGCGACACCTCGGGCCGCGACTGCAGCCAGTGCGCGACCTTGAGCGCGCTTTGCTGCTGGTGTTGCATGCGAACGCCGATGGTGCGCAGCCCGCGCAGCGCGAGGTAGCAGTCGTCCGGGCTCACGCAGTAACCGTAATCAGCGATGGTCTTGCGCACCCTGAGCCAGTACTGCTCGTTAGTGACGATCAAACCCATCAAAGTGTCGGAGTGGCCGGCGATGTACTTGGTGCCGGCGTGGATCGACACGTCGACGCCATGCTCGAACGATCGAAAGAAATACGGCGTGCCCCACGTGTTGTCGGCGAGGACGGGAATATTTTTCGCGTGCGCCGCCGCGGCGATGGCGGGAATGTCCTGCATTTCGAACGTGAGGGAACCCGGTGCTTCGCAGAAGACCGCCGTCGTGTTCGGCCGGAGCAGCTTCGCGATGCCGCCAGCTACCAGCGGGTCGTAGTACTCGATCTCGACGCCGAACGGCTTCAGGCGCCGGTCGCAGAAGTTGCGTGTCGGGCCATAGACGGAATCGACCGCGAGAATATGACCGCCGGTCCTGGCAAATGCGGCGAGCGCGGCGGCGATGGCGGCGAGCCCCGACGGCAGCGCGACCGCCGCGTGGCCGCCTTCAAGCTGCGCGACGGCTTCTTCGAGCGCGAAAGCGGTGGGCGTGCCGTAAATGCCATAACGCATTACCTTGTAATTGTCGGGATCGCGCTTCTCGTACGACTCGACGTCCGGGAACAGCACGGTCGAGCCGCGGAACACCGGCATGTTGACGAGACCGGCGTGACGCTGCGAATCGCGGCCGAGGTGGGTGAGGAGGGTGTCTTTTTTCATCGTATCCCGTTCCGCGGCGGTCATTCGGCTTTGATGTCGGCCGCCTTCACGACCTCGGCCCATTTCTTGAGCTCGGCGTCGAGCACCTTGCGGAACTCCGCCGGCGTGGATGGAATCGCCTCGAGCGAGAGCGCGGCGAATCGCTCCCGAACCTGGGGCAGGTTGACCGCCTTCACGATTTCGCGGTTCAGTTGCAGGATGATCGCCTGCGGCACGCCCGCGGGCGCCAGCACGCCGTTCCAGTTTTCGCCTTCGACTCCCTTGACGCCCGCCTCCGCGAAAGTCGGGACGTCGGCTATCGCCGCCGAACGCTTCTTGCCCGCGATCGCCAGCCCGCGCAAGCGCCCCGCCTGAATGTGCGGCACCGCGGCAGGCATGGTGCTGATCGCGGACTGGATCTGGCCGGCGAGGGCATCCGCGACCGCGGGGCCGGTACCCTTGTAGGGAACCGGGTTGAGCTTGATGCCGGCGCGCAGCTGGAACAGCTCGCCGACCACGTGCGTTGTCGCGCCGACGCCGCCATGCCCGAGGGTGATTTTGCCCGGTTGCGCCTTGGCGAGCGCGATGAAATCCATGAGGCTCGCCGCCGTCACCGACGGGTGCATGACCAGGATCGCCGGCGACGTCGCGACCATCGATACGGGCACGAAATCCTTCATGAGATCGTAGCCGACGTTCTTGTTTACCGCGGGATTGATCGTGACCGGCAAATCGGTGAGCAGCAGCGTGTAGCCGTCGGGCTGCGCGCGCGCGGCAAGCTGGGTACCGAGCATGCTCGCGGCGCCGGGCCGGGTATCGACGACGATGGTGGTGCCGAGGGCCTCGCCCAGTTTCTGCCCGAGGATGCGCGCGGTGATTTCAGAGCCGCCGCCCGGCGCCCATGGCACGATCATGCGGATCGGCCGGGTCGGGTAATTTTCGGCGTGACTCCACGGCGTGGCGAAGACGAGAACGGCGATCAGGGCTGAACGTAAGGTTGTCATTGCGGCCTCTGGGAAAAAAGCAGGATGCCTTCCAGCATCACGTTGGCAGCGAGCAGCGCCGACATGCCGCCGACGTCGTGCGGCGGGCTGATGGTGTTGACGTCGACCGCGACGATGTTGAGCCCGCCAATGCCGCGCAGGATCGCGAGGCCTTCGCGCGCGGTGATGCCGCCCCATGACGGCGCGCACACGCCGGGCGCGCACGACGGGTCGAAAACATCCATGTCGAAACAGAGGTAGACCGGGCGGCCGCCGCATTTCTTGCGCATGTGTTCGACGAGCTTCGCAATCCCCATCTTTTCGATGTCGCGCATCGTGACGGTTTCGTAACCGAGCTGGTCGGAGTGGGCGAGGCTGCCCTGCATGCGGAAGGTGCCGCGGATGCCGGCATGCAGCGAACGCGACACGTCGATAAGGCCTTCCTGCGCGGCGCGCGTGAACGCGGTACCCGTATCATGCCCGGTCTCGGGGAATGGGTTGCTGTCGGTGTGCGAATCGAGATGCAGCGCGACCAGATCCGGGAATTTTTTGTGCACGGCGCGTATCTGCGGCAATGTTCCCGCGCCGTCGCCGCCCATCGTCAGCGGAGCCGCGCCGCTCTCGAGCACGGCGCCGATCACGCGCCCGATTTTCCCGAACGCGTCCTCGATCTGGCCGGGCACCACGTCGACATCCCCCCAGTCGGCGACTTGCAGCCTTGCCAGCGGATCGAAGTCAAAGTCCGGCGGGTTGAACGGGCGCAGCAATTGCGACTGCTCGCGGATCGCGGCGGGGCCGAGCCGCGCGCCGACCCGCACCGGGTGCGCGCCGCAGTCGAACGGGATGCCGACGATGCCGACCCGCGAATCCGCGCGTTCCTGTGGACCGGGCGCGCGCATGAACGATGCGGCACGGCGCAGGGGCAGATCGGCAAGGTTTGAGCGAGGCAAAGAGATTTCCCCGGCGCGCAAATTCAAGGATGAAAAAAGCGTCGGCTACTATACCACGGGGCGCGCAGGCGGCCGGCATCCCGGCGCGCGCAGCGCACGGGGCTTGTCGCGCGGTTGCTTTGCCCCGCAGCGCGGGCAGAACACTTCCCTCTTGCCGAGCGGGAAATTGCACTCGTGACAGCGCCGCAGCCAGCATGCCATAGTTCTAATCGACCCCGGTTACTTCCCGCGCACGAGCTTGTCCTCGAACCAGTTCCACATGTCGGCGACGACCAGCGTCAAATAGTCGCGCTGGCAGTGCTGCGCGCCGCCTTCTTCGGCGGTATAGACGCGCAGCGTCTTGTCCTTCGAGCCGCAGGCGTCGAACTGCCTTTGCGCGTCCGCGAACGGAATCTGCTCGTCTTCCGCGCCGTGCACGAGCAGGAACGGGCAGCGCATCTTCTGCATCACGCCGTCGAGCTTGAACGGCTCGAGTTTCTTGAGCGCGGCGTCGAGCGAGTCGACGCCGAAGATCCAGTTGATGTGATGGCCGGGGACGGACAGCGAGGCTTTGAACTGGGCGTCGATGCGCTTTTTCCACGTTGCGTGGTAATCCCACTGTGCGCCCCACGCGATGCATGCCGCGTAGCGCGGCTCCAGCGCGGCGCAGCGCGGCGCGTAGTAGCCGCCGAGGCTGATCGCGACGATCCCGATCCTTTTCGGATCGACGTCGTCGCGCTTCTCGAGGAAGTCGATGCACGCGCTGCCGGCGACCTCGTAGTCGTGGCGCAGGTGGTGCCCGCGGAAACGGATCGCTTCGCCGGTGCCGGGCCCGTCCATCACCAGCACCGAAATGCCGCGCTTGATGAGGTCGGGCACGCCGCGCATGTACTGGATTTCCTTGGTAACGTCGAGTCCGTCGAAGAACACCACGCAGGGCGCGCGTTTCGACTGCGTGTTCTGCGCATGCACGAAGTAGCCGGGGAGGCTGCCGCCCGCGAACGGCACCTCGACGATCTCGATCCTGACGTCGGTGAGCGCGGCATGGCGGTGGAAGCATTCGACGCCGGCGCGGAAGGCATCGAGCGCCTTGTTGTCCTTGGGCGTGCGGAAACGCTCGCCCATCTGGTAATAATTGCAGGCGCGCAGGTAGGCGTGCGCGGCGGCGACGCGGTGCCCGCCTTGCTCGAATTTACCGGCGTAGGCGCGCACGCCGTCGGCGACTTTCACGCAGGCATCAAACCACGCCTCGTCGTCCTCGGCGCCCCTGCCCCTGAGCATCGTGCCGATCTTGTGCAGCTCGCCGATATCCGAGCCGCCGTACGGCGCCGAGCCCAGCATATTGATAAACCCCGCCGACCAGCGGTAGTTGCCGGGGAAGTACATGAAGTAGGTCGGTTCTTTTTTTTCAGCCATGAGATCGTTCTTCCTTGGTGGGAGATGGGAATCGGGAAACAGGGAATGGAGAATCGGCAACGGTAAATGGCGGCGCGCATCGCGCCGAGGAGCATTCCCATTCCCTGTTGACCATTTACTGTTCGCCGGTTTCGTTATTCCTGCTTGATGCCGGCCGCCTTGGCGACCCGCGCCCATTTCTCGGTTTCAGCGCGGATGAATGCGGCGTATTCTTCCGGCCCGTCGCCGCCCGGCTCGTGGCCCTGGCTCAAGTACAGCTTCTGGCCTTCCGGCGTCGCCAGTTGTTTCGCGAGTATCTCGTTGATCCGGACGATGATAGCCCTGGGCGTTCCCGCCGGCGCCAGCACGCCGTTCCAGTTGTAGCTTTCGAAGCCGAGGAGTCCCTGTTCCGCGATCGTCGGCAGGTCGGGCATGAGCGGGGTGCGCTGGCGCGAAGCGGCGCCGATCGCGCGCAACTTTCCCTGCTGCCGGAGCGGTGCGCAACCGGCGAACTGGATGATGGCGAGCTCGATATGGCCGGCGAGCAAGTCGACCGTGAACTGGGCGGCGCCCTTGTACGGGATGTGGTTGAGCTTGACGCCGGCCTGGGTGGCGAACAGCTCGGTCGCCAGATGTCCGACCGTGCCGATGCCCGGCGAGCCGTAGTTGATGATGCCGGGGCGCGCTTTGGCGAGCGCGACGAACTCCTTCACGTTCCTGGCCGGCAGGCTCGGGTGCACACACAGGCAACTCGAGCTTTTCGCAATCAGCATGATGGGCGCCAGGTCGCGCAGAGTTTCGTACGGCATTTGTGCGCGCACGCTTGGCGCGATGGTCAGCGGCCCGGGATTGCCGGCGAGCAGGGTGTAACCGTCAGGCGCGCTTTTCACCACGGCCTCGGTACCGGGCACGCCGCCGCCGCCGCCGCGATTGTCGACTATCACAGTCTGGCCGAAGGCGGTGTTCAACTGCTGGGCCGCCCAGCGCGCCTGAATATCGGTCGGGCCGCCGGGGACGAACGGCACGATGATGCGGATCGGCTTCGTCGGATAGTTCTGCGCAGCGCAATTTTCCGCGAGCGCGCACGCACCGAGCGCGAGCAGCGCCAACTGGTAGTTTGTGATTGCGGGCATGGGGTTTCTCCGGTGTGCGCTGTGCGGGGGGGGGTTTTTGTACGCGCGCCTCGTCAAGATAGTGGAGGAGCGCAAGCGCTGTCAAACGTCGCGTCACGGAGCGCCCTCCGCCTGCGGGCGCTTGCCGCAATCTGGTAAACTCGATGGACAAGTCAAGCCGCACCTCATCACACCATCAGCGGAGAGAGTCATGGCAGTCAAGCGCAAAAAAACCGCCAGGGCGGGCCGATACAACGATATCCGGTTTACGGTCAAAAACCAGGTCGCATGGGTCACGATCAACCGGCCGCGGGTGCTCAATGCGTTCCGCGAGCAGACGCTCGACGAAATGATAGCTGCGCTGCAATCCACGCGCGAGGACCCTTCGATCGTGTGCGCAGTCGTGACCGGCGCCGGCAACAAGGCGTTTTCCGTGGGCGGCGATTTTTACGCGATGAAACGCCTCAACTGGATCAACGCATCCATGTGGAACGACCGCATGCAGGGCCTGGCGATGACGATCCGCGGGCTGCCGATCCCGGTGATCGCGATGGTCAACGGCTGGTGCATGGGCGGTGGCCACGAGCTTGCGCTGTGGTGCGATCTCGCGATCGCCTCGGAGAACGCGGTGCTCGGGCAGACCGGCGCCAAGGTCGGCGCGTGCCCGACGGTGGGTGCCACGCAGTACCTGCCGCGCCTCATCGGCGAGCGGCTCGCGCGTGAAATGATCTTCTGCGCGCGGCGTTTCACCGCGAAGGAGGCGGCCGCGATCGGCCTCATCAACAAATGCGTGCCGCAGAAAGACCTGCTCAAAGAAACGCTCAAGTGGTGCGCGACCATGAAAGGCCACAGCGCGCAGACGCTGCGCATGACCAAGAAGAACCTCAATTTCGAATCCGACCTGCTGTATGCCTCGTGGCAGCATGGCATGGAACTGCTCGCGCACGTGTGGGGCTCGGAAGAAAGCCTTGAAGGCATGAGCGCGTTCCTCGAGGGCCGCCAGCCGGACTTCCAGAAGTTTCGCCTGCGCGCGAAGCGCGAACTCGAGGAATACGCCGACGGCTGCAGGAAGGATCTGAACGCGCCGCCTTCGATGCGAAAAAAGCGGAAATAGCTTCCGGCCATGGCGCAAACTCCCGCAGGCGCGCTCGACGGACTGCGCGTACTCGATCTCACGCGCATTCTCGCCGGCCCGCTGTGCACGATGATGCTCGGCGACATGGGCGCCGACGTGATCAAGATCGAGCCGCCGGGGACGGGGGATGACACGCGCACGTGGGGCCCGCCGTTCGTCGGCGGCGAGGCCGCGTATTTTCTCGGCATCAACCGCAACAAGCGCTCGCTCACGCTCAACATGGCCTGCAAGCCCGGCCAGCGGATTCTCGCGGCGCTCATCAAGAAGAGCGACGTGCTGGTCGAGAACTTCAAAGCCGGCACGCTCGAGAAGTGGGGCTTCTCCGACGCCTGGCTGGAAGCCAACGCGCCGCAGGTCATCCGCTGCTCGATCACGGGCTACGGCGCCAGCGGGCCGAAAAGCGGGTTGCCGGGGTACGACTTCATCCTGCAGGCGGAGTCGGGCCTGATGAGCATTACCGGGCCGCAGGACGGGCCGCCGACCAAGCATGGAGTCGCGCTCGTGGACGTATGCACGGGCATGCTCGCCGGCAACGCGATCCTCGGCGCGCTGGCTGCGCGCAGCCGCAACGGCCGCGGCCAGCATCTCGAGCTTTCGCTCTACGAGACGGGCCTCTTCATGCTCGCCAACGTCGCGGCCAGCTATCTCGCCAGCGGGCGGGATGGCGGACGCTTCGGCAATGGCCATCCGAGCATCGTGCCGTACACCACCTATCCGGCGCGCGACGGGATAGTGGCCGTGGCGGTCGGCAACGACGCGCAGTTTGCCAAGCTGGCGCACGCCATCGGGCACGGGGAGTGGGGAAACGATGCGCGCTTCGCAAAGAACAAGGACCGCGTGGCGCACCGCGACCTGCTCGATGGGCTCATTGCGGACAGGCTTAAGAGCGATACGGCCGCCGCGTGGATCGGGAAGCTCAAGGCAGCCGGCGTGCCGTGCGGCCGCATCAATTCGGTCAAGCAGGCGCTCGACGACCCGCAGACCGAGGCGCGCCATATGGTCGAGACCGTCGAGCACCCGACCATCGGCGCGCTCAAATTGATCGGCACGCCGTTCAAGTTCAGCGGCACGCCGACTTCGGTACGGCGCGCGCCGCCGACGCTCGGCCAGCATACTGACGAGATCCTGCAAAGCGATCTTGGCATGGATGCCGGGGCCATCGCGGCATTGCGCGAGGACAAGATAATATAGGAGCAGCGCATGATTACCGGATTAAGCCATGTCTCGATCATCGTGCCGAGCCTCGATGCCGCGGCGCGTGAGCTCGAGCGGAAATATGGATTGAAAATCGGCCCCGTCAGCGTCAACGACGACCAGGGTGTGCGCATCGCTTACATCGACCTGGGTAACGCGAAGATCGAGCTGATGGAGCCGGCGCGGCCCGATTCGCCGGTCGGGAAATTCCTCCAGCGCAACCCGCGCGGCGGTATCCATCATTTCAGCCTGAGTGTCGACAGCCTGCAGGCGACCACTGCCGAGATCGAGCACAAGGGCGCGCGCGTCCTTGGTGACGGCAAGCGCCAGCTGAACGTGCACGGCGCGCGCATTGCGTTCCTGCATCCGCATGATTTTCTCGGCACGCTGGTCGAACTGGAAGAGCGCCGCGGCTGACATCACGCCGCGCGAGCGTGGCGGCCGGTTTATGACTCCAAGGAGGGGAACATGATTCGATACATCAGATCGCTGGCAGCCGTGCTTTGCGCGGCAGTGCCCGTCGTCGCTTGCGCGCAGGCGCAAAAATTCCCTGAGCGGCCCTTGCGGCTGGTCGTGCCGTTCGCGCCGGGCGGCGCCACCGACATCGTCGCGCGCGTGCTGGCCCCGAAGCTCTCCGAGCGCCTCGGCCAGCAGATCGTCGTCGACAACCGCGCCGGGGCCGCCGGCAACATCGCGGTGGAGCTGGTGGCGACGGCGCAACCCGACGGTTACACGTTGCTGATCGGCAATATCTCGACCAATGCCATCAATCCGCTCTTGTTCGCGTCCAAGGCGAAAGTGGACGCGGTGCGCGATCTGACCGGCGTCACGCTGCTTGCTTCGATCCCCAACCTGATTCTCGTCGGCCCGAAACTGCCCGGTACGCTGAAGGAAGCGATCGCCTACGCCAAGGAGCGCCCCGGCCAGCTCAACTACTCGGCGCCGCTCGGCTCGTACTCGCACCTCGACATGCTCGCGTTCACCGCCGCGGCGGGGATCAGAATGGTGCACCTGCCGTCCAAAGGCGCGGGTGAAACGCTGCCGGCATTGATGCGCGGCGAGGCGCATATCACCGAATCGAACGTCGCTTCCAACATCGGCGCGATCCGCGCAGGGCTGATCAGGGCGGTTGCGGTGACGTCAGTGAAACGCGTCCCCGAGCTGCCCGAGGTGCCGACAATGGCGGAGGCCGGCTTCCCCGGCATCGGCAGCCTCAACTGGAACGGCATGTTCGCGCCCGTGCGCACGCCGCGGCCGGTCATCGACAAGCTGTTTGCTGCGACCGTAGCGGTGATGAAAGACCCGGAGATGCAGGAGTTCCTGGTCAAGCGCTCGATACCGTTCGCGCTCAACACGTCGCCCACCGAATTCAACACTTACGTGCGATCGGAAATGCAGCGCTGGGCGAAGATCATCAAGGACAACAAGGTAAAGATCGATTGAGGCGTGAATGGGCAAGAGCCGGTTCGAGGCATTCAGCGATGGCGTGCTCGCCATCATCATTACGATCATGGTGCTCGAGCTCAAGGTGCCGCATGGCGAGAGCATCGAAGCGCTGGCGCCGCTCGTTCCGGTGTTCCTGAGCTACGTGCTGAGCTTCGTCTACGTCGGCATCTACTGGAACAACCATCACCACATGCTGCACGTGGTGCACAGGGTGACGGGGCCGATGCTGTGGGCGAACCTGCATCTTCTGTTCTGGCTCTCGCTCTTCCCTTTTGTGACCGGCTGGATGGGGGAGAATCATTTCGCGCCGGTGCCAACTGCCGTTTACGGCGCGGTGCTGCTGATGGCGGCCGTCGCATACTGGGTGCTGCAGCAGATCATCATCGCGTCGCAGGGCTGCGATTCTTTGCTGAAGAAGGCTGTTGGCAGCGACTGGAAAGGAAAGCTATCGCCGGCGATCTACGTCGCCGCCATCCTGACCGCGCGCTGGCTGCCATGGATCGCGCAAGTCCTGTACGTGCTTGTCGCGCTCATCTGGCTGGTGCCTGATCGGCGCATCGAGAATCTCGTCGCCGACAAGCAGGCCTGAAGCCACCTGATGTCATCCGAACCCAAAAGGATCACTGCGGCAAACCTCGAAGCGTTCATCGCACGCGCGTTCGCGGCCGTGGGCATCAGCGCGCCCGAAGCGAAAAGCATCGCGGAGCTGATGACGCGCGCGGATCTGAATGGCGCCGACGGGCATGGCGTATTCCGGCTCCCGCAATACATCCGCCGCATCAGGGGTGGCGCCGTCAATGTCAAACCGAACATCCGCATCGAGCGCGAGGCGCCGGGCATGGCGCTCGTCGACGGCGACAACGGCATGGGGCATCTGGTGATGCGCTTTGCCGCCGAGCATGCGATCGAAAAGGCAAAGACCGCCGGCTGCGCATGGGTCGGCGTCAAATGGAGCAATCACGCGGGCCCGGCATCGCTCTATGCGAGCATGCCGATCGCGCGCGACATGATCGGGCTCTATCTGGCGGTCGGCAATGCGAACCATCTGGCGGCGTGGGGCGGGCTCGACATGCTGCTATCGACCAATCCGATCGCAGTCGGCATACCCGCCGGCAAGGAGCCGGCGATCGTGCTCGACATGGCAACTACCGTCGCTGCTTACGGCAAGGTCAAGACCGCGGCGCAGCGCGGCGAGACGATGCCCGAAGGCTGGATGATAGACCGCGAGGGCCGCCCGCTCACCGATCCTAGGCGAGCCAATGAGGGCCTGCTGCTGCCGATCGGCGGCTACAAAGGCTATGGGCTTGCACTCGTGTTCGGCCTGCTCGCGGGCACGTTGAACGGCGCGGCAATGGGACGCGACGTCGTCGATTTCAACGCTGACGACACGACACCGACCAACACCGGCCACGTGATCATCGCCATCAACATTGCGATGTTCCGCCCGCTGGGCGAATTCAAGGCGAGCGTCGACGAGCTGATCCGCGACATCCGCAATTCGAAGCGCCTGCCCGGCGTCGATGCCATCCGGCTGCCGGGTGAGCAGAGCCATGCCAAGCGCGCGGAGAGAACAAGACTCGGCATTTCATTGTCGGCGCCATTGATTAAGAGTCTCAATCAGCTGGCGACTGAACTGAAGATTACGGCGCTCAGCTAATTTCTCGCCGTGCACCCCGCTACACGGATCCCGATCAATCTGAAGTTAGGATTATCCATGTCGATCAAGCAGCAGCCGATTTGGTGAACCGACCGCCTTCGCGATGGTCATAGCAAGTGATTTACCGGAGAAGGAGAATACGATGAAATTTCTGAACTCGGCAGTTTGTGGTGCGCTTCTTGCGATGAGTCCGGGCGTTGTTTTGCTGTCAACAGCCACCGGCGTTTCAGCAGCGCTCGAAGTCGTGCAGACCGGTCCGGTGCCATTCGTGAGTGGTGGCGTGGGCGAGGATGAACGACAGGCGATACAAAAACTTTCACCGGACTATTCACTCGAACTGTTATTTGCGACCAAGGGTTCGCCCAACGAGTACCTGGCGGACGTCAAGGTTCAGATCAAGGACAAGAACGGAAAGGTAGTGCTCGATGCGGTATCGCAAGGGCCGTTTTTACTGGCGAAGGTACCGCCCGGCAAATATTCGATCAGCGCGGACAACGATGGCGCGGTAAAGCAGCAGACGGTACAAGTCGTGGGAGCCAACCCGCACCGAGTCGTGTTCGTCTGGTAGGGCGGGTAAACTAACCAGTAGTGACCGGCGGCGATGCCGCCGGTCGTTTATCAATAACAACCAAACAGGCTGCGGCCCGGCAGCCTGGAGCATCGGCGGGTTTTCGCACCCGGGGCATAGCATGTAGCCGCAGTTTCATCCGCGCATGACGAAGCGCGGCGGAGAGGAGTGCTGCTATGACAAGCCTTGAGTTTCTTCCGCAGTTTCCGCTTCCCGCCAATCCGCTGGCATTGTTCGGCGTGCTGCTGCTCGCCGGTGCGCTCGGCGGCGAGCTCATCCGGCGCGTGCTCAGTCTGCCGCGCATCACCGGCTACGTGCTGATCGGGCTGGCGCTTGGCGCGAGCGGGCTCAACGTGCTCGACGCCAGAATGCTGGGCTACACGCGCGTGTTTCTCGACGTCGGTTTGGGGCTGGTATTGTTCGAGCTCGGGCGGCGTCTCGATTTCGAATGGCTCCGGCACGACCGCTGGCTGGCAATGATGTCGCTGACGGAAAGCCTGTTGTCGTTCGGTTGCATGTTCGGGGCATTGGTGTGGTTCGACATCGCGCCGCTGTATGCCGCCATGGCGGCGGCGATCGGCGTGTCGTCGTCGCCGGCAATCGTGCTGTTGGTCGCGCGCGAGCAGCGCGCCGAAGGCCAAGTGACCGAGCGCGCACTCAACCTGGTCGCGATCAACAGCGTGGTGGCATTCGTGCTGGTGACGATGCTGCTGTCATGGATCCACAGCGAATACAGCGCCGGCTGGCCGACCATGGTGCTGCACCCGGTATATATTCTGGCGGGCTCGGTGTGCGCGGGGTTTTTGGCGAGCGTACTGGCGCTGCTGCTCGCGCGCTGGCTTGGCAAGCAGGCCGAGCAGCATTTGGCTTTACTGCTGGCGCTGGTGGTGCTGCTGGTCGGCGCCGCGGAAGCGCTGAAATTCTCGGTGCTGATCGCGTTGCTCGCGTTTGGAGTGCTGGTCAGGAACCTTGATCACGAACACGTGTTGATGCCCGTTGATATCGGGCGCTTCGGGCAGGTTTTCTTCATCGTGCTGTTCGTGGTGACTGGCGCGTTGCTGAAAGTTAACGACCTGATCGCCGGCGGCGCAATTGCCGCGGTTTATATCGCGGCGCGCTTCGTCGGCAAATCGCTCGGCGTGCTCTGTCTGGCGCACCTGAGCGGCATCCGACCCGGCAGCGGCGGATTGCTCAGCATTGCGCTGCTGCCGATGTCGGGTATTGCGCTCGCGATGACCAACAGCGCAGGCAGCCTGTATCCGGCGTTCGGCGCGAAACTCGCGACCATCGTGCTCGCCGCGGCGCTGATCCTTGAACTGGCTGGCCCGCTCGCCGTGCAGTTCGCGCTGCGTCGCGCCGGCGAAGCGCAACAGGAGGAGGCGGTATGAGCGAGATGGATTTCAAATCTTCACCCGAGATTTCGATGGGCGTCGAGCTCGAGCTGCAGATACTGAATTCGCGTGACTACAACCTTGCGCGCGATGCCGCCGACCTGCTGACATTGCTCGAAAAGACCAAGCCCCCGGGCGCCATCAAACCGGAGATCACCGAGAGCATGATCGAGTTAAACTCCTCGATCCACCTCAGCCATGAGTCATTGCTGGCGGAGCTGAAACAGATCCGGGACGCGGTTGTGCAGGCGGCGACCCAGCTCAACCTGCGCATTGCCGGCGGCGGCTCGCATCCGTTTCACAAATGGAGCGAGCGCCGTATCTATCCGACGGAGCGCTTCAAGCATCTGCTCGAAGTCTACGGCTATCTCGCCAAGCAGTTCACGGTATTCGGCCAGCACGTCCACATCGGCTGCCCGGACGGCGATGCCGCCGTCTACCTGACGCACATGCTGTCGCGCTACATTCCGCATTTCATCGTGCTGTCCGCGTCCTCTCCGTTTCAGCAGGGCGCGGACACCGGCTTCCAGTCGTCGCGGCTCAATACGGTGAGCGCGTTTCCGCTTTCCGGCACCATGCCGTTCGTGGAGACATGGCGTGAGTTCGTCGGCTACTTCGAGAAGATGCGGGGTTTTCGCATCGTCGAGAGCATGAAGGATTTCTACTGGGATATCCGGCCCAAGCCCGAGTATGGCACGGTCGAAATCCGCGTGCTCGACACGCCGCTCACCGTCGAACGCGCGGCGCAGCTTGCGGCTTACGCGCAAACGCTCGCGCACTACGTGCTTACGCAACGGCCGCTGCCGGCATCGGCGGACATTTATCTGGTCTACAGGCATAACCGCTTTCAGGCGTGCCGCTATGGCTTCGATGCAACATATATCGATGCGTATACCCAGCAGCAGGTGCCGCTGGTGCAGGACATGATGCAGACGCTGGATGTACTGACGCCGTATGCGGCGCAGATGAAGACCGCTGCGGCGCTCGAAATGCTACGCGCCGACATTATCGCGCGCCGCAGTGATGCGGCCTGGCTGCGCGAAACACTTGGAAAACTGGGTTCACTCAACGATGTCGCGCGCGCTCAGAGCGAACAATGGATGGGACGGATGCCGGTGCCGGCGTAGCTGCGGGGGATGACCGTGGAGCGCAATAAATGGTGAGACTCGCCGATTTGCCCGAGTGGGAACGCGAGCACTTGCTCAAGAAAACGCGCGGCTTGGGCGGATTCGAAGGCCGGCCGTGGAATCGGCCGCCGCCGCTTGCGCGCTGTCGCATTGCGATTGTGACCACTGCGGGACTGCACCGCAGGGGTGACCGGCCATTTGGGCCGAGCGCGGCGGCGACCGATTACCGCATCATTCCCGGCGACACGCCGGCGGCAGAGCTCGTGATGAGCCATCAGTCCGTCAATTTTGACCGCAGCGGTTTCCAGGAAGACCACAACGTCGTGTTTCCGCTCGACCGTTTGCGTGAGCTTGCGCGCGAGGGCGCGGTAGGCGCGGTCGCCGACTACCACTACGCGTTCATGGGTGCGGCGCCGATCAGGCAGCTCGCACCCAAGGCGCGCGAGCTCGCCGCGCTGCTCAAGCAGGATCGCGTCGATGCGGTGCTGCTGACGCCGGTGTGACCGAACTGCACGTGCGCCGTCGGCGCGCTCGGGCACTACCTCGAGGCGGAAGGCGTTGCGACGACGCAGATTTCGCTCGTGCGCGAGAACACAGCCGATATCAGTCCGCCGCGCGCGTTGTGGGTACCGTTCATCCTTGGCCGCCCATTCGGCGTGCCGAACGATGCCAAATTCCAGCGCCGCGTGCTGCTCGCGGTGCTGCGACGGCTCGAAGCACCCGCCGGTCCCGTGCTCGCGGATTTTCCCGAAGATGCGCCACAGCCGGCGGCGGGCGAAATCCAAGGCGTCGCGTGCCCGGTGAGTTTCGATCACGCCGTGGACGAACGCGATCTCGGTGCTCTGCTCGCGCGCGAAATCGAGGAACTCGCGCCGTGGTACGATCTCGCCGTGCAGCGCCGCGGACGTACCACGACCGGCGTGAGCGGCGTGACGCATGCCGAGGCTGTTGGCATCATTGCGTCCTATCTTAACGGCGCGCCGGCACCGGGCTTCGACGGCATGAGTGCAGGCGAGACGCTCAAGGTCGTGTGCGACGACATTCGAGCGTACTACTACGAAGCCGCGGCAGCGCGGCCGGGCGCACCAGATGCGTCAGCAATCCAACACTGGTTTTGGCACGACACCGCGGCGGGCCGCGCTTTTCTCGCTTTGCAGAAAGTGTGCGTTGGGAGCAGCGATCAATCACTGCAGGTGTTCGGCGGCAATACCCTGGTGCCGCGCGCAATAATGCACATGCTGTCGCGTTGATGCCCGAATGTGCGTGAATTTGTTCACGCGCGGCATCGATCCACAGCAGCGTGAACACCAATAACCAGGGAATTTAAGGTTTTTGAAAAGTTCCATCCAGCGCGAAAATTATGTCGACTGATCCCGTGCACTAGTTCCTGCCTCGAGCGACCGCGTATCCGGATAATTACTGTCAGTTCTATCGGTTGCATCGCCATTTTTATGGAGGAGGGTCCATGAAAACACGGCTGACGGTAGCATGCGTACTGATCGTGATGACGCTATGCGGCTGCGTGACGGATCAGCCGCGACCAAGCGGCAGTCTGGGCGACGGCACATACCACCTGGAAATCGGCAAGCCGTTGCCGAGCCAATTGTCAGCGCCCAATTGCCCGGTGCAGTGACACCCGTTTTCCTCTCCTCCCTGGGCGGCCCCTTTTTGTACGCATGGAGCCGAATGCAATGTAGGATGCGATAAAGAGCGAAGGAACAGACCATGCGATCGATTCTGCCGGTCCTCGCATTGATGCTGGTAACAGGCTGCGCGAGCCAGCCGGCGCCCGCGCCGCAGCCCAAGGTCAATCTGACCGGTTATCCGCCCGAGTTCAGGCAAGGCTACGCAGACGGCTGCGCGAGCGCCAAGCCGAACGCGGCGCGCAAGCGCGATGAAGCGCGTTTCAAGTCAGACGCGAATTACCTGCAGGGCTGGCGCGACGGCTACGACATCTGCGGTAAACACTAGTGCCGTTCCAACTATTCCGAGCTATCTGTGATGGGTGATCGAGGCACAATATTCAGCAGAAGGATCCTCGCGGTCATTAGGCTGATCAGGTTGGAACGGCACTAGTTTTTGACCCGCGTGATGCGGATCACTTCAGGGATGCGGCGCAGTGAGCGCATGATCTGCGCGAGGTGCAGGCGGTTGGATACCTGCAGCGTGAAGTGCATGGTCGCATACTGATCGCCTTGCCCCGGGTCGACCGTAACGTTGTCGATGTTGGAGTCGCCTTCGGCAATCTTTGCCGCGACCTTGGCCAGCACGCCGCGCTGGTTCATCGCCACCAGCTCAATGCTGACATTGAACAGCTTCTTGGTTTCGGGCGCCCATTCGACGTCGATCACTTTGCCGGGATCGGCGCGCGTCTTGGCGATTACCGGGCAATCGTGGGTATGGATGATCATGCCCTGGCCCTTGTTGATGAGGCCGATGATCGGGTCGCCCGGGATCGGCTTGCAGCACTGTGCAAACTGCACCGCCATCCCCTCCGAGCCGCGGATCATCACCGGCATGCCGGTCCTGGGTTCCTCGCCCGACGCATCGCCAAGCGACAGCAGCCGCCGCGCCACCACCACGGCGAGCCGCTTGCCGAGGCCGATATCGGCGAGGATGTCCGGGCGCGATTTGGCGCCGGTATCCTTGATGAGCTTGTCCCACTGCGCTTCCTTGATCTCGACGATGCCGGACTTGAAGGTGCCGAGCGCCTGATTCAGCAGCCGCTCGCCGAGCTGCGCCGATTCCTGGTACTGCACGGTCTTCAGAAAGTAGCGGATGTGCGAGCGCGCCCTGGCGGTGATCACATAATTGAGCCATAGCGGGTTCGGCTTGGCGTGCGACGCCGTGATGATCTCGACGCGCTCGCCGTTTCTGAGCTCGGTCCTGAGCGGCATCAGCTCGTCGTTGATTTTGACCGCGACGCAGCGGTTGCCGATGTCGGTGTGCACCGCGTAGGCGAAATCCACGGCCGTCGCGCCGCGCGGCAACGACAGGATCTTCCCTTTCGGCGTGAAGACATAAACTTCGTCCGGGAACAGGTCGACCTTCAGGTGCTCGAGGAACTCGACCGAGTCGCCGCTGCCGGACTGGATTTCGAGCAGGCTCTGCAGCCACTGGTGGGTCTTCTTCTGCAGGTCGTTGAGCGACGCATCGGAGCTCTTGTAGAGCCAGTGCGAGGCGACGCCGGCCTCGGCGATCTTGTGCATTTCGGAGGTCCGGACCTGCACTTCGAGCGGGCTGCTGAACGGGCCGAACAGCGTGGTGTGCAGCGACTGGTAGCCGTTCGCCTTGGGGATCGCGATGTAGTCCTTGAACTTGCCCGGGATCGGTTTGTAGAGAGAATGCAGCGCGCCGAGCACGAGGTAACACGAGGGCACGTCCTTGACGATGATGCGGAAGCCGAACACGTCGAGCACCTTGGCGAACGACAGGTGTTTCTCGCGCATTTTGCGGTAGATGCTGAACAGGTGTTTCTCGCGGCCGTGCACGATGGCGTCGACCCCGTCTTGTTTCAACCGTTTCTTGATCGTTTCGCCCACCTTGCTGACGACTTCGCGCCGGTTGCCGCGCGCGCTCTTCAAAGCCCTCGACAGCACGCGGAAGCGCGCCGGATACAGATAGCTGAAACTCAGGTCCTCGAGTTCCTGGTAGATGCTGTTCAAGCCCAGCCGGTTGGCGATCGGCGCGTAGATCTCGAGAGTCTCGCGTGCGACGCGCGTGCGCTTCGGCGCTGGCACCGCGTCGAGCGTGCGCATGTTGTGGAGCCGGTCGGCGAGCTTGATCAGGATGACGCGCACGTCGCGCGCCATCGCCAGCAGCATCTTGCGGAAGTTTTCGGCCTGCGCTTCCTCGTGGGTCTCGAACTCAATGCGGTCGAGCTTGGAGACACCGTCGACGAGCTCGGCGACGGGTTTGCCGAATTTCCTGCTGATTTCGGTCTTGGTGACGGAAGTGTCTTCCATCACATCGTGCAGCAGCGCAGCGGTCAGCGCCTGCGAATCGAGATGGAGCTGGGCGAGGATGTTCGCAACCGCGAGCGGATGCGAGATATAGGGGTCGCCGGAAGCACGGAATTGGCCGTTATGCGCGGCGCGGCTAAAGTGATACGCGGTTTCGAGCCGCGTCACGTCCTCCGGCTTGAGATAACCGGACCACTCCTTGAACAGGGTTGCAGCTTCGGGCATGACCGGTTACGGGATAGGGAGCTCCAGTATTACATATCGGGACGCCCCGCAATACCGCAGCCGGCTTAAAGCCGGCGTCAGGACGGGGTTTTGTTGAGTATTTCGACGCCGTACTTGCCGGCAGCAAGCTCGCGCAGCGCGATCACGGTCGGTTTGTCGCGATTGGCGTCCAGCATCGGCGCCGAGCCGTTGGTGATCTGGCGCGCGCGGTAAGTCGCGGCGAGCGTAAGCTCAAAACGATTCGGAATGATCTTCAAACAGTCGTCAACAGTGATGCGTGCCATGTCTAATGTCCTTATTTCATCCGGTTAATCAGGTCGCTGTGGCGGGCCAGCTGGATTGAAGCCAGCAGCCGCTGGGCGCGGACGATGCTGCTAAGATCCTGCACCGCCTCGTCGAAATGGTCGTTGATAATAACATAGTTGAACTCGCCGACGTGGCTTATCTCCGCGCGCGCCGCGGTGAGCCGCCGCGCGATCACATCCGGAGGATCCTGCGCGCGTTTATTGAGCCGCGCGACCAGCGCTTCGAACGACGGCGGCAGGATGAAAATGCCGATCGCTTCCGGGATCAGCTTCCTGACCTGGGCAGCGCCCTGCCAGTCGATCTCGAGCAGGATGTCGGCGCCGGTGGCGCGCTGCTCGGCTATCCAGTGTTGCGAAGTCCCGTATTGGTTGCCATGCACCAGCGCACACTCGAGGAAAGCACCCTGTTCGACCATCTGCCCGAACTTCTGCGCCGTGACGAAATGGTATTCGCGGCCGTCGACTTCGCCCGGCCGCGGCTTGCGCGTGGTGTACGACACCGACAGCCTGATCTTCGGGTCGGTTTTCAGCAGCTCGGCTACGAGGCTGGTCTTGCCGGCGCCAGATGGCGCGCAGACGATGAAAAGATTGCCGGTCATTCGATATTCTGGATTTGTTCCCGCATCTGCTCGATCAACAGCTTCAGGTCGAGCGACACTTTGGTGACCTCGACGTCGACCGATTTGGAGCCGAGCGTATTGGCTTCACGGTTCAATTCCTGCATCAGAAAATCAAGCCGCTTGCCGACTGCGCCGCCGGTCTCGAGGATGCGCACCACTTCACTGATGTGCGTGGTGAGCCGCGACAGCTCCTCGTCGACGTCGATGCGGTTGGCGAAGAGCACGATTTCCTGGCGGATGCGCTCGTCGTCGCTCACCGCCATCGCCTCGCGCAGGCGCGTCGCGAGTTTTTCCTGAAATGCGGCGAGCACCTGCGGCATGCGCGGGGCGACGGTCGCGATGCGCTCTTCCATCGCGGCGGCGCGCTCGAGCAGCAGGCCTTTCAGCTTGTCGCCTTCGCGCGCGCGCGACGCGGTAAACTCCTCGAGCACCGATTGCAGCGTGTGGTGGCACGCCGCGCGCATTTCATCGAGCGACACAGTATCCGAGCCGAGCATGCCCGGCCAGCGCAGAATGTCCGCGGCGGTGAGGCCGGGCACGCTGGGCCACGCCGTACGCAGCTTCTCGCTCAGCGCCCTCAGCTGCTTGAGCACCTCGCTATTGAGCTCGAGCGGGCGCAGCTCTTCGGGCAGCGGAGTCAGGCCGATGCGGCATTCGACCTTGCCGCGCTGCAGGCGCGCGACGATCAGCTCGCGCAATCCCGGTTCGAGCGGGCGCAGCTCTTCGGGCAGCCGGAACTGCAAATCGAGGTAGCGGTGGTTGACCGAGCGCAATTCGACGTTGAGCGCCGCGGTTGCAAGCTCGCGCGTCCCGCTGGCGAATCCGGTCATGCTGTAGATCATGATAAACGTCTCGTGAAAAGTGAAACGTGAAAAGTGAAATGAACCCTCTCCCCCGTTACCGGGGGAGAGCCTGCGCAGCACGCGAGGGGGCCGGGCAGGGTGAGGGAGCTCACATTTCACCTTTCACGTTTTACCGGTCGCACGCTTTACACTATCCCGGCAACTCACGACAATGGCGACCTTGGAAAGATAACACAGTTAAGGAAAACCATGCGGCCAAGCAAGCGCCAGCCGGACCAGTTGCGCGATATCCGTATCACGCGCGGTTATACGCGCCATGCCGAAGGCTCGGTGCTGATCGAGTGCGGCGACACTAAAGTGATCTGCACCGTCAGCGTCGACGACAAGGTGCCGTCGTTTCTGAAAGGCAAGGGACGGGGCTGGCTGACCGCCGAATACGGCATGCTGCCGCGCTCGACCAACACGCGTACCGACCGCGAGGCGGCGCGGGGCAAGCAATCGGGGCGCACGCAGGAAATCCAGCGCCTGATCGGCCGTGCGCTCCGCGCGGTGGTCGACCTCGACAAAATCGGCGAGCGCACGCTGCAGCTCGATTGCGACGTGCTCCAGGCCGACGGCGGCACGCGCACCGCGAGCATCACCGGAGCATTCGTCGCCGTGCACGACGCGCTAAACCACATGCTCGAACAAAAACTGCTGGCGGCCTCACCGATACTCGACTTCATCGCGGCGGTGTCGGTCGGCGTGTACCAGGGCGTGCCGGTGCTTGACCTCGATTACGATGAAGACTACGCATGCGACACCGACATGAACGTCGTGATGACCGGCAGCGGCGGGCTGGTCGAGGTGCAGGGCACGGCCGAAGGCCATCCGTTTACGCGCACCGAGATGACCGCGATGCTCGATCTCGCTCAGAAAGGCATCCAGCAACTGATCGCCGCCCAGAAAACTGCGCTGAAAAACTAAATGTCAAAAGATTCACCGCCAAGGACGCAAAGGACGCGAAGGAAGGGCAATAAGGGAAAAGATTGAGAACTCGGGGCAATAAATAAAGACAAAGGTCGATGACAACCGCGAAATCACACGGTTGTTTTGAAATATCCTCTCTTCGGGATCCTTTGCGCCCTTAGCGTCCTTTGCGGTTCAAGATTTTACTGATGAAAAAAATCGTCATCGCCACGAACAACGTCGGCAAGCTCAATGAAATCGGCGCCATCCTCGTGCCCCTCGATACCGAGATCGTGCCCCAATCGACCCTCGGCGTGCCGGAGGCCGACGAGCCGCATTTCACGTTCATCGAAAACGCGCTCGCCAAGGCGCGGCACGCGAGCCGGCATACCGGGCTGCCGGCGCTCGCCGACGATTCTGGCATTTGCGTAGACGCACTGAACGGCGCGCCCGGCGTGCACTCGGCGCGCTTTGCCGGCGAGCAATCCGCGGATTCCGGGGGCGGCCGCGATGACCAGGACGAGCGCAACAACCGTAAGCTGCTCGGGCTGCTCGCGAACGAAGCGAACCGCAAAGCGCATTATTATTGCGTGGTCGTGCTGGCGCGTCACGCCGACGACCCGCAGCCCATGATCTGCGAGGCCGAGTGGCACGGCGAGATCGCGCGCGAGCTTCGCGGCAGCCGCGGCTTCGGCTACGATCCGTTATTTTGGATTCCCGATCTGCGCAGGACGGCTGCCGAACTCAAGCCGGAAGACAAGAACCGCATCAGCCATCGCGGCCAGGCGCTCGCCCGGCTCGCAGCAAGGCTGCGCGCGGAGAGAAGAGAGACGATAGACGAGAGGAGGAAGAAACGGTGAGTCTTGTCGAGCACCATCCAGTCTCTCGTCTATCGCCTGGCGTCTCTCCGCATTTCACCACGCTCCCGCCGTTATCCTTATACGTGCATATTCCGTGGTGCGTACGCAAATGCCCGTATTGCGATTTCAATTCACACGAGGCGCGCGAGCCGGTTCCGGAGCAGCGTTACATCGATGCGATCATCGCCGATCTCGAGGCTGCACTGCCGCTCGTGTGGGGGCGCAAGATTTACAGCGTGTTTTTCGGTGGCGGCACGCCGAGCCTGTTCTCGGCGGCAGGCATCGAGCAAATCCTGGTGGCGGTACGCGCGCGCGTGCCGCTTGCCATCGACGCGGAAATCACGCTCGAAGCGAACCCTGGCACGTTCGAAGCGGAAAAATTCCGCGCCTTCCGCGCGGCGGGCGTCAACCGCCTGTCGATCGGCATCCAGAGTTTCAATCCGCGCCATCTCAAGACGCTCGGCCGCATTCACGACGGCAAGGAGGCGCGCGCCGCCATCGAGATTGCACGCGAGAACTTCGAAAACTTCAACCTCGATCTCATGTACGGCCTGCCCCGGCAAGCGGCTGATGAGGCGCGCGCCGACATCGAGACAGCACTCACATTCGCGCCGCCGCATGTTTCGGCCTATCACCTGACGATAGAGCCGAACACGTACTTTCATCGCTATCCGCCGCTGCTGCCCGATGACGACGCTACCGCGCAAATGCAACAGGCGATCGAGGAAACACTGGCGGCGCGAGGCTACCGGCATTACGAAACGTCGGCGTTTGCGCAGCCCGGCAAGCAGGCGCGCCACAATCTCAACTACTGGACGTTCGGCGATTATCTCGGCATCGGCGCGGGCGCGCACAGCAAGCTGTCGTTTCCTGACCGCATCGCCCGCCAGATGCGCTACAAGCAGCCCAAGCAGTATATGGAAAGCGCGTCGGCGGGAAATGCAATGCAAGAACAGCACAACGTCAACGTCAACGAGATAGGCCTCGAGTTCATGATGAACGCGCTCAGGCTCGACAACGGTTTTCCCGTCGCGCTGTTCGAAGAGCGCGCGGGGATGCCATTGACCGCGGTGCTAAAGCAGCTTGAAGAAGCGGAAAGGCGCGGCCTGATCGAGCGCGACCATCAGCGCATCGCGCCGACCGCGCTTGGCCGGCGGTTTCTGAACGATCTGCTGCAGGTCTTCCTGCCTGAAAACCGCGTCAGCGTTTGACGTCAGGAAATTGCTGCGGCGCCTGCACGCGGTCGAACATGCCGTAGTCGCGCTCGACCGAAGCGACGCGCAGCCGATAATCCGCGAAAATGCCGGACCGGCCTTTCCATTGCGCGCGATGATGTTCTTCGTGCTGCCGCCACCGGACCAATGCTGCCTCGTCGCGCCAGAACGACAGCGACAGGATTTTCCCGGGATGGGTCAGGCTCGAAAAACGCTCGATCGAAACAAAGCCGTCGATTTTCTCGAGCTCGGGGCGAAGCGCGGCGGCGATATCGAGATATTCCTGCTCGCGTCCCGCCGCCGGCTCGACTTCAAAGATCACTGCAAACATGGCTGTATTCCCCATTCATGTTCCCTTGTAGATGATATCCGATGCGTGCCGCAAGCCGGTCCAATTGCATTTCAGATATCTTCGGCTAGAATGGCCGCTGGTACACCAAAATCAGACTCGGGAGGAGAAATGAAATTCGTAAGTCAGGGTGTTTGCGCCATCGCAGCGCTCTCAAGCGTGCTATGCGGCGCCGCGCAGGCCCAGGCGCAGGCCTATCCCAGCAAGTTCGTGAGATTCATCGTGACTTACCCCCCGGGCGGCAGCTCGGACGTGATGGCGCGCATCATCGGCCAGAAACTGACCGAATACTGGGGCCAGACCGTTGTCGTCGAATCCAAGCCGGGCGCGGACGGATCGATCGGCATGGAATACGCTGCAAAGCAGCCGGCCGACGGCTACACATTCGTGCTGGGCAATTTCGGGCCGGTCGTCGCCAAGCCGTTGCTGGCGAAAGTCTCTTACGACTGGCAGAAGGATTTTCTTCCGGTCTCGCGCATAACGATCTCGGCCAATATCCTGGTGGTGCCAACGACCCTGCCGGTGAAGAACGTGAAGGAGCTCGTGGCGCTCGCCAAGCGGCACCCGGGCGAGCTCACCTACGCGACCAGCGGTCCAGGCAGCATGTCGCATTTCGCCGGCGAGATGTTCAAGCGGCTGGCCGGCGTCGACATGATTACGGTGCCTTACAAAGGCAATGCGCTATCGATCACCGACGTCATGGGAGGGCAGATCACCACCATGTTCTCGGACGCGGTGCCCGCGGTGCAGGCCTTGAAAACCGGCAAGCTGCGCGCGCTCGCGGTCACCAGCGAGAAGCGCTGGCCGTTCACGCCCGAGCTGCCGACGCTCGCCGAGGGGGGCATCAAGGGCTTCGCCGCCGTCAACTGGTGGGGCATCCTGTTTCCGGCCGGCGTGCCGCGCGCCATCGTCGACAAGGTGAATGCGGATATCGTCAGGGCGCTGGCGACACCGGAAGTGAAAACCCGTCTCGGCGAAGTCGGTGTCGAGGCGATCACCAGCACGCCCGAGGAGTTCGGCCGGTTCATGGCCAGCGAAGCCGCGCGCTGGGGCAAGCTCGTCAAGGAAGCGAACCTGAGGGTCGAGCCGTAACGCGGTGCGCGGGACCGCTCAGCGCCGCCGGAACACGATGTCCCGCACGCCGTGCCCGAGCTTGAGGCCGCGGCTTTCGAACTTGGTCAGCGGTCGGTAATCGGGGCGCGGCGCGTAGTCCGGCGTGGTGTTAACAAGGCAAGGTTCCTGCTTTAACACGGCGAGGACTTGTTCGGCATATTCCTGCCAGTCAGTCGCGACGTGCAGATACGCGTTGGGCTTCATGCGGCTGCAGAGCAGCGCGACGAATTCAGGCTGGATCAGGCGCCGCTTGTGGTGACGTTTCTTCGGCCACGGGTCAGGAAAATAAATGTGCACTGCGTCGAGCGTTCCAGGCGCGATCATGTGGTGCAGTACCTCGACCGCGTCATGCTGGATGATGCGCACGTTGGCGAGGCCGAGTTCGCTGATGCGTTTCAACATGCTGCCGACGCCGGGCGTGTGCACCTCGATGCCGAGGTAATCGTTTTCAGGATGTTGCCCGGCGATCGCAGCGGTCGTCTCGCCCATGCCGAAACCGATTTCGAGCACTTTCGGCGCGCTGCGGCCGAAGACCGAGTCGAGATCGATCAGCTGCGCCGAGTACGGGATGCCGAATTGCGGCAGCAGCGTGTCGTGGGCGCGCCGTTGCGCGTTCGAGACGCGTCCCTGGCGCAGCACGAAGCTGCGGATCGAGCGGCGAATTTCAGTCATGGGCTACGAGTGTAGCGGCATGACCGCGCAGGCGCCAGGCGCGGCGCAATGTTCGGTCGGAGGCAGAGAAACGGTCTTGCGTAAATCCGGATTACGCAGGCGCGGGCATCAATAAGTGAAGGTCACGACGTCTTTGTCCATCGCCTGCTCGATGACATAGGCGCCGCCGACGGTCTCCTCGATTTCCGGAATCAGGTCGTTGCCCCACAGCTCGAGCGTCGGCGTGCAGACTTTGAAATGCACGCCGGCTTCGTGCGCGTCTTTCATGAAATCGTAAACGCTCTTGGGAGAGCCCGGCTTTACGAACAGTTTCTCGGCCACGCCTTTCTTCGCGAGCTCGCCGGAGCGCCCGGTCAGTATGACTTCAACTTCGTATTCCATCGCCGCGGCTACCGTCGCCTGGAAAAACGGCGCCCCCAGCTCCGGACCGTCGGAGGGATCCGTATTGACCATGATGATCATCAATTTCTTCGCCACGTGATCTCCTTCGCCCATTTCATGTGACAGTCTATACAAAACTTGCTTCAACCCCGGGTCTGATTACCCCGGGGCTCTTTCTCGACGAGGTTATCGGCAACCAGCTCGACCAGGCTGCCCATGGCCCGGTCCCATTTGAAGTGCGCCTGCCCGTCGTCGAAACTCTGGCGGCAGTTCGCGCAGCTCGTCACCGCCATATCGGCGCCGGTCGCGTCGATCTGTTCCATTTTGATCTTGAACGACTGGTAGCGCAGAGGATCCGCGCGATGGATAGTCACCACCCCGCCGCCGCCGCCGCAACACCAGTTGAGGTCGCCGCCGCTCTCGGGTTCGCGTACTTCGCCGCCGAGCGCTTTGAGCACGTCGCGCGGCGCCTGCGTCGCGCCGCCGCGGCGCGACACCTGGCACGGATCGTGAAAGGTAAGCGACTTTTCGAGCTTCTTCAGTTTGAGCTTGCCGCCGTTCACGCCCGCGGCGAGAAATTCGGATATGTGCAGCACCTTGAATGGCAGCGGCTTGCCGTACACGTTGGCGCCCTGCCAGCGCATCGCGCCGTAGGCGTGGCCGCATTCCGGCAGCACCAGCGTTTGCGCCCCGCACGCGAGCGCGGCGTTGATGAGCTTCAGCGTCGAGTCCTTTTGCCACTCGGCATTGCCGGACAGCATGCCGAAGTTTGTCGCTTCATAGCCGTCGCTGCGCAGCGTCCAGTCGGCGCCCATATGCTTCATGATCCGCGCGAGCGCGATGATGGACTGCGGGTACTTCATGATTTCGATCGAGGAGAGTGTCACGAGGATTTCCGCGCGCGGCTTGTCGAGCGGAATTTCGACTTCGTGTTCGTCGGCCAGCCACTCGATGCGTTCCTTGAGCACTTTCGGGGTCGCGCCGAGCGGGCTGCCTTCGCGCTCTGCGCGCTGGGCCACCGCCCACAACTCGTGCGGCACGAGCCCGGCCTGGAACATTGCATGGCGCGCGAGCCCGACCAGTGCCGCGATGTCGATGCCCATGGGGCATATCATGGTGCAGCGGCCGCACAGGGTGCACGAATCGTAGATCAGTTCCTGCCATTCCTCGAGTTCGGCGAGCGTGACTTCCGATTTCAGGTTGGATGCCTTGAAGACCGGGGCGAACGGACCGGCTTCGCGCTTGTAGGCCTGCTTGAACGGTTCGAGTTTCCAGATCGGCGTGTATTTGGGATCGCCGGTCGACACGTAGAAATGGCACGCCTGCGCGCACTGGCCGCAGTGGATGCACGATTCCATATAGGTCGCGACGGGCCGGCTGAAATCCTTGATGAAACCCTGCATTGCCGCTTCGACGCGCTGTTCGTCCGGCATGTCGCCCTGCTTGTCGTAGCGCATCTCGGGTTTCCTGACCGAAAAGCGCGGTGCGTCGAGATCGAGCGGATGCCGGGTGTCGATGTCGGTCATGGCCGGGCTCCTTTGCGCACGAACGCGGCGCCGGTCGTGCCGCGCGACACGAATACGAGGAACGCGTGCGCGAGTTTGCCGAATGGCAGCCAGATCAGCAGCAATTCGACCGCCAGCAGGTGTATGGCCACCAGTTCCGGATTGCCCGGGGGCGGAAATGGCGCGCCGGGGTGGAACGGGTGCTCGATCGCCAGCATGCCGGTGAGGATCGCGAATATCACCACGAACCAGCTGAAATAATCGTCGAAGTTCGACAGGAGCCTGAGGACCGGGTCGGTCAGGCGATAAAGCAACGCGATCAGCAGCGATACGATCGTGAGCGCGACCGCGACATAGAACACGGGTTCGGGCAGCGGCGGCCAGCGCATACCGGTCAAGCGTTCGATGAAATGGATGTGCGGCAGGTAGGCAAACACGATCACCGCCAGGCCGATGTGATAGACGTAGCCGTTCGTGGTGGCAAGCGTGGCGCTGCCGCGGAATTCCGGGCGCGGCCACATGCGCGACACGATGCCTTGCAGCCGGCCCGCCCACAGCGCGGTGCTGCGCGGTTCGGAGTAATCGGGCTTTTTCGGCAGACGGAAAATCCCGAACAGCCGCCACGCGATCCCGCCAGACAGGATCGCGAGCGATATAGTCAGCGCCGGCCCGCGCGCGAAATCGAGTAATTCCATCTGCAATCCTTAGACGTGTCGGCTCTCAGCCATCGGCAGGGCAATACGCCAAAGCGCGCCTCGGTTCGTGTTGCTCGATGCGCTGTGGTGACTTCCGAATCCTCGTAACATTCCCACTGTAATTACCAGAGTGTCGTTGAGTTTGTTCTGGATCAAGTCTAATTTCGTCCTGAGAGCCGCAGCCAATTTAAAAAAGTTATTCAATTCAATCTAATAGATATTCCCGATGCAGCGGCTGTTGGGAGAATGACGCAGTTCCAATCCCGGATAAGAAAAACTTGTGCCGATAGCTGGATTATTGATTCATTATTTTCTAATATAGTCTATTATTGATCGCAGTCAAGCGGCAAGCGCGCCTTGCGTTCGAAGCTTGTGCGCATACTGCCGCGCGAACGGAGAAAAGACAGCGGATGGATACGACCGCGCCACAGGAAGGAATGGCAATGAACGTTGACGTCGCCACGCTCGACAAGCTGATCAACGAGCGTCTCGAAGTTCTGCTGCCGCAGAAGCTTGAGCAAATCCGGTCGAACAAGACGCCTGCGATGACGATCATTGCGACGAAGGGCACGCTCGACTGGGCCTACCCGCCGTTCATACTTGCGTCCACCGCGGCGGCGCTCGGCTGGAATGTGTCGGTGTTTTTCACCTTTTACGGCCTGCAGCTTCTGCGCAAGGACCTGTCGCATCTCAAGATCAGCCCGCTCGGCAATCCGGCGATGCCGATGAAGATGCCGTTCGGCCCCCACTGGTTCCGCGACATCGGCTGGAACATTCCCAATGTCGTGCAGGCCGCGATTCCGGGTTTCGAGTCGCTTGCCACCACGCTCATGAAGCAGACGATCAAGAATAACGGTGTTGCGGATATAACCGAGTTGCGTTCGCTCACGATCGAGGCGGGCGTCAACCTGCTTGGCTGCCAGATGACCGTCGACCTGTTCGGTTTCACCCACGACGATTTTATTCCAGAGGTAAAAGAGTACGTTGGCGCCGCGTCGTTCCTGCCGATGGCAAAGGACGCCGACGTCAGCCTGTTCATTTGATCGCAACGCACTAGGAGAAGGAGAAGATCATGAAGTTGAAGAACTGCATCAAGCTTGCCGTGGTTGCCGCATGCTGCGCGCCGGTTTTTGCATTCGCCACTGACGGCTATTTCCAGCACGGGTATGGCGTCAAGTCGCAGGGCATGGGTGGCGTCGGCATCGCGCTGCCGCAGGACTCGCTCGCGGCGGCGACCAATCCGGCCGGCATGGCGTTTATCGGCGACCGGCTTGACATTGGAGCGACGTGGTTTCGCCCGATGCGCGGCGCGGATATTTCGGGATCGCCGGTTCCGGGAGTTGGCGGCGCATACGAAGGCAACCAGACAAACAATTTCGTAATTCCGGAATTCGGCTACAACAAAATGATCAACCCGAGCTTGTCGCTCGGCGTGTCGGTGTACGGCAACGGGGGCATGAACACGGACTATGATCGGCCGATCAACCTCTTCATTGCTCCTGGCGCCACCAATACTTCGGGCGTCGATTTGTCGCAGCTTTTCATTGCGCCGACGGTGGCCTTCAAGCTGAACGACAACCACGCGATCGGGCTCTCGATTAATTTTGCATATCAGCATTTCGCGGCGAAAGGTCTGCAGGGCTTCGCGGCGTTCTCCAGCAATCCGGCCGCCCTCACCGACGTCGGACACGATTCCTCGACCGGCTGGGGCGCGCGCATCGGCTGGACGGGCAGGATCACCGACGCCGTGACCCTGGGCGCGACGTATCAAATGAAGACCCACATGGGCAAGTTCGACAAGTATGCCGGCCTGTTCTCGGATCAGGGGGGCTTCGATATCCCCGCCAACTTCGGCGCGGGCATTGCCATCAAAGCGGCGCCGACTTTCACTCTCGCGTTCGACGTGGAGAGGATCCAGTACAACGGCGTACCGAGCGTCGGCAATCCCTCGACTGCATTGTTGCTCGCCGGCGTGCCGCTGGGCGCGAGCGGCGGTCCCGGCTTCGGCTGGCAGGACATCACGGTGTACAAACTCGGCGCTAGCTGGGATGCCAGCCCCACGCTCACGTTGCGGGCGGGCTACAATCACAGCCAGAATCCGATCCAGCCGCAGGACGCGCTGATTAACATTCTTGCGCCGGGGGTCATCGAGAATCATGCTACGCTGGGACTCACGTGGGCGGTCAGCAAGACGGGTGAACTATCATTGAGCTACATGCACGCCTTCAACAACAGCTTGACCGGTCCCATTCCCGCGGCCTTCGGCGGCGGCGCCGTCAACCTGCGCATGCATCAGGATTCGCTCGGCATCGCCTACGGCTGGAAGATGTAATT
The DNA here is from genome assembly GCA_041483135.1 of Gammaproteobacteria bacterium. Classification (GTDB taxonomy): domain Bacteria; phylum Pseudomonadota; class Gammaproteobacteria; order Burkholderiales; family SG8-41; genus PALSA-1004. The sequence continues at coordinate 42,889 of JBGPFE010000005.1, read as the reverse complement.
TCCACATCCTCCACCAAGCAGAAAGGGCTGGCGGCGCGCCAGCCCTTTTTGTTTGCAGGTCTGCGGTCGGTTAGCGGCGGGATGGCCCGCGGTCGCCGCTGTTCAAGACGACGAGAGACAGCTACTTGGTGATCAGTCCGCCGGTCGGCGTGCTCGCAGTGAACGCCCCCTCAGTCGGCGAACTCGGACTTGCGGCATAGGGTTTCTTAGGCATGCGCCCAGCGAGGAACGCCTCGCGGCCGGCTTCGACTGCTTTTTTCATCGCCGAGGCCATCATTACCGGGTTTTTCGCAGCAGCGATCGCGGTATTCATCAGCACGCCGTCGCAGCCGAGCTCCATCGCGATCGCGGCGTCCGATGCGGTGCCGACGCCGGCATCGACCAGCACCGGCACGCGGGCCGAGTCGATGATGATCTGCAGGTTCCACGGATTGAGGATACCCATGCCGGAGCCGATCAGCGAGGCGAGCGGCATCACCGCGGCGCAGCCGATTTCCTCGAGCTGTTTTGCCGCGATCGGGTCGTCGCTGCAGTAGACCATGACCTTGAAATTATCCTTGACCAGGGATGCTGCCGCTTTCAGCGTTTCGGCCATGTTCGGAAACAGCGTTTTTGGGTCGCCGAGCACTTCGAGCTTGACCAGATCGTGGCCGTCGAGCAGCTCGCGCGCGAGCTTGAGCGTGCGCACCGCGTCGTCGGCGCTATAGCAACCCGCCGTGTTGGGCAGGATCGTGAATTGCGATGGCGGCAGCACTTCGAGCAGGCTCGGCTGCTTCGGATCCTGGCCGATGTTGGTGCGGCGGATCGCGACCGTGACGATCTGCGCGCCGCTAGCTTCGACCGCGGCGCGCGTTTCGGCGAAATCCCTGTATTTGCCGGTGCCGACCAGCAGACGCGATTTGTACGACTTGCCGGCGATGATCAAAGGATCGAGGTTTTCGTGAGGTTTCATTGCAGTTCACCGAAAGGGGTTGTCAGAAAGTATGACCGGATTTGCGGTATCCGGCCATGACCCCGGTCAAGGATTCAGCCGCCGCCGACCGCGACCACGATCTCGAGCCGGTCGCCGTCGGCGAGCATCTGCTCGCCGTGCCGGCTGCGCGGCACGATTTCACCGTTACGCTCGAGCGCGACGCGCTTGCCGGCGAGATTCAGCCGCTCGATCAGCTGCCGGCAATTGAGCGGTTGCTCGAAGCGGCGCGCTTCGCCGTTGACGGTCAGTGCAATCATGCGATGCTGTTCATGGTTACTGGAAAGAAATTCTTGCAGCTTCGCTGCGCTTTGGCAACTCACGGCGTCGGACGCGGCGGGCCTTACCCGCAACCGGAATACGGCCGGTTGCAAGCACACTGCTGCACCCATAGAATGACAACTCGCCGCGGGTGTAGTTCAATGGCAGAATGAAAGCTTCCCAAGCTTTAGACGTGGGTTCGATTCCCATCACCCGCTCCAAACCCGCCGGCCCGAGGTGCTAAGCATGAATAAAATCGTCAAATTCGTCGTGTTACCGCTGGTCGGCATCGCCGTGATCGTCGTCGCGATTGCGGCCTACGTCGCGGCGACGTTCGATCCCAATCAGCATAAGCCGCAGATCGTGCAAGCGGTCAAGGACAAGACCAAGCGCGTTCTCAAGATCGACGGCGACATCAAGCTCACGCTGTTCCCGAACATCGGCGCCACGCTGGGCAAGATATCGCTGTCGGAGTTCGAGAGCGACAAGGAATTCGCCGGCATCGAGGATTTCCGCGTATCGCTGAAGCTCCTGCCGCTGCTGTCGAAAGAGATCGTGGTCGACACGATCGAGATCAGAAACCTGCGCGCGAACCTGATACGCAGCAAGGACGGCAAGTTCAGCATCGACGACCTGACCGGCGGCGGCGACAAGTCCGCGCCTGCCGCGAAAGGCGAAGGACCGCCGGTCAGGATCGAGATCGCTCATGTGACGCTCGAAAATGCAACCATCACCTATTTCGACCAGGCGGCGGGCGCGAAATACGCGCTGTCCAAATTGAATCTCAAGACCGGCCGCATCGCCAACGGCGTGCCGAGCAAAATCGATCTCTCGCTGACCGCGCAGAGCGACAAGCCCAAACTCAGCCTGGATGCCGCGCTCAAGGCTACCGTCACGTTCGATCTCGACAAGCAAAGCTATGCGCTCGACGGGCTCGACTTCAGCGTCAAAGGGGTTGCCGCGGGCATCAGCAATCTGGCGGCGACCGCGAAAGGCGACGTCGACGCGAAACTTGCGACCAGGGAATTCCTGGTTTCGAAACTCGCGGTCGCCGCGACCGGCAAGCAGGAGGGCGGCGACCTCAACGTCAAGTTCGAGGTGCCAAGGCTCAACGTGACGAAAGACAAGGTAAGCGGCGAGAAGATCGCGCTCGATGCCACGCTCAGTGAAGGCAAGGGCAAAGTTGCCGTGAAGCTCGATATTCCCGGCGTCGACGGCAACGCGCAGGCGTTCAAAGCCGCGGCGATGACGCTGAATGTCGACATGCAGCAGGATGGCGCGACGATCAAGGCCAAAGTATCGAGCCCGCTCGCCGGCAGCGTCGATGCTCAGAAGATCGAACTCGCGAAATTCGTGGCGACGATCAACGTCAACAACCCGAAGCTGCCGAAGAACCCGATTGATGCGACGATCAACGGTTCCGCGCAGATTGATCTCGTCAAGCAGAACGCAAACATGACGTTCGCGACCAAATTAGACGACAGCAACATCAACGGCAAGGCCGGGCTCGCGAAATTCACCCCGCCGTCCTACACCTTCGATGTCAACATCGATCAGCTCGACGCCGACCGCTATCTGCCCAAGTCTGACCCCAAGCAGAAGCAGCCGGAGCAGCCGCTCGATCTGTCGGCGCTGAAAGGCCTCAACGCGAACGGCAGCATCAGAATCGGCTCGCTCAAGGTCGCCAACGTCAAGGCGGCGAACGTGCGCGTCGATGTCAAGGCCGCCAATGGACGCATCGATGTCAGTCCGATCGCGGCGAGCCTGTACCAAGGCTCGCTCGCCGGCGCATTGTCGGTGCAGGCGGCCGCAACGCCGGTCGTTGCGGTCAAGCAAAGCTTGAGCGGCGTCAACGTCGGTCCACTGCTCAAGGATGCCGCCAATTTCGATTCGCTCGAAGGCAAGGGCAACGTCTCGCTCGACGTGAGCGGCCAGGGCGGCACGGTGTCGGCGATCAAGAAATCGCTCAACGGCAACGCGGCGATCAAGCTCACAGACGGCGCGATCAAGGGCATCAATATCGCCGGCTCGATCCGCGACGCCAAAGCGAAGCTCGGCGCGTTGAAAGGCGAGAAGACGCAGGCCGCGAGCCAGACCGAGAAAACCGATTTCTCGGAGCTTACGGCGACGTTCGCCATCAAGAACGGCGTTGCGCACAACAGCGATCTGGCGGGCAAATCGCCGCTGCTGCGACTGGGCGGCGAAGGCGACATCGACATCGGCAACGAGAGTTTGAACTATCTGGTCAAGGCGACGGTGGTCGGGACGGCAGCCGGCCAGGGCGGCAAGGAGCTAGCCGAGTTGAAGGGCGTGACGGTGCCGGTGCGCCTGACCGGATCCTTCACCGCTCCGCAGTACAAGATCGATTTCGGAGGCATAGCGGCAGGCGCGGCAAAAGCAGTGGTCGAAAGCAAGACAGAGGAGATCAAGGCCAAGGCTCAGGATCAGGTCAAGGACAAGCTCAAGGGTCTTTTCGGCCGTTGATCTGCCGGAATAGTTTCGACATCCCCCGTGAACGCGCGGCGATCGAGTTTCGCGACCAAGGTCGCCCGCTGGCAGAAAATGCACGGCCGTCACGATCTGCCGTGGCAAAACACGCGCGACGCCTACCGCATCTGGCTGTCGGAGATCATGCTGCAGCAGACGCAGGTCGCGACCGTGATCCCGTATTACTGGCGCTTTCTCAAGCGTTTCCCTGATATCAAGTCGCTCGCCGCGGCATCTCTCGATGACGTGCTCGCGCTGTGGAGCGGGCTTGGCTACTATTCGCGCGCATGCAATCTGCATCGCGCGGCGCAACAGATTATCGCGCAGCACAACGGCCGCTTCCCGCGCGACTTCGAGACGGTGCTCGCATTGCCCGGTATCGGGCGCTCGACCGCCGCGGCAATTTGCGTGTTCGCGTCCAGCGCGCGGCAAGCGATCCTAGATGGCAACGTCAAACGGTTGTTCGCGCGCTGCTTCGGCATCGGCGGTTATCCCGGCGACGCCAAAGTCTCAGCCAAGCTATGGCGTACTGCGGAGCAGCAGTTGCCGCGGCGCAGCGTCGAGTCTTATACCCAAGGATTGATGGATCTCGGCGCAGCGGTGTGCACACGTGGCAAGCCGCGCTGCACTGCTTGTCCGCTCGCACAAGTTTGCGTAGCGCGCCGGCGCGGCAGGATCAGCCGGCTGCCGGCGCCGCGCCCGCGCAGGAAGCTGCCGCAGAGGCGCACTCGGATGCTGGTCTTGTTGCACGCCGGGCAGGTATTGCTCGAGAAGCGCGCGCCGAGCGGCATCTGGGGCGGCATGTGGAGCCTGCCCGAGGTCGAACCGAGCGCCAACATCGCTGCGCTGTGCGCGCAACGCTACGGCGCCGAGGTCGCCACGCGCGAGGTGCTGCCGACAATCGGGCACGGTTTCACGCACTTCAAGCTCGATATTGAACCGCAACGCCTCGGCGTCGCGCGCGTCGCGCCACGCGCCGCAGCGCCGGGCGTGATGTGGCTGCCGCTCGAAGACGCGCTCGGCGCCGCGATCCCGGCGCCGGTGCGGCGCATACTCGCCAGGCTATGATGCGCTGGCTTCCAACAGTTTTGAGAGCGAACGAAACCGCCGATGAACGCAGATAGACGCAGATAAGATCAAAAGCCTGAACAGAGGCTGCCGAGTAATTTCAGATTTTTATCAGCGTTAATCGGCGGTGAATTCAATGGATCATTGCAACACTGCGTCCAGCCGTTTGGCTGGGGTTTGAAATCCCAATGTTTTACGGGGCCTTGTATTCAGACTCAATGCAATCTTGTCTAAATAAGGCTGTGAGTAACCTGAAAGCGGCGTCTTCTTCGGGAAGTATTGCCGCAGCAGGCCATTGGTGTTCTCGTTGCTGCCGCGTTGCCATGGGCTCTGCGGATCACAGAAGTACACCTGCACATCGGTGGCCAACGTGAACTGCTTGTGCTCGGCCATTTCATGGCCGCGGTCCCAGGTCAACGAGCGGCGCAGCTCCAGCGGCAATTTGCGCACGTGTTTGCTGAGCGCCGAAACGACACTCGCACTGTCCTTGCCGGGCACCTTGATGAGCATCACGAAGCGCGTATGGCGCTCAACCAGGGTCGCGATATACGTGTTTTGGCCTCCGCACAGCAGATCGCCCTCCCAATGGCCCGGCACGGCGCGATCCTCTGCCTCGGCCGGGCGCTCACGAATCGACACGGCGTCCACGATGCGCCCGCGCAGTCCGGTCGAGTGCGCAACGCCATTGGGACGTCGCAGCCGTCGTACCGCTCGCAGATGCGCTATCAGCTCCTTCTTCAGCGCTCCGCGCGCCTGCACAAACAGCGTGCGATATATGGTTTCGTGCGACACGCGCAAGCTTTGGTCCGTTGGGAATTCCTGCTTCAGCCAGCCCGAAATCTGCTCCGGCGACCAGTTCGCCGAGAGCTTGCCAGCCACCAGATATCGTAACTTGGGATGGGTGGCCAGGCGACAGCGTTTGGGCCGCCGCGCCCGATCCCAGGCCGAAACATCGGCTTCGCTTGCCCGGTATGCGCTTGGTCCGCCGTTACGCGCGAGTTCCCGGGCCACCGTGCACGCCGGACGCTGCAGCCGTGCCGCGATTCGCCGCGCCGAATGGCCGGCGGCGATGCCACGCGAAATCTCCTCGCGTTCCTCCATCCGCAGCGCCCGTGGCGAACGTCGCCGCGCCACCGGCACGATGCCCCCGGCACACGCCAGAACATGGTGTACGCGTGATCCAGGCACCTCCAGTGCCCGCGCAATATCGCTCACGCACTCACCCGCCTTCCAGCGCGCCCATAGTTCAGACTTCTGCTCATGAGACAACCCAGATCTTCCTCTCTTTGCCATGCGCACACCTCCTCATCCACAATTACATCAGAGGTGTTGCATTCACCAGTTGAACTCAATGCGTTTACCTGTGGTGTGTGCCATTTTGGTTTTTTTGAGATTGATTCGCGCTACTGCATGATATCGACGCGGCCGCCGCGGCTGCGAATTGCGTCGGCGCGCGCCTGTATGTAGTGCTGGAAGCTCGGATCCTTGAGGTAAGCGCCGCTCGCGACGTAATCGAGCGCCGACTGCAGGTGAAATGTGCGCACGTAGGCTTCGACGCGCAGCACTTCTCTGCCCTTGCCGTCGAAAAACACGATGCTGGGCGCATACGGCACGTTGAGATCGCGCGCCCACTGCGCGGCAGTGGTCTTGCGTCCATCCGGGGCGATGACAGCCTCGCGGCCCTGCAGATCGAGGCGATAGACATCGAAGCGCGACAGCAACCGGCGCGTGAGATCCGCCTTGAGGCCCGTCGCGTGCAGTTCGTCGCAGTCGGAACAGTTCTTCTGCTCGAAAAATATCGCGAGCGGGCGCGCCGCCGGCTTCCGGCGGTCGAATACATACGGCTCCTTGCTGAAAAACGGCTCGTCGTGGAGCGCGCCGCTGTCGGTTTCCCGCAGGTAACCCTTCTGGAATTCCGCGAAGCTCACCTTATGCTCGTTGTGCTGCGACACATAATCGAGCGCGGCCATGAAACGGCGGGGCGCATAGTAGCCGTTGACGCGCAGCGCGATGTCGCCTTTCTCGTCGAGAAACAGCAGCGTCGGCGTGAACTGCACTTTGAGCAGCGCGGTGAAATCCTTTTCGCTGCGCGCCTTGCCGTCAAGCCAGGTCACTTCGCGGCTGCCGAAAATATTGATTTCGATCGCGTCGAAATGCCGGCGTGTTTTGTCGACGACGTCCTGCTGGCGGAAATTCACCTCCATCAGCCGCTTGCAGTACGGGCAGCCGTTCTGGCCGAAATAAATCATCACCCGCTTGTTGGCTGCGGCGGCTTCTTTGATGTCGTCGCGCAGATCGAGAAACGAGTTCTTGAACCACGCGGGCACCTCGATTTCCTGCGCGTCGGCAGCGAGGGCGAGCGTGCTCGCGGCGCAGAGGAGCGCCAGGCACAGCAGGCGCAGCACGGTGTAAGCTTGGAACTTGCTTGGCATATCGTTGCCGATAGTATAAGGCCGTCGTACCGCGGCCGCTATTGAAGCCCGGGAGCAGGATTGAATACGCATCCAGCATGGCCGCAGATCAGGGACTGGCGCAAGCGCGAGCGTGCGGAGTTGATCGCGCGCCGGGCAGCGGTACCTCGGGATCAGCGGCGGCAACGGGATGCCGCGATCAGCGAGCTGATCGAATCCGGGTTCCCGTTACTTGCCGGCATGACGATAGCCTTCTGCTGGCCGTTCAAGGGCGAGTTCGACGCGCGGTTTGCGATGCGTCATTTCCGCGAACGCGGTGCGACCGCCGTGCTGCCGGTGGTGGTGGCGAAGGCGAGCCCGTTGCAATTTCGCCGGTGGTGGCCGGGTGCGCCGATGACTCCCGGCGTATATGGCATCCCGGTGCCCGATGGCACCGAACTCGTGGTCCCGGATGCGGCCATCGTGCCGATGAACGGCTTCGACGCGCAGGGTTACCGCCTGGGTTACGGCGGCGGCTATTTCGACCGTACGCTCGCCGCGGCCGCGCCACGGCCGCTTGCGATCGGCGTCAGCTTCGAGCTCGCGCGGCTGCCGACGATCCAGCCGCAGCCGCATGACATTGCGATGGATTTCGTAGTGACCGAGGCCGGCATCCATGCCGTTGCCGACTCGCATCTGGTACGCATCAACGCCGAGGAGTGCCGCCAGTGCGCGCAACGCATATGCGATGAACGCGGTCTGCCACGCCGGCCTTCAGCCGCGAATCAAGGCTACAGCTCCCCGCCGTGCTACGCGGGAGAGTTTCCGGGCTATTTCGGCGAACCCGAGGAGAAGAAGAGCTAGTGCCGTTCCAACTTGTTTCTCCCAACGCGGGTGCGTCGCTTGCCGACCGTGATCTGGCCGCCGAGGACAGTTGGGTTTGCCGCAAATAGTTGGAACGGCACTAGGAACGCAGGCCCTGCTGCGCGAGTATTTGATTCAGCTCGGTGAGCCTCGCCCGCGGATCGGCCATCTGCAGCAACTGTTGCTTTACTTCAAGGCTGATCGGCAGCACCTCGCTCAAGCGGTAGCCGACCCACGCCGCATCGTCGAAGCGGTGCGGCGCCGGAAAATGCTCGGCGCCGATTTTCTCGATGATCGCTTTCAATACCTCGCCGCAGAGCGTGTCCTGAGGGGGGACTTCATGCTCGTGCGGCAGGATTTCGATGGTGGCCGAGATCAACCCGCTTTTCTCCACGTGCGAGCGCACGATCCGGAAGCGCTGCGTGCCTTCGACCTGCAGATGGAAAACGCCGAGCTGCGGCATGTCCCATTGCGTGATGCGCGCGAGACAGCCGATCTCTTCCGGCACCGCGGGCGTGCCGGTTTCCTGGCCTTCTTTGATCAGGCATACGCCGAACGCACGGTCTTCGCTGATGCAAACCTTGGTCATTTCGAGGTAGCGTTGCTCGAAGATCCTGAGCGGCAATACGCCGCCGGGAAACAGCACCGTGTTGAGCGTGAAGATATATACCGATTCCTGATCGGTTGTTGCCGCGTCCGTGCGATCGGTCATGATGAAAGCTCGCGGTGCCGCACCAGCACGCGCTGGTCCTGGCCGAAATGGCGCGCAAGGGCTTCGACAAAATACACCGAGCGGTGCTCGCCGCCGGTGCAGCCGATGGCGACCGTGACGTAACTGCGGTTGTCGGCGACGAAGCACGGCAGCCAGTTTTCGACGAAGCTGCGGATGTCGTTGAACATGCGTTTTACGTTGCCGTCGGCCTCGAGAAAGTCGATTACGGCGGGGTCTTTGCCGGTCAGCGGGCGCAGGTTCGGGTCGTAATACGGGTTGGGCAGGCAGCGCACGTCGAACACCAGGTCGGCATCGAGCGGGATGCCGTGCTTGAAGCCGAACGACTGGAACAAAAGCGTCATGCCGGAATGGTCGAACTCGACGAAATCCTTGATCCAGGCGCGCAGCGCATTGGGATTCAGATCGCTGGTGTCGATGTGGTGCGACAGGCCGCCGATGTCGGCCAGCAACTCGCGTTCGCGCGCAATGCATTCGGCGACGGTGAGACCCACGTCGCTCAACGGATGGCGCCGGCGCGTTTCGGAAAAGCGCTTGAGCAGCGTGTCGGTCTTGGCATCGAGAAACAGCACTCGCACGTCGACGCCGCGCGCTTTCAAATCGCCGATCTGCCGCGGCAACTGGTTGAGCGTGTCGCCGCTGCGCGCATCGATGCTGACCGCGCTGCGCGCATAGCTGGCGCCCTTAAGAAAATCGACCATCTCGGGCAGCAGTTTGGCCGGCAGATTATCGGCGGTGTAGTAGGCGCTGTCCTCGAGCGCTTTCAGCGCCACGCTTTTGCCCGATCCCGACAGGCCGGTGATGATGATGAGCTGCATGCTGGGTGAATGGGGAATGGTCAATGGAAATTGACGGGCCGCAATCGCGCAGGGTAACGATGGCTTTTACCATTCCTCACTTCCTAGTCTCCGTTCTCGCCGTTCAACTGTTGCGACTGGCGCGCGATAAAATCACGCGTGCTGTCGATGCCGCGCAATTGCAGCACGTAATTGCGCACCGCGGCTTCCACCAGCACCGCAAGGTTGCGTCCGGCGGCGACCGGGATCGTGACCTGGCTCACGCTGATGCCCATGATTTCATGGAAGCCGGGCTTGAGCGGCAGGCGCTCGACGTAATGCGCTTCGGATCCGGCGGGCTTTTCCAGGTGCACGATCAGCTTCAGGTTCTTGCGCGGCCGCAGCGCCGCTTCGCCGAAGATGGTGCGGATGTTGAGCACGCCGAGGCCCCGCACCTCGAGGAAGTCGCGCAGCAGCGGCGGGCAGCGGCCTTCAAGCGTCTCGGGCGCAATGCGGTAGAGCTCGATCACATCGTCGGCGATGAGCCCGCTGCCTCGGCTGACGAGCTCCAGCGCGAGTTCGCTTTTGCCGACGCCGCTGTCGCCCGTGATCATGACGCCCATGCCGAGCACGTCGAGGAATACGCCATGCATGGTAGTGGATTCAGCCAGCGCGCGCGCCAGATAGGGACGCAGCATCCACATCAGCTCGACGCTGTCGAGCTGCGAGCCGAGCAGCGCGGTATGTAGCGTATCGGCAAGCGCCTGCAGAGGCTCAGGCGCTCGCTCGCCGCCGGCGATGATAATGCATGCAAGCTCCGAGGCCGCGAGCTGGTGCAACGTTTTTTGGCGTGCTACCGGATCGAGCGCATTGAGATGGCTGATCTCCGGGCTGGCGAGCACCTGTATCCAGTTGGGATGGACGAAGTTGAGGTGCCCGATCAGCCCTTCCTGCGAATCCCTGAGGTTGACGCTGTCGAGTTGCTTGACGCCGCCATCGCGCCCCGCGATCCAGTCGAGGCGCAGTTTCTCGCGGTTGTCCTCAAACAGCTGCGCTACGCTGACTCGCGGCATGCGGTTGCCATTCAGCGATAAGCTGGTACATCGCGTCGGCGGAGGTTGCGGCGAGCAGTTGGTCGCGGAATGTTTTATCGCTGAACATTTGCGCCAGCTCGCTCAGTATCTGCAAGTGCAGATCGGTCGCGCGCTCGGGCACCAGCAGCACGAAAATGAGATTGACCGGCTGACCGTCGGGGGCGTCGAACGGGATCGGCTCGCGCATCCTGATCATCGCGCCGACGGCCTCTTTCAGGGCCTTGATTCGTCCATGGGGAATCGCAATGCCCTGCCCCAACCCGGTCGAGCCGAGCTTTTCACGCGCGAACAGGCTGTCGAAAACCAGGCTGCGCGCGATATGGTGGTTGTTTTCGAATACGAGCCCCGCTTGCTCGAACACGCGTTTTTTGCTGCTGACGTCGAGGTCGAGCAACACGTTTTGTACGGGCAGCAGCTTGGCTATCAGATTCATGTCGGATACGGATTAAAGGCGCCGCTTGACCGCCAGTACGTCACGATGGCACGCGCGAGGCGCGCCGTCAAATGCGGCTGACGCGATGTTCGAAGTTTTTCTCTTTATGTTTGATGATCTGGCGGTCGAGCTTGTCGACGAGCGTGTCGATTGCCGCATACATGTCGGAGCCGTGACTTTCGACGAAAATATCCTTGCCGCTCAGGTGCACGCTGGCCTCGATCTTCTGTTTGAGCTTTTCCACCGACAGTATGACGTTGACGTCGATCACATGATCGAAATGGCGCGTAAGGCGGCCGAGCTTGCCGGTGATGTAGTCGCGCATTGCCGGGGTAATCTCGAGATGGTGGCCGCTGAGATGAAGGTTCATGAATGATTCCTCGGTTGTTGTTGGGGGTAACCGGCTTACGGTCGGCGCAGCCCGGCGGCCACCATGAAATCAGATCGATTTACGCAAGTTGACCGGCAGTATCTGCATGGATTCCCGGTATTTCGCCACCGTGCGGCGCGCCACCACGATGCCTTGCTGGCCGAGGATTTCCGAAATCTGGCTGTCGGACAGCGGTTTCTTGGCGTTCTCGGCGCCTACCAGCTGCTTGATCAGTGCGCGGATCGCGGTGCTCGAGGCGGCACCGCCGGTTTCGGTCGTGACGTGGCTGCCGAAGAAGTACTTGAGTTCGAAAATGCCGCGCGGCGTCAGCATGAATTTCTGGGTCGTCACGCGCGACACAGTCGATTCATGGAGGTCGAGCGTTTCGGCGATCTCGCGCAGCACCAGCGGCCGCATGGCGACTTCGCCGTGTTCGAAGAAGTGGCGCTGGCGGTCGACGATCGCCTGCGATACGCGCAGGATGGTGTCGAAGCGCTGTTGCACGTTCTTGATCAGCCAGCGCGCTTCCTGCAGCTGGCTCGCGAGCTGCTGGTGCCCGGCATTGCGGTTGCGCTGCAGGATGTCGGCATACAGGCGGTTGACGCGCAGCCGCGGCATCGCGTCGGGGTTGAGCGCGGCAAGCCACACGCCCTTGGTTTTTTTCACGACCACGTCCGGCACGATGTAGCGCGTATCGCCCGACGAGTAGCTCGCGCCCGGGCGCGGGTTGAGTCCGGTGATCAGGTTCTTGACGCCGCGCAGCACTTCGTCCTCGCAGCGCAGCAGTTTCTTGAGTTTGACGAAATCGCGTGCAGCGAGCACATCGAGATGGTGCTTGACGATGTCGAGTGCCTGCGCGCGATAGGACGTCGCATCCGGCAGCGCTTCGAGCTGCAGCAGCAGGCACTCGCCGAGGTTGCGCGCGCCGACGCCCGGCGGGTCGAGATTTTGCAGATGCCTGAGTGCAACGCGCAGCTCCTCGACTTCGATTTCGAGTTCCGGCGGCAGGAGGCTGGCAAGCTCGTCGAGGTCCTGGTGAAGATACCCGTCATCGTCGAGCGAGTCGATCAGCAGCGTGACCAGATTCTGGTCGCGCTCGGACAGCTTGGTCAACGAGAGTTGCGAGATCAAGTGCTCGCGCAGCGTCTGCGCTTCGGCGGCAAGCTGCGGGTACTCGGCTTCGTCGTTGTCGTCGTGCGCAGTGCCGGAACTGTAACTGAAGGCTTCGTCGAAACTGTTACTGTCGCCGGAATCAGCGCTGCCGGAATCGGCGTCGCTGGTCGCGGAATCAGTGCCGCTGCTCGACGTGGCGGTGGAGGTGAATTCAGTAGTGCCGCCCGCCGGCGGTGGAGGGCTGACCGGTTCTTCGCGGACGCCGTCTTCGCGCTCGAGCAACGGATTGTCGAGCAGGAATTTCTCGATTTCCTGGTTGAGTTCCAGCGTCGACAGCTGCAGCAGCCGGATCGACTGCTGCAATTGCGGCGTAAGCGTCAGATGCTGGGACAGCCTGAGCTGGAGCGAGTGCTTCATGATCCAAAAGAGGGCCTGGCTGCGAGTGGAACTTGGCTGCGAATGTCTGGGCGCAGCGGGCCTGAAAGGCGCCGTCAACCCGCTCGCTTACAGGCGGAAATGCTCTCCAAGATAGACTTTCCTCACGCTCTCATTATAAACGATTTCATCGGGTTTGCCGTAGGCGAGCACGCTGCCTTCGTTGATGATATAGGCGCGGTCGCAGATGCCGAGCGTCTCGCGTACGTTGTGGTCGGTGATCAGCACCCCGATATCGCGTTCCTTGAGGAAGCGGATGATTTTCTGGATATCGAGCACCGCGATCGGGTCGACGCCGGCAAACGGTTCGTCGAGCAGGATAAAGCGCGGCTCGGTGGCGAGCGCGCGCGCAATTTCGACACGCCGCCGTTCGCCGCCCGACAGGCTGATCGCCGGGTTTTCACGCAAATGGCTGATGTGCAGGTCCTGCAGCAGGTCGTCGAGCTTGAGCGCAATCTGCGCCGGGTCGTCGTTTTGCAGTTCGAGCACCGCGCGCACGTTTTCGGCCACCGTCAGGCGCCGGAAAATCGAGGCTTCCTGCGGCAGATAGGAAAGGCCCAGCAAGGCGCGACGGTGGATCGGCATATGGGTGAGGCGCTTGTCGTCGAGGTAGATCTCGCCGCCGTCGAGCGGTACCAGCCCGACCATCATGTAAAAGCAGGTGGTTTTGCCGGCGCCGTTGGGTCCCAGCAGGCCGATTACCTCGCCGCTCTTCACATCGAGCGAGACGTCCTTGACGACGATCCGCGATTTGTAGCGCTTCTTGAGTTGTTCGGCCTTGAGTTCGCTCATGCTGTGAGCCCGTGATGCTGCCGGCGCGCAGGCGGCGCAGGCAAGATGCGCCGCGCGCGGCGGGCGCGTTGTCGATCGGCGCTCAACGCGCAGCGCCGGCAGGGGATTCGCGCGGGTTGGTTACGTCGGCAGCGGGTTTCAATGTCAGGGGTGGCGCGGCGGCCGGTTTGTCTTTGTTTTTGGGCTGTATCACCGCGCGCACGCGGCCTTCCGGATTGCTGGGCGTTGCGGCCTGCTTGCCGCCGCCGACGACGCGGAAAAACTCGCTCGTCGCGTCGTAGGAGATATAGCTGCCGCGCACGTCGTCATTGCTTTTCTTGAGGTAGGCGCGGTTAAACATCTGCAGTTTGTCCGCTTTGCTGTCGTATTCGATGCGCTCGGCGTAGCCCTCGATGTATTCGTCATGGCCTTCGCGTTTCTGGCGGAAGTTCGCGAGATTGCCGTAGGCCACGCCATTTTTGAAGCCGTCGGCATCCTGCCGCACCACCATTTTGTCGCCGCGGATCACGAGCGTGCCTTGCGTCAATACCACGTTGCCCTCGAAAGTCGCGATTTGCTTGGCGTCATCCACCGTCACCCGGTCGGCCTCGAGATTGACCGGCTTGTCACGGTCCGCGCGTTCGGCGTGCGCGGCCGGCGCCAAACACAACGCCAGCAACGCGCAACACGCCATCGCGCGCAGCTGCGGCGCAGTGCCGGCGCGCTCAGCGCACCGGCTTGGGCTTCTCATACGTTCCTCGCACATTGGATAGCAGCTTCAGCACGCTAGTCTTATTGTTGAATTCTAAGCCAACCGCTGTAATTAGTGTATTCGCATCGTATATTTTCACCGGCCGGTCGGTTTTGGCGAACTCATCGTCAGGAATGATGTGCAGCCACGAGGTTTCCATCGTCAACTCGCTTTTGTCGCCATATGCGGAACGTACCAACAGTACATCGTCTGTCAGGTAGGCGTTTTCATTATCGCTCGAGACCAGCGCGGTTTTCGACGTCACTGTTGTTGTCTCGCTAAACTTGCCGAAATTCACCACTTTTGGTGCGTCCAGGTGTGTCGTGTCGTCGTCGGGATAGTGCACCATGCGGTGCGCGCTCAGCGTGTAGCGCGCCATTCCATCCGGCCCGATGCGGGTGGCGGAAAAGTTGTCCACGATATAATCGGGATCATGGCGCGCCTTGCCGTCGCTCGCGCGCTCGGGTGGCTGCACCTGGCGGTCGAGCCACACTGTCACTGCCGCCACAGCGGCGAGCAGCACGACCGGAAACAACGCGGTAAAGCGCGACATCATTTAGAGCTCCTAACACCATGAAACGCGCGATGCGCTGGCACGATTTTGGCTCAGGGCGCGAAGCAAGACATGCCGCTTAGTCATTCTAAGCCAGTGGCTTGCGACAATGCCATGGGCCAAAATTCGCGGCCAGCCCCAAATGTGATAGCCATTTTAATCGGTTGTTGCCGGGGTTGCGGCCAGAATCGGCGCTAGCGTCGTTGCTCGTCTGGCGAATATTCCCGATATTCGCTGCACCGGGCGCCTCGCCATCACCAATTCTGGCTCGCAACGCACACGTGTTTCATGGTGTTAGGGGCTCTTAAGATACATCTCGAGCTGGCGCTCGAGCGTGCCTTGAGCGTGCATGATCAATTCACACACCTCGCGCGCCGCACCGCGGCCGCCCTGCGCGCGCGTCACATAGTCGGCGTGCTGCCTCACCGCATGCGGCGCCGCCGGCACCGTCAGCGCGAGACCGCAGCGGCGCAGCACCGGCAGGTCGACCACATCGTCGCCCATGTAGGCGGTGGCCATGGCATCAAGCCGGCGCGATGCGAGCAGTTCGGCAAACGTCCTCGCTTTGTCGGCGACGCCCTGAAACACCAGTTCGACGCCGAGGTTCTGCGCCCGCAATTCGACGCAGCGCGAAGCGCGGCCGGTGATGATGGCGAGCTCGACGCCGCTTTCGCGCAGCATTTTCATGCCATGGCCGTCGTGCGAACTGAAAGCCTTGATTTCTTCGCCGCCGTCGGTAAGGTAAAGCGAGCCGTCGGTCAAAACGCCGTCGACGTCAAAAACGGCGAGGCGGATGCGTTTGGCCTTGGCGTAGATGTCTTGCATAAGTCAGCCATCAGCTTTCAGCAGTCAGCTATCAGCTAAAACCATGCGGTGAGGTTGGGGCGATTCAAGCTGAAAGCTGACAGCTAAATAACCTTCGCCCTGAACAGATCGTGCATATTGAGCGCGCCAACCAGCCGCTGCTCGGCATCGACTACCAGCATTTGATTGACTTTATGCTGTTCCATGACTTGCACGGCCTCGGCGGCGAGCTTGTCGGGGCCGATGGTGCGCGGTCCGCGCGTCATTGCCTCGTTCACTTTGCTCGCGTGGAAATCGATGCCCTTGTTGAGCGCGCGGCGCAAATCGCCATCGGTAAAGATGCCGATTACCCGCTGCTCGCGGTCGACGATTGCGGTCATCCCCATGCGCCCGCGCGACATTTCAAGGATGGCATCGGTCAGCATCGCATTATCATTGATGCGCGGCGCATTGGCGCCGGTGCGCATCACGTCGCGCACATGGGTCAGCAGTTTGCGGCCGAGCGCCCCGCCCGGGTGCGAGCGCGCGAATTCGTCGCGGCTGAATCCCTTGGCCTGCATCACCGCTATCGCCAGCGCGTCGCCCAGCGCGAGCGCCGCGGTGGTGCTGGCGGTCGGCGCCAGGTTGAGCGGGCAGGCCTCCTTTTTGGCGCCGGCATAAAGATGCGCGTCGGCCTCTTGCGCCAGGCTCGAACCGGGCTTGCCGGTGAGCGCGATCAGCTTGGCGCCCTGGCGCTTGATCAGCGGCACGATCGCGAGCAGCTCGGCGCTTTCGCCCGAGTTCGACAGCGCGATGAACACATCATCGCGCGTGACCATGCCGAGGTCGCCGTGGCTTGCTTCGGCAGGGTGCACGAAATAGGCGGGGGTGCCGGTACTCGACATGGTCGATGCGATTTTGCGCGCGATGTGACCCGATTTACCCATGCCGCTGACGGTGACCCGGCCGCGGCAGTGCAGGATAAGCTCGACGGCGCGCTGGAAGTTCTGATCGAGCTTGGCGATCAGCCCATTGATTGCCGCCGCTTCGATTTCGAGCACTTCGCGGGCAAGCTCGAGAGCGTTTCCGGCGGCAGGCTGCGGGGCCTTGTTTGCTCCGGCTGTCATAGCGTGAGCAGTATATAGCAAAGTCTACCCGCCAACCCGCGCGGCTGTTACGCCGCAGCCTCCTTGCAATTCATCGGCAATGAGGCATCATTCAAGCGGACACCCAAGCCCGCCCGCAATGGAAAATTCGCTGCCTCTGGTATTGATTCTGCTCGCCTCCGCAGTGCTGGTGGTGATCCTGTTCCGCCTTTTCAAGCTGCCGGCGATGGTCGGCTATTTGCTGGTGGGGGTGGTCATCGGGCCTAACGGCCTCGGCCTGATACCGGACACCGATGCTACGCGCAAGCTTGCCGAATTCGGCGTGGTCTTCCTGATGTTCAGCATCGGCCTCGAATTCAGCCTGGCCAAGCTCGCAACAATGCGGCGCATCGTCTTCGGCCTCGGCGCCTCGCAGGTCATGCTGACGCTCGCCATCGTTGTGGCGTGCGCGCTGGCTGCCGGGGCGGACTGGCGCTCCGGCGTGGTGCTGGGCGGCGCGATTGTGATGTCGTCGACGGCGATTGTCACTAAGATGCTGGCGGACAAGCTAGAACTCAACACGCTGCATGGCCGGCAGGTGATCGGCGTGCTGCTGTTCCAGGACCTTGCGGTGGTGCCGCTGCTGATCCTGATCCCGGCGCTCGCCCGGCAGCCCGCCGAGTTGGCGGCCGGATTGATGTTTGCGCTGCTCAAGGCGGCCGTGGTGCTCGCAATACTGCTTTACTTCGGGCAGCGGCCGATGCGTGCGTGGTTCCATCTGATCGCCAGGCAGAAGTCGTCCGAGCTCTTCGTGCTGAACGTGCTGTTGATCACGCTCGGGCTTGCATTCGTGACCGAGCTGGCCGGATTGTCGCTCGCGCTGGGCGCATTCGTTGCCGGCATGCTGATTTCAGAGACCGAGTACCGCTACCAGGTCGAAGACGACATCAAGCCGTTTCGCGACGTGCTGCTCGGCCTTTTTTTCGTCACTGTCGGCATGAAGCTGAACATCGCGCTGGTGTATGACAACCTGTCATGGGTCGCGGTTGCCTTGCTGGTTCTGGTCGTGCTCAAGGCGTTGCTGATTGCCGGCCTGAGCCGGCTGTCCGGCAGCGATACCGGCGCCGCGCTGCGTACAGGACTAGACCTGGCGCAGGGCGGCGAATTCGGTTTCGTGCTGTTGTCGCTGGCTGCGCCGCTGCATCTGGTACCGGAGTCGACGCTGCAGGCGGTGCTGGCCGCGATGGTGCTGTCGATGCTGGCTGCGCCATTCATTATCGAGCGCAGCGAGCATATCGTGCGGCATGTCAGCGGCGCCGACTGGCTGGCGCGCGCGATGGAGCTGCACAATGTGGCGGTGCAATCGATGGCGGTAAATCAGCACGTGGTGGTGTGCGGTTACGGGCGCAGCGGCCAGAATCTCGCGCGCCTGCTCGATCGCGAGAAGATCTCGTCGATCGCGCTCGACAACGATCCCGAACGCGTGCGCGAGGCCGCGGCCGCCGGCCACAGCGTCGTTTACGGCGACGCCACGCGGCGCGAGGTGCTGATTGCCGCGGGGCTGCTGCGCGCCAAGGCTCTGGTCGTGAGCGTAGCCGATACCCAGCTCGCGTTGCGAGTGCTGTCTTTGGTGCAGCAGGCGCGCCCCGGGTTGCCCGTGATCGTGCGCACGATCGACGATGCCGATATCGAGCAGCTGCGGCAGGCCGGCGCGGCGGAGGTGGTCGCCGACATCATGGAAGGTAGTTTGATGCTGGCCTCGCACGCGCTGATGCTGCTCGGCGTGCCGCTGCCGCGCGTGCTGGCCCACATCCGGCGCACGCGCGAGAGCCGCTATGAGTTGTTCAAGGGGTTTTTCCACGGCTCCACCGACGAGCACGAAGACAGCGGGCGGCCTCAGCCGCGGCTGCACTCGGTGCTGGTCACGCCGGGCGCGGCGGCCATCGGCCGTGCGCTTGCCTCATTGCAGCCTGAGCTGCCCGGTGTGGAAGTGAAGTCGCTGCGCCGGCGCGGCGCGCAGGCCACGGCACCCGCCCCGGAAACGCTGATCCTGGAAGGAGATGTGCTGGTGCTGCTGGGCGTGGAGAAGAGCCTGGCCGCGGCCGAGATCAGGCTGCTGCAGGGTTAGTCATTAACAAGAAAAAAAGCCCGCTGAGAAGCGGGCTTTTCTGGCGCTATGCGGGGCTGGTTACTGAATCGATGAACCACCGCAGTTTTTCAGGTCGGCGGCAGCGTTCCACGCAACGGGCGGGCCCGCCACGGTGCAGTCGACCGTGCCGTTGTATACCGATCCCGCTATCATTCCGTTGGAGCGGAATGAACCCGTCGTTGGCAAGCCGTCGTCGATTTTCCGGTCCAGTTCCGCCACCACGCCCGACGGAATGAGCGCGCCGGTCTTGATATTCAGCACGGCAGGCGGCGGTGGGGTCGGGTCGTCGAACACCGCGTCGGTGATGAGCTGCAGATAGCCGCCGAACGGATTGGTGGGGTTATTCGCCGCGGTGGGCGCAGCATCGGCGAGGACGCCGGTATAGGAGCCGGTGATGAAGCCCGCCTTGGAGAGCTGGGCCCACACCACGTAGACTTCGTCCGGATCGATCTTGCCGTTACCGCAGCCGACGCCCCCGGTGCAGCCGGCGGGGGTGCCCGGAATGCTGGCATTGGCGGTGGCGGTGGTCATATCCCCAGGCGCCACCCGGTAGCGGTCGAGGAAACCGTAATAGGCGATCTTGACCCCATCGAGCTGGGAGGCAAGATTGCGCACCCGCGCGGCAGTGATCAATTCCTGCCCTTTCAATACGCCGCCGAGCAACAGGCCGATGATGACGAGCACGATCGCGATTTCGATCAGCGTGAAGCCCTTTTGTATGGTTCGCATGGTTTTCTTTTCTCCTTTGTCGGGAAGAACTTAAGTGACAAGTGTGCAGAATGTCGCAAAATTCATGCCTGAGCGCTGATGCCGCCGAATTGCGGTTCCAGACCGCGCCAACAATACGTGAAATTCGTCACGCTGCGCTTCCCCTATCCAAGGATAATCACAGATAAGGTATTGAAACATAAGTATAAAACAACTTATCGTATTGCGATACCCTTAGTTTGAACCTAAGCCGATGAAATTTAAGGTTTGACGCCTGGACCAGACGGACCAGGATGTCTATTTCTCGTCGTTGGCGTCTGTATTTTGACGTTTTCAAGCTGTTGCAGCCGACCGGCGAGAAACCGTATCTCGGCTTCGTCGGTCACCTCCCCGCTTGCGAGCAGCCCGCCGAGCAATATCTTGGCGCTCTCGAGCTCACCGATATCCTCGAGTATGAAAATGTGCATCTGGCGTGCCCAGCCGGGCGCTGCCGGCGCAAAGCGCGCGATCTCGCGCGCATAGCGCAGCGCGAGCGCATCGTCGTGCACGCGGTGCTTGGCCACGAGCGCGACGTGCGCGAGCCAGCGCCAGCGGCGATTGGGATCGAGCATGAACTCGCGCTCGATTAAATCAAGCATGGCGCGCTGTTTGGCCGGGTCCGGAACCTGCGAATACAGCTGGGCCGCCATCAGCAGCGGGTAGTGGCCGAGGGGATCGAGTCCGAGGATCACGCTCAGCCAGCGCTCGACGCGACCGTAGTCCAGGTCGAGAAATGGAATACTGATGCCGGGCTGGTTATCGAAGGCCTGCAGGTAGAGCGTCATGAGCTGTGCCAGCACAATAGGCTCGCCCAGGCTCATGGCCCGCAGCACCGGCAGCGGAGGCGGCGCTTCGAGTGCCGCAGCGCGCGCAACGGGCCGCGGTGCGAGCGCCTGCAAACCGATCTGTGCCGCGAGCGCCAGCGCCAGCACGAGCGTGACCGCGCGCGGCACGGCAGCGAGCGGGCGCTCGGTCGCCGGGCGCATTAAAAATTCCGGCGGTAGAAGTCGAACATCGCCGCCGCGCCGAGCAGCGCGATGTAGAGCGCGGCCTGCATGGCGTTGGCTCCAAGCGCAGTCCACGCTGCCGCGCCGTCGACGAGCCAGGCGCTCTGGGTGTAACGGTCCAGCGCCGGCACCACCAGCGCCAGCGCATCGACGAGCAGCGCTATTGCCCGGTGCGACAGCGTGTCGCCGCCGAGCAGCGGCGTGCCGCTCATCAGCCGGATCGCGGTCAGCGACCGCGCGAGCAGATAAAAACCGAACACGAAACTTGCCGCTGGGATCAATTGCGTGAAAGTCACGATACAAAAAACGCTCAGCGCTGTCACAATCGCGAGCTCGAGCGCGAGCGACAGCCCCCACGGCAGCGCTGCAGCGGGTGGCGCCATCGCGAGCTGCGGCAGGGTGGCTACCAGCGCCATCAGCAGCGCGATCAGTGTATAACCGGACAGGCGGCCAAGAATATAATGGGCACGCCGTAAATCGAACGACAAGGTGAATTCGAGCCCTTTATCGTTGAACTCGCGCACCATGCTGGTCAATATATGCAGGCTCAGCACGAATACCGCCGCCAGGCGCGTCGCGGCGGCGGCGAACGCGATTTGCATGCGCGCGCCTTCGGTGATTGCCAGCTGCTGGATAAAATACGCGGTGCCGAGGATCAATGCCAGCACGATGACGAATAGCCACAGCAGGCGCGTGCGGAAGGCCTCGATCAGTGTAAAACGTGCAATTGTCGCTACTTGCCTGCTGCGCATGGAATAATCATTGCGTTTGAATTGCGGCAGTATAACCAAACTTGGGTCACAATCACCAAAGTCGGAAACGAGGCAACGCAGGTGAATGATACAACGCTCGGCTTGCAGCAACGGCTGATCATATCCCGCCCCCATTGGTGGCTGGGAGCGATGCTGTGCGCGTTGCATTTCGCGCTGGCGTGGGGCATCGATGACTGGCCGGCTCGCGCGATGCTGCTCGCGCACTTCGGCTTGTTCCTGGTGTGGCAGCCGGTGTGGCGCGGCGAGCGCAGCCTCGAGTCGCGGCATGCGTTTCTGGTGGTGATCGTCGGCCTGCTGCTCGCCGGCTGGAACAATTGGTGGCTGATGGCGGTATGGCTGGCGGTGCTGTTCGCATTGATCGGCGGCAATCTGCTGGGCAGCAAGCAACCGCGCCAGCGGCTCGCCGCGATACTGGCCGCGAGCTACCTGCTATCGCTGCTGCTTATGTGGGTGGTGCCGCACCTGTTTGCCGAGCAACGTTTCGAGCCCGCGTTGACGGCACTGGTGCAATACGGCTTGCTGCTGCTGCCGATTCTGATCATCGTCATCCCGGTTCCCGCGGGCAGTAAATCCTCGCCGCTGGCGGTGGATTTGATCTACAGCCTGATGCTGTTCCTGCTGGTCACCGGGCTGGTGCTCGGCAGTTTCGTCGTCAAGCAGGTCAGCCACGGCGACTATCCGCTCGCGCTCGCGCAAAGCCTGATCGTGATGGCGCTGTTGCTGGTGACGCTGAGCTGGCTGTGGAATCCGCACAGCGGCTTCACGGGCATCGGGCACCTGCTGTCGCGCTATCTGATGAGCCTGGGACTGCCGTTCGAGCGCTGGGTCAAGGGGCTTGCCGACCTCGCTGAACACGAGCGCGAGCCGGCGCGCTTTCTGTCGCTCGCCTTGCACGATATGTGCGAGCTGCCATGGGTTGCGGGAGTCGCGTGGCAAGCGCGGCACAGCAGCGGCGAGTTCGGGGCGCGTTCGCGTTTCCAGGCCGAGTACTCATTTCAGGAACTGACGCTGACGTTTCACACCAAATGGTCGTTGAGCCCGGCGCTGCTGCTGCATCTGAAGCTGCTGACGCAGATGCTCGGGCATTTTTACGACGCGAAGCTGCGCGAGGAAGCCCAGCGCCAGAACGCCTACACGCAGGCGATCTATGAGACCGGCGCGCGGCTTACCCACGACGTCAAAAATTTGCTGCAGTCGTTGCGCTCGCTGTGTGCCGCAGCCGAGAGCAGCGGCGCTGGAGAGGCGGCCGCGCTGCAATCGCTGGTGAAGCGGCAGTTGCCGCAAATTGCCCAGCGCCTGTCGACGACTCTCGAAAAGCTTCAAGCGCCGCAGCAGGCGGCAACGGCGCAACTCGATGCCGTGACCTGGTGGGAAGGCCTCAAGCAGCGCTACACGCGCAGCGAGATTGCATTTTCCGGCGATGAAGGAATGGCCGGGTTGAGCGTGCCCGGCGAGCTGTTCGACAGCGTCGCCGAGAACCTGCTGCAGAACGCGATCGCCAAGGCACAGCAGCAGCCGGGCTTGCGCATCAGCGTCTCATTCCAGCCGGCAGCCGGCGGCAAGCTGACGATTTGCGATACCGGCAAGGCGATGCCGCAGGCGGTTGCCGCGCGCCTCTTCTCGGCGCCGGTGCCGTCGCAAACCGGGCTCGGCATAGGCCTGTATCAGGCGGTGAAGCAGGCGGAGCAGCTGGGCTACAAACTTGCGTTGGTGAGCAACAACGACGGCCGGGTGTGCTTCGAGCTGACGGGTGCCGGCGCGTAAGGCGCATCATTCACGGCAGTTTGCCTGCCGCGGTCATCCGATTGAAAAGCGTCGGCCGCGAAACCCAGATTAAAATGTCATCGAAAGTTGTACTGGGCACGTCGCTCTGGTAAATGCCGCTGGTGCCTTCATAGCTGCCGCTGGCGTTCTGACCGTCGGGCGTGGTATTGGGACCGGCCGAAAATACAATGGCAATCGGACGTTCAGTCGTAGTGGTCAGTGCATTGTTGGCACTATCAACTATTGACAGGCTGTCGGTTGAAAACGGCGTGGTCAAGCTGAACGCGACTGCAAAATTTCGATCTACACGGTAACGCCAGTCCCCAATTCTTGGGCTGGCAGCATTGGTACGCTTGACCCCAAAAGCATCCAGATCCGTTACGCCAAGCGTTTTCCAGGGTAAATAACCTTCTGCTGCAACGGTCGCTGCGCAAGAAGCTTCCTCTATTCCGTAACCCGCCGCTGCAGGGTCGGTATCAGTGTCCGGACACGGCAGGCGACCATTAATGATCGCGAAGCCGGCAAGCGCATCCTTGATTTCCTGGAGTCCTTTTTGTGTATCGCTGATCTTGCGCTGCTGAACTTGGGTGGTCAGCGGCACGAGCAATCCCGATAGCAGCAGGGTGATGATCGTCAGCACCACCGCCATTTCCAACAGGGTAAAACCTTCGCACTGCGCCGCTTTCAGCATTTTCATGGGGCCACGATCACGATCTTGTCGTTGAATGTGGAAGACACCACGTTCTTAACGTATATATCGTCAAGATTGGTGTTCTCAGCGCCATCCAGGCAGTCGGTCACGCTGGCACACGGGCGCGCCTGACCGGAGAGCGCGCGCCCAGCGACAATGACCAGCGCCTGCTTATCATTGTTCGGCGCTTGCGTGTTGTTGACGGTGAGATACACGGCGCCGCCGCAACCGGGGCTGCTCTGGGTACAGGCTGGCGCAACCGTGTAATAGGTCAGCAGGTGCCAGTTATTAGTGATGAACCAGCTGGGTGGTTGTTCCAACAAGCCGGTCCAATCTGCCAAGCCACCACATCCGGCAGAAATCGCATAGTCTGCCGCCACGCCGGGCTTTGGTAGCCGCCCTCGCGCCAATCCGGTTACGCAACTAAAGGCGGCGTCCCCGTAATTGCTCGCAAACGGATAGTAGTTGTGCGCTGCGTAATATGCCGCCAGGTTGGCGCGAATCTGCCGCCCCACTCGGTATTCCACGGCGGGGAAAAGCGCGTCGCTGGTCATGGCGAGCAAGCGGTCGTTGAAGGTTGTCGTTGCCTGGCCAACGATAAAAGTATTGGTCGCCGCCCCATTCTCGTTGCCGCCTTCCAGGTAATTAGCGACAGTCGTGTTTCCGCCGCATACGGTTGTCGAACCCGGACTCCTGACTTGATTGGAGCGTGTGCCGCCTGGGGCGAACACGATGGCAAGAGCAGAGTTGGATCCCGAGTATATCGGCGTGCCGCCGATTTCGTTTACGACGAGCGTGCCGGCTGAGTCCGAATTGACCGTGCTTGGGCCGGAGGCGCCGCTATTCTTGAAGTTGGCCGACACGGCATACCACAGGCATTCACCCGAGCCGTCGCGAAGAGCGGGGAGCCCCAGCGTTTTCCATGGAAGCCTTCCAACCGCAGTGACGCCAATCGCGCCGCAGGGGGAATCCGCTGAACCGTCGTTATCGTTGTCGGGGCATGGCAGTATGCCGGGTTTATTCGGATCGTTCACTGCGTATCCAATCAGCGCTTCCTTCGCTTGCACCAGCGCCGCATCGGTCACTTTATCGTTATTGATGGTCTGGGCCGATGATTTGATGTAACTGAACAGCACCGCGCTCAGAGCCGCGCCGATCACGAACACCACCAGCATCAGCGTGAAGCCTTTTTGGCGCATTAAATTGCTGCGCCGGCGGTGAGCGGATATTCGGCGCATGTTGCTAGACGTTATGTAATGAGTGCCGCACTATGGGTATTCGTACGCTGGCGTTGCAGAGGGGCCGCAAAATGCACGCAAGCTATTTTGATCCCGCGCCGCTATTGAGCTGAAGGTCATGCAATAAGTCGAGTTCTTTATTTCGCGCTGCCCTTTTTGTGGCTGCCTCGTCAGTTTTTGAGGGCTGTACGGTCTGGGCGGGCGCACCTTTTTCTACCCCGGACGCGGTAGTTTCAGTGCCCGGCACTGCTTTTGTTTCGGTGTTGGGCGCGATGCGCCGGGCATAGCCTTCTTCGATAGTGCCGCTGACGATTTCCACCGACTGGCCGACTTTGAGATCGACGCTGCGGCCGCTCTCGGGCACGGTGAGTTTCACGCGGCTGTCGTTTTTGCCGGGCGAGACGCCGATGCCGCCCGTTTGCCGGTCGGTGACTGCGCGGTTATTGATCCATACCGTGCTTTTGCCGTCGCTGCGCCGGACCACGCCGTTGACGCTGATATTCCGCGCCACCGGCGCCGCCGCCTGTGGATTCTCGCTGCCAATCTCGATGCGAATATTTTGCTTGCGCGCGTTATCGAGCGTCGCGCGTTGCGCCGGCGTAAAAAACAGGCGGCCGAGATCGGCCCCGGCTGCGGTGCCGGCGCCTAACATCAGAACGATGGCCGCCGCCAGTCGTGCGGTCATGATTTCTTTTCTCCCGGAGTAACCGGCCGTACCGTGATCCAGGCGAGTTCGCAATCCGCGCGCACGTTGGGCTGAAAGCGGATGCTGCCCCCGGTGTCGATGCGTTGCAGCGTGCATTCGTTGACCGAGAATACGCCGGCCCTTTGGCTGGCGAGCGTGCCGAGAAAACGTATCAGATCGCCCTCGTGCAGCAGCCTGACGTTGATCTTCATCACCGACTGATACAGCGCTAACTGGCCTGGCTCGAGTTCCCTTGCGTAAGGATAAGGCTGCTGCACGCTGATCTGGTAATCGACGCCGAACAGCTGCGTCTGTTGATTGGTGAGGCGCAATCCGTCCAGCCAGTTGATGCGCTGCTCATCGCCGACGAAGCCGAGGCGTTGCAGAAACTGGTAGTTGTTCAGATAGCGGACGATGATGTCTTTTTCATCGCCGGATTTCTGCAGCCGCGTGCGCGCTTCGCGCAACTTGACCTGCTGCTGCGCCAAGGCGAACCTTGTCTGCTCGAGGGTGAGGTTGCTGTAATAAATCAGGCCGGCACCAATTACCGCCACCATGACCAGTGCAATCAGCGGGGTCCTCAGTGCGCGCAGGTCGTTCGCGTTCATAACGGCTGTTTCAACACCAGCACCAGTTTGAATTCAGCCCTGCCGGCCTGCTCGCGGCTGTCGGTCGTGTTGCCGGACAGCGTGAGGCCGGGGTTGATGTTAAGCGGCAGCTTGAGGATTTTCACCTCGGCCACTTGCGGTTGCTTTAACAGCGTCTCGGCGAAACGGTCGATGGTTTCGATCGCGTCACGGTAGTCGCCGCGGAACGGCCGTACTTCTCCATCGACCAGCCCGCTTTGCCGGCGTGACCCGGCGGCCGGGGCCGGCGCGCCGGAATTACCCATGGGCTTGCTTGCTTTGCCGGGTTCCGCTTCGATCTCGGCGGCGGGGCCGTACTTCCAGCCAAAGGTCTTCAATATGATGGCCGGGTTGCTGTCGAGCGCCTGGCCGACGATATCCATCATGGCCTCGGGCGAGCGCGTAGTGCTGCCGATTTTTTGCGAAATCTCGACCGCGCGTTTGAGGTTCTCGGCGGAAGTGGGTGCCGCCGGAAACCGCCGCGTCTCTTCCTGGTATTGCGCTTGCAATTGAGCGGTCTGCCGCGTTGCGGCTGTGGTGTCGAACCGGGTATCGATGATCTGATAGAGGGTGAAAGTACACCAGGCGGCGGCCGCGAAGGCGGTGACGCCGGCCAGCGCGTAAAAGGCGTGGCGCGCCTGGTGCTGGCGGTAGCCTGACGTGATATTGGCGGGCGCGAGATTGCTGTCAGGTGCGTGCAGCCCCAGCAGTTGCAGATAAAACGCGTCGGCCGATGAATCCAGCGCCGGCGCGGAGATGCCGAGACTGGCAACGATTTCCGGGCGTCCGAGGCGGCGGCATTCGATGTTCGGGTTATCGCGCGCAATGGCATCAGCGAGTTCGGTCAACGAGTCGTCGCGGTCGATGACCAGCACCGACAGCTGCTCATCGAGCGTCATGATGCGCAGCGCATGCAGATACAGGCGGGTGTTTGAAATCTCCTCAGCGTAGCTCTTGATCGCCTGCGGCCCGGTGCTGTCGATGCGCGCCAACCGGCTGATGCGCAGCTTCTGATCGCGGAAGTAAGTCAATCGCATGCCGGAGCTGTGGATCGACACCATCAGCAGATTGGCCTGCTTGAGCTGCAGTTTTTCGACCAGGCCGTGGCTGACGGTCGGCAGCAGATAAATTCCGGCTATCGGCAATTCGCGCTCGATGACCGCTTGTACCCACGACGTGACCAGTTCCGGATTGGTGAGCGCGCAGAACAGGTAGCGGTCGTCGCGCCGCTTGCCGGAATCGCGGCCCTGAGGCCGCGCGCTGCAATACGGCGTGTTGCGGTAATGCTGCTTGAGTTTGCGGTTCACCATCTCGCTGCGGTCGGCGCCGAAACTGTGCGGCAGCAATTCGAAGCGGTAGTCTTCCTCGACTGCGTCGACCAGCATGTGCACCGGCAAGTGGCTGATGTGCGCGATGTAATCCTTGAACCCGGCAAGCCCATCTTCGTTATTGGCGAACATGTGGCTTCTGGCGAAGCGCCCGCCCGCCCAGCGCGCCGCGCTGACCTGGCTGGCGGAGACCGAGATCAGAAGCTTATCTGCCATGGTCTGGTGAATTCGTCATTGCGATGAGGGGGTTAGTCAGAACTTCAGTTTGCCGAGAATATCATACACCGGGCCCAACACCGACCACATGATCACCACCAGCATGCCGCCGAGCACTATGGTGAGCACCGGCCCGAGCATCGCGAGACCCTTGTCAACTGCTTCCTTGACGTCGCGGTTGTAGAAATAGGTGACGTTGAGCAGCGCGGTGTCGAGCGCGCCCGTGGCTTCGCCGACACGCAGCATGCGGATAACCAGCGGCGGGAATATGCCGAGGTTCCGGAACGTTTCCGTCAGGCTGTCGCCGGCGTTGATCTGCGCGCCGGCGCGCATCAGGCCGTCGGCGATCACGCGATTACCGACGATTTCCTCCGAGGTCTTGATCGCCTCCAGAATGGTGATGCCGGACTGGTACATGAGGGCAAAGAAATTGGTGAAGCGCGACATTATGATTTTCTGCAGAATTGGACCGGTCACCGGCAGATGCAGTTTCGTGTGGTCCCACAAATATCGCGCCTTCGGGCTCTGGCGTACCAGGGACGCTATCGCGATCGCGAGCGCTATCGGCACGCCGAACACGAACGGCCAGTAGTTGACGACGATGTTGGAGACGAAAATCAGTATGCGCGTCTGCAGCGGCAGCACGATGCCCATGGTTCTCAACAGTTGCACCACCTGCGGCACCAGGTACATCAGCATGAACATCATCACGCCTATCACCACCACCAGCACCAGCGCCGGGTACATCAACAGGCGCTTGGTCTGGGAGGCGAGCTCGTCCTCCCATTTGAGCGTATTGCCGAGGTTTTCGAACACTTTGGTCAGCTGTCCGGCCTGCTCGCCGGCGCGGATCAGGCTCACGAACACGTTGTCGAATACGTAGGGGTGTTGCGACATCGCCTGCGACAGGATGCGGCCGCCTTCCATGTCCTCGATCAGTGTCGTGAGCACCTCGCGAAAACGCGGATTTTCGATCGAATCGCGCAAATCGCGGGTACCGTCCATGAGCGGGATGCCGGAGCGCGTGAGCTGCTCCATGTCGAAGCAGAACGTGATCAGGTCGCGGCGTGTGATGCTGCCGCCGCCGGCAAAGCCGCCGGCGGATTTGTCGACCTCGCGGTACGTGACCAGGTCGAGCCCCATGCGGCGCAGCCGCAGCTCGAGATCGACTTCGTTCACGGCGTCAAGCGCGCCGCGCGCCGGGCGCCCGGTTTTGTCGACGGCTTTATATTTGAAGGCAGGCATGATCAATCAGGTTTCGAGTTGCAGGTTGGCAGATATTCGCTCGCGTTTCATGCCTAAAATTCCAAACTCGAAACTCGAAACTTTTATCATATATACCGGCTGGTAAGATCGACCGCGCGCGAGGCCTCGGCGAGGCTGGTGGTGCCGTCGAGCACGCGGGCGATCCCTTCTTCCGCCAGCGGCCGGAAATTCTTGGCAAGCGCTGCGGCGCGCAATTCCTTTGCGGTGGCGCGGCGGGCGACGAGCTCATCGAGGTCGCCGTCCATCACCAGCAGCTCCATCACCGCGCTGCGGCCCTTGTAGCCCTTGTTGAGGCATTTGGAGCAGCCCACCGGGCGGTAAATGTAATTTGTTTTTTCAGCCGCCGCGCCGAGTATCTGCCGCTCTTCCGGCGTCGGCGCATAGGCTTCCTTGCAGTGCATGCATAGCATGCGCACCAGGCGTTGTGCGATCACGCCGATGATATTGCCGGCCATGATGTCGGGCTGGATACCGATGTCGAGCAGGCGCGGGAACGCGCCGAGCGCCGAGTTGGTGTGCAGAGTGCTGAACACCTGATGGCCGGTCATGGCGGCGCGAAACGCCATTTCCGCGGTATCGTGATCGCGGATCTCGCCGACCAGGATGATGTCCGGATCCTGGCGCATCATCGAGCGGATGCCGTCGGCGAAGTCCATGCGCACCGCATCGTTGACCGAAGTCTGGCGCATCAGCGTCACCGGATACTCGACCGGGTCCTCCATCGTCATGATATTGACGGTTTCGTCGTTGACCTGCGACAGCAGCGAATACAACGATGTGGTTTTGCCGCTGCCGGTCGGGCCGGTCACGATCAGGATGCCCTCGGGGCGCGCCAGCATCAAATTGAGCCTCGCCAGCGTCGGCTTCGGCAAGTTCATCTTGTCGAGACTGATGATCGATTTTTCGCGGTCGAGTATCCGCAGCACTATGTTCTCGCCGTGGATCGTCGGATGGGTCGAAACCCGAAAGTCGATCGGCCGGCCGTTCAGCGTCAGCGACAAGCGGCCGTCCTGCGGCGCCCGCGTTTCCGCGATGTTCATGGCGCTGATCACCTTGACGCGCACCGTGATGCCCGGCATGTAGGTCTTATGCAGGCTTCTTACCGTTTCGAGCACGCCGTCGATGCGGTAGCGGATGCGCAGGAAAGCATATTCGGGTTCGAAGTGGATGTCGGAGGCGCCGCGCTTGACGGCATCGACCAGCAGCGCGTTGACGAGCCGCACCATCGGCTGCGTGTATTCATCACCGCCCGCTTGCAGGCTCTGGTAGTCGATTTCGCCGGTTTCGATTTCCTGCAGGATGCCGTCGACCGACAGCTCATGGCCGTAAAACTGATCGATATAGTCTTCGAGCTGTGCTTCACCTGCGAGCTGGGTCTTGAGCTCGACGCTGGGGCCCATGGCCGCACGCAGCTGGTCGAGCGCAACGATGTTGAAGATTTCGGTGGTGGCGACGGTGAGCAGGTGCTCTTCGGCGTCATAAGCGATCGGCAGCAGGCGATGGCGACGCGCAAAGTCTTGCGGCACCAGCTTCAGCGCTTCGGGGTCGGCCACGACCTGTGCAAGGTCGATCGATTCCTGGCCGACGGTACGCGCCATGATGTCGCGGATCGCGGCTTCGGTGATGAAGCCGAGGCGCACCAGCTGGCGGCCGATCGGGATGTTGTTCTGTTTCTGCTCGGCGAGCGCGATGCCGAGCTGGTCGGGGGTGATCAACCCCTGCTGGATAAGCAGTTCGCCTAAACGCAGTTTTTTGCGCTGTTCGGCCATCTGAGTTTAGTGTGCCACGGACAGTGAGTTGCGCTGCATTGGTGCTTCCTCCCGCTGCCGAATCGCGCTATCGCGCCGTGAGGGGCGGGACAGGGGCTACTCCACGACTTTGGCGAGCTTGCTGATGCGCTCCTGGGCGGCGGCGATGCTGAAGTTGGCGCGGCCTTTGGCCGCGGCGAGCTGCGCCGCGCGCCGATAAAAGCTGAGCGCCGCTTTGGGTTGGCCGACATGCTCGAGCCCGACCGCGAGATTATAGGCGTAGTCCGGATTGTCGGGCTGCAGATGATGCGCCTGGAAGTATGCCTGCTGCGCATCCGGCCAGCGGCTCTGGTCGGCATAAACGTTGCCGAGCGTGAAATAGAGGTAGGCCGACGGATCGCGCTCGATCAATTGCTTGAGGCGGGTTTCGGCGGAGAGCGGGTCGGCGCGGCCGAGCATGCCGATCAATCCCGCCTGCGCCAGTGTGTTGCGCGGGTCGAGCTCGAGCACTTTGAGGTAATGTTTCGCGGCCTGGTCGCCGTCGCCCTGCTGCGTTGCGATCGCAGCCAGTCCGAGCAGAGCATCGATGTTGCCGGGTTCGTTTCTCAGCAATTGGTTATAAAGCCGCTGCGATGATTCGAGGTTGCCGGCGTTGAGCGCCACGTAGGCTTCCGTAAGCAGCGGGTTGACGGCGGGCATCGCGCCGCCGGCGGTGACCTTGATCGTGTCGCGCGCGGCTGGCGGCACGGGTGCCGCGGGCGCTTGCGCAGCGGCACTTACCGCCGCCGCGGCAGAGGGTGCCGGTGGTGCCTGCGGCTTGGGTTTTCCCGTGTCGGCGCCTGCCTGCATGGGCGGCAGCAATGATGTGATTGCGATTGGCGGCTGCGCTACGGGGACCGTGCCGCCGCTGGCAGCGGGAGTGGGCGCCGGCACGCTCGACGCCGGCTGTGCCGGCCGCAGCGGCTGTTTGAACGGAGTGCCCGGCTGCAGAAAGAGGTAGGCGTAGTAGGCGATCAGAAACAGCGCGGCAAGCGCGCCGAATACGATCAATGGATGCTCGCGCACGTAGGCGCCGATGCCGCCGCCGGCTGCGCGCTGGCTGGCGCGGATTACGGTGGCAGCCTGCGCTGATTCGCGCGATGCCGCAGCAGGCGCCGTTGGCGCGGCTCGGGCTGGCTGGCGCGGTGCCAGCGAGGGTTCGCGCGGCGCTGCTGGCTGCGGCGCTACCGGCTCGAGCGTGAGTTCGGACTTTGCCGCGGCAGCGCTCGCCGTTGCGGCGGCGGGCGCGGCGGCGGCGCGCTCGGCATCGGTATCCTCGCGGTCCTTGGCGGCCTTTTCCAAGGCCTTCATCAGCAGACTCATTTGGTCGCGCCGGTCTTCTCGCCAAGCACCGATTCGGCGGGCGTCCCCGTCTGCTGCGGCAGGAATCGCTGGAAGTATTTGAGATCGTCGCTCTCGAGCGACGGGCTGGTAATCACCGTTGCGCGCAGGAAGATCACCAGCTCCGACTTGGTGAGTTGATCATCGCGCGCGCTGAATAGTTCACTAAGAAACCCGGTGTTACTGGGGTTGCCAGGACCCGGCACGGCGCTGCGGTTATACTGGGAAAGGTCCTGCATCAAGCCGCCGAGAATGGCGGTCTGGCCGCTCACCAGTTGCAGCACCGATTCCATCTCCCGGATCGTTATTTTCGGCACTGCGTTGACAAGGCATTTGCCGGCATTTGATTTCGCAATCGCATCGCTGCAGAGACTGGGATTCGGATCGTTGACGGTACCACTTATGCGCGTAATGGTCGGCCGCACCGTCAGCGTGACCTGGCCGTTAACGTTGATCTGGGGCGTCAGGGTCATCACCACGCCGACCGGCACGGTTTGGGGCGTCGTCGTGACGTTTGTCGTCGCGGCGACACTGGCTGTGGTGACTGTCGTGGATTCGATCGTGAAATAGACGGTGTTGTCGACGACCTTGAGCAGCGCAGTCTGGTTGTTGAGAGTCATCATCTTCGGGCTCGACAGCACGCGCGTGTTACCGAACTGGTTGAGCAGCTTGACGGTGGAGGCGATGTTGCCGATGCTCGACGTCGGATTTGAATAACCGATCGTCATGCTGCCGGGGAAAACCGTGGTGCCGCTGATGGTGCTGAGCAATGATTGGGTGAAGTTGATGCCGCCGCTGACTGCGAGCCGGCTCCAGTCGATGCCGCCCTGATAGAGGTCGGACAAAAGCACTTCGGCAATCGTCGCTTCGATCAGCACCTGGCGCTGCGACGCTTGCGTGATGCTGTCTATGTGTTGCTGAATCAGCGCGTGCTGTTTTTCGGTGGCGAGCACGCTGATGGTACCGGTGGCCGCATTGACTACGATGTCATCCCGCGTGTCACCCGCCAACGGGATCGCCGACGGCTGGCTGCCGAACGCGGTGTTGAACAGCTGAGTAGCCGCGGGCCCGGCGCGCGCCACGGCCTCGGCCTGCTGCAAACGTTCCTCGCGCGCGGTGCGCTGCGTCTCAGCGCGCTCGGCCCGCTGCTCGGCCGTCAGGCTCTGGCTGCGGGTGGAGGCCAGGATCGCGCGGATGTTGTCGCGCAGCGTATCCCAGAAGTTGTTATTCGAGATCGTTTTAACCACTGTGCTCGACGAATTGAGCTGCGAACCGGCGCCGCTGCCGCCGGCCGTGACGCCGCCGCCGCTGGTGGCTACCCCGGCGGCCTGGATTTGTCCCGAGACGCCGATGGTCGACGTGGTATCGCGCGTCATGTTCACGTAATTGACGCGGTAGGTCTTCATGTACGACGTGTCGGGCGACACGATGATGGTGTTGCCCTCGATGCGGTAGCGCATGTTGACCTGCTTAGCGACGCGGTCAAGGATTGCAGGCAGCGTTTCATTGATCGCGTTCAGGCTGACCAGCCCCTGCAAGCCGGGGTGGATGTCGATGTTCTGCCTGGTGTCGCGTGCGAGCGCGAACAACAGTTCCTTCACCGGTACCTCGTTCACCACCACGCTGTAGGTCGGCGGCCTGACCGCCGGCTTGGGTTCCGGCACGAAGCTGCTGACGCGTGCCGGCGGCGGCACGTCTGCCAGCGCGGGTTTCGCAGCCGGTGTCGTGATGTGCCCTTCGGATTGCGGCAGCACCGAGCGTTTGTAGCAACCGGCAAGCAGCAACGCCGCCAGCACGCAAGCCATGAGTGCTGAGATGCGACGCAGGCGGGCATCTTCACAACAGCCGGGCCGAGCGGTACCACGACCCGCGTGGCCGAGCGCTTGGAATGCAACCATGGGTTGGTTCCCCCTGTTGAAAATGATGCTGCAAATAACGTGCCGGTATCGCGACCAGCTCGTCTCAGGAGGACTGGTGTTGAGCGATCTCGGTGCGTATGCCTTGGACCGTCCGCAAAATCGGACTGTACGCTTTCAACGGCGCCGGTAATTTGGCCAGCGCTTCAAGCGCGCTGCGGCGGTCATTGAAAGAACCATACAGCACGGTCAGCGACGGTCTCTGTTTCGCAACAGTACGGTACACAAAAATATCATTTATTTCAACATATTTGCTAATGACGTTGAGGTGATGCTTTAGCTGCCCGGCGTTGTCGGCGCCGAGCAACTGGATACTGTAGGTGTTTTTGTTCTGCTGTGCCAGCCAGGTTTCGGTCGTCGCGAGCCGTGCTTCCAGCACATCGGCGCCATTCGCGCGTTCAGGTGAGTTTGCACTAACTACCTGTTTTTCTGGTCTATTGATTGGCTGTGCGGGTGCTGGCACCGGTTTTTCCTGGGCCACTACCGTTGTCGCGCCGGAAGTCGTCGCAGCAGTTGCTGTTGCGAGTTTAGAGGCGGGGTTGTGCGGTGCAGCAACTATGGCGGCAGCAGGCTTGCTGTTACTGGCGTCGGGCGTAACCGACGGTGGGACAGCAGCTGAGACCGGCGCGGGTTCAGTCGCGGCCGGCTGCCCGGTGGTCGTCGCGGCAGGCCCAGGCGCCGGCAAGCTCTCGGCCTGGTAAGCCTGGAACAGCGCGTAGAGCGCGATGCCGAGGCCGGCTCCGATTGCAAACAGCGACAGAGCGAGCCCGGGCTTGAGCCGCGGTTGCGGCGGCTCGTAGGTGCTGAATTCGCTGTCGCGCACCGCGGCTTTGATGTGCTTCAGCTTGATGGTATGGGTGTTCTCGGAGAAAGCGGCGAGCAACGCCTTGTCGGCGATCAGATTGATACGCCGCGTGAGCCCGTCCGACGCCTTGGCGATGGCATTTATGAGCGCGGTAGTAAACAGGTCCGGGCCGCGGTAGCCGGCGGCACGCAAGCGAAAGTTAAGGTAATCGCGGATCTCATCCGGCTTGAGCGGACTCAGGCGAAAGCTGTGAGTGATGCGCTCGCGCAACTGACGGATTTGCGGCTGGCGCAGATTATCCTCGAGCTCCGGCTGGCCGAACAGCACGATCTGCAATAATTTGCTGTGCGCGGTCTCGAGGTTCGACAGCAGCCGGATTTCCTCGAGTGTCGCGATCGGCATGCTTTGCGATTCCTCGACGAACATCACCACCTGCTTGTCCTGGGCGTGGCGCTCGAGCAGGTGGTTGTGCAGCATCTGCATGACTTCGAGATGGCCGGCGTCGCGCGGCGGTTTCAGCTGCAGCTCGAGCGCGATCGCGTGCAGGATTTCCTCGGGCGAGACGCTGGGATTGGCGAGATAAACGGTCTCGACGTTGGCGGGCAGCCGCGATTGCAGCATGCTGCACAACATGGTTTTGCCGCTGCCGACCTCGCCGGTGACCTTGATGATGCCTTCGCCCTGGCCGATGGCGTAGA
Source organism: Gammaproteobacteria bacterium (assembly GCA_041483135.1). Classification (GTDB taxonomy): domain Bacteria; phylum Pseudomonadota; class Gammaproteobacteria; order Burkholderiales; family SG8-41; genus PALSA-1004. Next base: position 6,918 of record JBGPFE010000005.1, on the reverse strand, counting down.
TCAACGCTTCGAGGATGGGGCCGCGGTTGCCGCCGCTGTAGAAAAACTCGGTATTGGGAGTGATACGGAACGGCGGCTGGGTAAGCCCGAAATGGTTGTAGTACATCAGCTGGCTCGCGTCATTCGATTCCTTGCCCGGCTTGCATAGTGTGTTTCCATTTTGCCGGATGCACGCCGGCTCACTCCGGGGGGGTCTGCGGTTCGGCCGGCGTGCCGTAATTCTGCATGCGGCTGTACAGCGTGGTGCGATGGATGCCCAGCAGCTTGGCCGCCTGCGACAGATTGCCCTGCGTGATCAGCAGAGCCGCTTCGACATAGCCTTTTTCCCACTGCTGCAGGGTGAGATCGAGATTGAAATTCTTCTGCACCTGCAGGTGTTTCTTGGCTGCTTCCAGCACCGACTTGAAATCCTGGCCCATCGGCAGTCCCGGCAGGTCGATCTCCATGCTTTCCATGTCGAGCTCGGCCTGCAACTGCTCGGTATTGACCTGCTGACCGGCGTATTTGGTGGTGAGCCGAATCACGATATTACGCAGCTCGCGCACGTTGCCGGGATAGCTGTATTCGAGCCACAGATCCGTCGCCTTGGCATCGAGATCGAACGTCTTGACCGCCGCCTGGCGCGCGTAAAAATCACGAAAATGATCGAGCAGCAGGCGTTTGTCCTCTCCCAAGTCGCGCAATGACGGCATATTTATGGTGAATACGGACAGCCGGTGGTAGAGGTCGGCGCGGAAACGGCCGTTGCGGATTTCCTGCCGCATGTCGCGGTTGGTCGCGGCAATGACACGTGCGTTGCTGACTCGGCTTTGCGTCTCGCCGACGCGCTGATATTCGCCGTTTTCGAGCACACGCAGCAGCTTCGCCTGCAACTCGAGCGGCAACTCGCCGATTTCATCGAGGAAGAGCGTCGAGTCCTTGGCGTCCTCGAAATAACCCGACCGCGACGTGGTGGCACCGGTGAACGATCCCTTGCTGTAGCCAAACAGCGTCGGCTCCACCAGGTTCGGTGAGATTGCCGCGCAGTTCAATGCCAGGAATGGCTTGGACGCACGCTGGCTTTGGTGGTGCAACGCGGCCGCGATCAGCTCCTTGCCGCTGCCCGATTCACCTTCGATCAGCACCGGAAACGGCGCGTTCGCGTACTGGGTGATTTGCTGGCGCAGTTTCTCGATCAGCAGACTTTTGCCGATCAGGCCCACGTCGCCGGCCTGGGCGGTAATCTCGGCGTCGCGGATCTGCAGCGCCTTGAGCAGCAGGTCCTTGATCTTCTCCGGCTCGCACGGCTTGGCGATGAACTCGATCGCGCCCAAGGTGCGCGCGTGCCGCGCATTGGTTTCGTCGTTCTGTCCCGACAGCACCAGGATCTTGATGTTCGGCGAGTAGGCGATCAATTCGTTGATCAGCTTGAATCCCTCGTCGGGGCGATGCGGCGTCGGCGGCAGGCCGAGATCGATCAACGCCAGTTGCGGCGGGGTGTCGAGTTGGCGCAGCAGGCTTTTGACCTGCGCGCGCGATTCGGCGACGTAAACGTTGAAATCGCGACTGAGCACGAAGTTCAGCGTATCGCTGATCAGCGGATCGTCATCGACGATCAGCAGATCCGGCTTGCCCTGTGGTTTTTCCAAGTGGCTCCCCTTAAACCTAACTGGCTATTTTGCCAGATAGTTTTCCAACCTGATAGCCATGGGTGTCGGTTGCGTTTCAAGCCGGCTGCGGCGAACTCTCGATACAGCGCAGAAAGGCTTGCTCGAGATCGTCGGTTGCGAACTGCCGGCACAGCGCTACGGGCGTGCCGGCAAAGCGCAGTATGCCCGCATGCACCACGGCCATGCGGTCGCAGATCTCGGCCACGTCAGCGAGCGCATGCGAAGTGAAAAAGACCGTGCGCGCCTGTTGTTTCAACTCGCGCAACTGGGCCTTGAGCAGCGCGCGCGCTTTGGGATCGAGACCGCTGGTCGGCTCATCGAACACGTAGAGATCCTTGCGGGAGAGGAAGCATGCCGCGAGCCCGAGTTTCTGCGTCATGCCCTTGGAGTAGGCGCGCACCGGCAGACTGAGCGCCGCGAGGCCTAGATCGAGCGTATGCAGCATATGCTCGGCCTCGTTGCGGTCATAGCTCGCCGCCTGCATTTCGAGCACGTAGCGGATGAAATCCTCCCCGGTCAGGTAATAGGGCGGATTGAAGCGCTCGGGCAGGAACGCGAGCCGCCGGCGCGCGCTGGTCAGGCGGTGTGGCGTGCCGAAGATCTCGATGCCGCCGCCGTTGGTGTCGCAAAAATCGAGCAGGCATTTGAGCAGCGTGGTCTTGCCGGCGCCGTTGACGCCGACCAGGCCGAAAAACTCGCCGCTCGCGACTTCGAAAGACACCTCGTGCAGCGCAGCTACGCGGCCATAGTTTTTGGCAACTCCTGAAAAACGCAGTGCGGTTTCGGACATGGTTTATGGACGCGACACGGATGCCGTAATCTTATAGCATTAAGGGGTCGCGCTGGCGTGCGGTAGAATAACGAACCGCCTGTTACACCCGCCGTATACCATGCCCTGCGCCGACACACCCCTGCTGCAACAGTTGAGCAATAACAGTGCGCCATACCGCGACCCGCTGACCAGCCTCGACTGGTCGGCGCTTGACACCCGAAGCTACTGGCTGCCGCCGCGGGCGATCTCGATTTGCGGCCTGCCCGAGTTCGCGACGTTGCACGACGACGTCAAGCGTCGCCTGTCGCAGTACGAATTCATCAGCGTGATCCTGTGCGGCCTGTGGCTCGAGAGCATATTTATCGACCGCCTCGGCAGCTCTCTCGCCGGCAGCTTGAGCGCGGCGGAGCGCACCTACCTGTTGCATGAAATTCGCGAGGAAGCGGGCCACAGCCTGATGTTCCTCAAGCTGATCGAGGCGAGCAATCTGCCGGTGCCCGAGCGAGCCTGGCGCCGGCCGCGCCTCACCGATGCCGCCGGCCGGCTGTTGCCGGTGACGGGGCCGTTGTTCTGGCTCGCCACCGCGCTCGGCGAGGACATCCCCGACAAGTTCAACCGCTATCTGCGCCAACACGGCAGCGGCGAGGTCAACCCGCTGATCCGCCAGATGTGCGCGCTGCACATCGTCGACGAGGCGCGTCACGTTGCCTATGCGCGCGAACAGCTCGAACGGTACCTCACACGCACCGGTTCGCTCCACCGTAGCTGCCTCAACATCGCGCTCGATTTATTGCTCCGGCAATTCGTGCTGCGCTATTACTACCCGCCGGCGCAGTTCTACGAACTGGCGGGCCTGACGCGCGGCGCGTGGTGGCGGCGTGCGGCGCGTGCCGACCCGCGGCGTCGTGAGTTCGTACGCGAGCGCATGGCGCCGACGCTGCGCATGCTCGAGCACTACGGCTTCGCCGTCAGGCCGTATTGAGCGTTGCCGCCAGGTCGTATTGGCGCTGCCAGCCGAGTTCGACCAGCGCGCGCCGGCAGTTGAGCGTCAGCGAGTGCGACAAGCCGTTGATCCATGCCGGCTCGCCGCCCCAGCCGTAGAATTTCCAAGCGAGCTTCAACCCGGCACGCGCCGCCGTCAGCGGCAACGGCAGCGATACTTTGTGACGGCGCCTGATCAGCTCGCGGCAGGTAAGGTTTTCCTCGACCGCGAGGTTGAACGGACCGCTGACATCGCGTCCCAGACACAGCAGAATTGCGGCGGCGACATCGTCCTCGTGCACGCACTGGAACAGGGGATGCGGCCGCGGCAGGCGCAGGTAGAACGGCTGCCGCAGCAGCGATTTCAGCAGCGGTTGCGCATGCGGACCGAGAATCACGTGCGGCCGCAAGCGCGCGCAGCGGGGAAATTCGATCGCGAGCATGGTCTCGAGCAGCGCCTTGTGCTCACCGTAGAGAAAATCGGACAGCGGCCGTAACGGCGCATCCTCGGCGAGATGGATGCCGCTGCCATAAACCGCCGCGCTCGACAGATGGATCAGGCGGGCAATACCGGCCGCGCGCGCGGCGTGGAACACACGCATGCTGCCAGTGACATTGATCTCGAACATCTGGTCCGGGCTCATGCGGCCGCGCAGCACCACGAACGCGAGATGCACCAATGCATCGTGGTCGCGCAATAATTGCTCGAACCGGGGGTCGCGGATGTCGGCGCTATGGGCCGCGAATTTCGGGTGCTTGAAATGCGGCGGCTCAAGGTCGATGCCGGTTACGCGCTCGACTTCGCGCGCCGCGCACAGTGTCGGCAGCAGCGCGCGCGCCAGATGCGATGAGGAGCCGGTGACGAAGACTTTCATCTTTGAGCGGTCAGCGATCAGCCGTCAGCCTCTAATCGATTCTCAGGCACTCATTCTAACCGTTGAATGATTAGCTGATGGCTGATCGCTGATCGCTGACCGCTGATTTAAATGCCGGCATCACGTGGCGCGCGATGCAGTGCATCGATTCGCGAATGACCTCGGTGCCAAGCGCACCGGCACCGACCGCGCACAGCAGGTTGGTCACGCCCGCAGCCTCAAATTTGCGCAGCTTGGCAACGCATTCATCGGGGTCGCCGACCACCGCCATGCCGAAGGTATCGAGCAGACCGAACGTAATACCGAGCTTCATCAGCTCGCGGAAACGCCCCAGTTCGTGGATCTGCTCGTAGCTCGGATACAGCTTCTCCAGCACCGGCAAGGTAGCCCGGAACAATTCCTGATAGAACCACTTGAACGCGGTTTCGGCAAGCTCGCGCGCACGCTTGCCGTCCTCAAGGCACAGCACGCCGACGGTCATGCCGATGCGCGGCGGCGCGACATCGCTCCACGCGCGCCTGTAGTGCCCGATGTCGTGCTTGACCATGAACCATGGCTTGAACGGTCCCGCCAGCACGCCGAGCTTGCGCCGCGCCGCCCATGTGTAGGTTTCAGGGCTCACCGCCGCTGTCCACAGCGGTGGATGCGGCGCTTGCAGCGGATGCGGCACGATGTCGAGCGCGTCGCACTGGAAATTCGCGCCGTGAATTGTGACCGGCCGGCGCGCGAAGCTGGCGAGGATGATGTCGAGCGCCTCGTCGACGCGCGCGCGGCTTTGTTCGATCGGCACGCCGAACGCTGCGTATTCGGCCGGGGCAAACCCGCGCCCGACGCCGACTTCGAGCCGGCCGCCGCTCAGGACGTCGAGCGTGGCGATGCGCTCGGCGATATGCAGTGGATGGTGCAGAGGCAGTGGAACCACCGCGTGGCCGAGGCGGATACGGTGCGTGCGCTGTGCGGCGGCGGCGAGCACCAGCTCCGGTTTCGAGCAGTGCGAATAGCCGCGCGTGAAATGATGCTCGACCAGCCACGCGCAATTGAAACCCAGCGCGTCGCCAAGCTCGATTTCGGCCAGCACGTCGGCATAGGCCTGCGCCTCGCTGCGCGCGAGCTGCGGCGGTTGCGCGATTTCGTGGAACAGGTCGAAGTGCATGGCGGGCACAGGGACTCCCATGCCATATGATGCCAGCGTGCACCTGGAACGCCAATCAGCGTTGATTGTGATAATTGCGCTAACTGTTTAAAATCCATCGTTTTGCGGGGTAGAGTCTCTCCGACCGTGGCAACCGATAACCTGGTAGAAATCAGCGGCGTCAGTTATGCCTATGACAAGCGACGCCCGGTCCTGACCGGCATCGACATGGTCATTCCGCGTGGCAAGGTGGTGGCGATCATGGGCATCAGCGGCTCGGGCAAGACTACGCTGCTGCGCCTGATCGGCGGGGTGATGAAGCCGACGCAAGGCGACGTCAGGGTCGACGGCCAGTCGACCCACGGGCTGGACCGCGAAGGTTTGTACCGGATGCGCCGGCGCATGGGTTTGTTGTTCCAGTTCGGCGCGTTGTTCACCGATCTGTCCGTATTCGACAATGTGGCGTTTCAAATGCGCGAGCACACCGATTTGCCGGAAGCGATGATCCACGACGTCGTAATGCTGAAACTGCATGCGGTGGGCCTGCGCGGTGCGCACCGCCTGATGCCGTCGGAACTCTCGGGCGGCATGGCGCGGCGCGTGGCGCTGGCGCGCGCGATCGCGCTCGACCCGATGCTGATCATGTATGACGAGCCGTTTACCGGCCTCGACCCGATATCGCTCGGCGTGATCCGCAACCTGGTGAGAAAACTCAACGACGCGCTCGGTTCGACCTCGATCGTGGTCACCCACGACGTGCAGGAGGCGCTCGATATCGTCGATTACGTTTACTACCTGTCGGAAGGCGTCATGGTTGCGCATGGCACGTCCGATCAGATGCGCGCCTCGCGGGATCCGCTGGTCCACCAATTCGTGTGGGGCGAGGCGGACGGCCCGGTCGCGTTCCAGTACCCGAGCCGGGCATACAGCGAGGAACTCGAGCTTGTTTAACCGCGGGGCCATCATCAACGTCCGTACTGTCGGCCATCACGTGATCGACAGCGTGCTGCGGCTGGGCTACGCGACGCGCTTTATCACTTTAACGCTGCTGCATTCGGGGACCAGTTTTCGCCGCCTCCACCTGATCATCCGGGAACTTTACTTTACCGGGGTCCTGTCGATGATCATCATCCTGGTCTCGGGGCTGTTCGTCGGCATGGTGCTCGGTTTCCAGGGGTATCAGACGCTCAAGACCTACGGTTCTGAATCCGCGCTCGGGGTGTTGGTGGCCCTGTCGCTGGTGCGCGAACTGGGGCCGGTCGTGTCGGCGCTGTTGTTCGCGAGCCGCGCCGGCTCGGCGATGACCGCCGAAATCGGCTTGATGAAAGCCACCGAGCAGTTGGCCTCGATGGAGATGATCGGCGTCGACCCGCTCAAGCGCGTGATACGTCCGCGACTATGGGCCGGCATGATTTCAATGCCGATTCTGGCGCAAATTTTTAATATGGTGGCGATTTGGGGTGCGGTCGCGGTCGGCGTCGATTGGCTGCACGTCGATACCGGCTCGTT